>CAYJTU010000129.1:0-10637 GCA_964373105.1 uncultured Moraxellaceae bacterium | reverse complement strand
AAAGTCAGCGGCAAAATCATGATTGATGCCAGCCATGCCAACTCCAACAAAGACCCGTACTTGCAACCGCTGGTCTTAAAGAACATCACCAATCAAATTCTAGATGGCAACAACTCCATCGTCGGTTTGATGGTTGAGAGTCATATCAATGGTGGTCGTCAGGACATCCCTGCTGACTTATCAGAGCTGGAATACGGCAAGTCTGTGACGGATGGTTGTATCGACTGGCAGACAACGGAAAGCGCGATCTTAGAGATGCACAATGCCTTGAAAGGTGTGCTTGAAACACGTTGAGATTGCTCTAGACACCATGAAGGTTTAATTCAATGAACGAACACCAAAATTATGAAGATTCACAAAAATCTTTAGCGCAAATTTTGGTGTATCGTTCAATTCATGAAAATCTCGCCACCTCCGGTCAACCGACCCTGGATGAATTTAATCAGATCGCGGATGCAGGCTTTGAGATTGTTATCAATCTTGCACTCACTGATGCCAGTAATGCAGTCATAGGTGAAGATCGTCGGGTCTTAGAGTTAGGGATGGACTATGTTAATCTGCCCCTCCTGTTTGATCGCCCCTCACTCTCCCAAACCCTCCGTATCTTGGATTTTCTTCACGACAATCGTGATAAAAAGATTTGGTTGCACTGCGCATTGAATATGCGGGTATCCACCCTGATTTACCTCTACCGTGTCTATTATTTACAGGCATCTGACGCCATGTCCCTCGCTTCTCTGCATGACGTCTGGACTCCTAATGAAGTCTGGCAAAACCTAATGCAACAGGTTCATCAGCACCACATCGAGTAAACTACTCTTCAAAATTGATAAATGCTTTCGGCAATACGCGCGGTAGCAAATTTTGATCGGCAACGGCGATAAAAGAGCCATTCAACAAATGTTCGCGCTGATTATAACGAAAAGGCTTTCCTGCCAAATCAACGATGGCGCCACCTAAAACCTCCAGTAAGCACTGACCCGCAGCAGTATCCCACTCTGAAGTGGGGTGCAGACGAGGATAGAGATCAATCGAACCATCGGCCATGAGACAGAATTTATACGCACTGCCCGCATTGACAATATTAAGTTGCCAACCCGCTTGGGCGAGTTGTTGCTGGTACTCTTCGTATTGTGGACGCTTCGATTTACGAGACATCGCGGTATTCAAAAGCGACCCTTCGACAAAGCGGGATTGCAACATATGCTGGCGACCATCCGCATCCACCCGATAAGCAACTTTCCGCGTATCCCCTTGATCAACATCATGGATCGCCGCATAGATTTGCTGTTTTAAGGGGACACCGATAACTCCTAAAACAACATGTCCGTCTTCAACCAATGCAATATTGACGGTGAACTCCCCCGTTTTATTGATAAATTCACGCGTTCCATCCAGTGGATCGACCAACCAAAAACGCGGCCATTGAGCACGATCTGTGACATCAGCGGACTCCTCAGATAGCACTGGGATATCTGGTGCCACTCGTAACAAGGCCGCTTCAATAAAATCGTGTGCAGCAATATCAGCCGCTGTCACAGGCGAAGTATCTTCTTTACGCTGTACGTCAATCGTGGTATGCAAGTGCTGATTATAAAAAACAGTCAATAACTGACCCGTCTCTTGAGTAATGGTAATCACAGCACTCAGCAGACTATCCAAATCAATTCTCGGCAAAGCGCCAGCTTGCGCGGAATGTGGGCGTATAGGTCGTGTCATAGAATGAGCCACTCAATATAGTCTTGGGCTCAAATGGCGACAATCACCAAACACCCAATACTTTTGGATTAGAAAAATTTATAATAAACGAATATGTTCACTATTCATAAGATTAGGTTGCTATGAGTTTAAGTATTGCATGGAATCAAATTGACATCATTATGTTTGACATGGATGGCACCTTACTAGACCTCGCTTTTGATAATTTTTTCTGGCGCGAGGTGGTTGTTAAAACGTGGGCAACTGAACAAAATGTATCTCACGAGCATGCAAAGCTTACATTGACGCCCATCTTCAAACAACAAGAAGGGTCACTAAACTGGTACTCACTGCCTTATTGGAGTGATCTTTTGGGACTCGACTTGCAGGCACTTAAGAGCCATCACAGCGATCGCATCTCCCTGCGTTCAGGCGTAAAGCCCTTGCTTGAAACACTACAGCAGCATGGCAAAACACTCTGGCTGGTGACCAATGCCCACCCGCAAGCACTGACCATAAAACTGCAAAAAACAGGATTGGCCGATTATTTCTCAGAGATTATTTCTAGTCATGATCATGGGTACGCTAAAGAACAGGCTGGTTTTTGGCAAACCTTACAGCGGCAAAAATCATTCGCTCCCGCACAATGCCTATTGGTTGATGACAGTGAATCGGTACTCCATGCCGCGCATGATTTCGGCTTGCATGTTCTGGGTATAGAGCAACCAGATAGTTTATTACCAGCGCGACAGAATTTACATTATCCTGCAATCCGTGAATGGTCAGAGTTTATTCAAGAACTACAAATTAGCCTCATCAATAACGCTTGAGACTTAAGACTCATCTTTATGAATTCCAGATCGGTAGGGATATATGAAACCTTCAAACTCACCCGTAAATGACACCAACTCAGGCAACGCTGTACGCATTGATAAATGGTTATGGGCGGCGCGCTTTTACCGGACGCGAACACTTGCAAAAGAAGCCATAGAAGGCGGAAAAGTACACTTTCATGGCGAACGCGTCAAAGTGAGCAAAGAAATTCGCGTGGGTATGGAACTGACTATCCGTCAGGGATTTGATGAAAAAATAATCGTGATTACTGCACTTTCAAGCACGCGCGGCAATGCGGCAGCAGCACAGATTCTCTATCAAGAAACTGAGGCAAGTATTGCGCGTCGTGAGTTGATGAACACGGCACGTAAACTATCAAACCAAGCACGCCCTGACCATCGTCCAAATAAACATGAACGACAACAGTTGCAACGCTTTCAACAAAGTGGTACCCGAGATCGGAGCGCTGATGAAGGATTCTAGATTTAGGGTTTACAAAACATGTATCTATTTACGTTTTTTCTGCTTAGAAACGAGACCCAATTGACATGTTCTGCACATTTTTTCAACAAGTCTACCTTTAATATTTTTTTTAATATATATTGAAAGCCTGATGTATGTTCAATCACTTAACAGCGGTTAACAGCTGAGTTTTGGACACCATGGACACATGCGACACAATTGAATTAAACCAAATGGTAAGTTTTGCAAAATTTATTTTTCTGCAACTGGAAATGCTAGTTACTAGGCCTTCTTCTGCTGTTTATTTAATTCTTAAAATAAAATCTAGATCATGGATAGCTTTAGATTTTTTGGGGAATGGAGCGAGCTTGTCATGAATTTAAATATCATAAAATTACTTAACGCCGACTTACCGCTTGATGAAATCACCCACTTATCGTTAGTCGGTGCATCAAAATCTGAAATGCAGACTTGGGTTGCAAGTTTATCCATGCTCAATGTCGGAGAAACGGCCAAACAGCTCTATATTACTCTGCAAGAACTATTAGCGATTGAGAATATCTCCGATTCGACGCGCTATGAGCTCATGGAGATTTTACGACCCGCTATCTATACCATCATCGAATCTCTTTCAAAGCATTATATCAATCAGAATGTGCTCTTAGATCAACGTGCAGAACGAATTGCTGGACTGGCTCAGCAACTTCGCGTCTACTCGGCTATGGTGTATCGTGGTATTGCTCTTAGAACTGCTGACACGTTCCAGTCTCAAAATTTTGGGCTCTTCGCTGTCGGCAAAAAAAAATCCCTGCAGCAGCTCATCGGCCAAGCAACACATCGTGGTTTGACCGAATTTTTTAGATTATTTGCTGAATCAAAATTATTATACTTACCCGTATATAAAGGTATGTGGTTACGGCTGCATGAACTTTTTAGCCTCGCAAAACAATTTGATTTAGGATCGTTTAGCCTGCGAGATGAAAATCAAGTGTACGGTAAAGCTCTAACCATTGAACAAGCGTATTTGCGATCTATTTTCATGTCGACGTGCAATACCAATAAACTGCGTCAAGCTGAGATCAAAAAAATCAGTCAGCTCAGTGAGATCTGGGTCCATCTTTTAAAAATCTCTGGACAAGCAAACCAAGAAGATCTGTTCTTAGTGGATACTTCCATCGATGCTCCACCAATGTATATCACTGAATTAAAAGAAATTAATTTAGACATGTATTACATTGATGCCAGGCCTTTAATGGCACATTTTGACAACCTCAATAGTGTAAGTCCGACTTTACTGAGCCCAGCAGAAGAGACGCTGCTTTCAGCATCTCTCAAATTACACTTATTAAATACCTTGAAGCCTCCTATGGAGCGCTCATCAGAGCGCCATCCACGTCAGGGTACAGTCTATTTGGCACTGGGTTTAATCGGAACCCACTTTCAAACATCCGGTCAGCAAAACTTTGAAACGATTATTCAAAATCAGCATGTGATTCACTCGAATCACGCTCATCCAGGTATGTCAAATAGCTTTCAAACTGATAGTGATGTGATTTATACCGCTCAAGAAGAGCAAATACGTCAGAATGCAACACGTGAATATCTCGAATCGTATGAATGTCAAATCGTCAATATCAGTATGGGCGGTTATTGTATTCGTTGGACAGGGACAACACCCTCTGTCCTACGGAGCGGCGAACTGATTGCTGTACGTGAGCACAACAGCTCCACTTGGAATATCGGTCTAATTCGTTGGGTGCAACAACATTTGCATGCTGGTGCTGAATTTGGCGTTGAGATACTGTCTCAACAAGGTAAAGCATGCGGGGCACGCGTCATTCGCCAAGATGGCTACTCCAGCGAATATATGCGCACGCTTTTGCTCCCTGAAGTCAAAGAACATAACCGTGCCACCACGATCATTACACCAACACTTGCATTCAGATCAGGCCATAAGATTTCAATTCGATTAGGTTCGGAAGAAGTTCGGGCACAACTAACCCGAGAGCTCGTCATTACACAAAGTTTTAGTCAGTTTGAGTTCGTGTTGTTGCAAAGCATTAAAGATGAGCAAACAAAAACAACCCTACTTGCAACTTTGGCGGGACAAAAAGCAGAGCAGAAAACAGCTGCCAAGAGTAACTCAAAGGATGAGTTTGATGAGGTGTGGAACACCTTATAAATTGCTGAAGGCATATATTCGTTTAAATATGGGTCCCATATGGAATCTGTATTTGCCTTAGACTTCAAATCTAGTCATACTTTAATGATTGATTGTATGACAGTTTAATTGTGTGACAGAGTTTGCAATTAGGAAGATATAGACAGTGAAGTTATGTTTTAAGTCGATTTATTTTTAAATAACGTCTAACTTCACCATCCTTTTTATATCATTGCTTATCAGTCATTATATGACTGTATAAGCATGATCTTTGGCATATTATTATATAGTTTCACGCAATCAAATTAGCACGCGATATCGCCTCAAACATGGAAAGAAAGGTTATCTATTGATGAGTAGGAAAAGTGAGAGTCTGCGTTTACTGGTAATAGATGAGTCGCCTGCCATTGCTGATGTGCTGACCGATCTGCTTAAAATTCAAGGAATTCCAACTCGGATTCAAGTCCTTGATGATCGTGAAGAACTCGAAAAAGCGTTTCGCCATCCTTGGGATATCGTTTTATTTATTGCAGGCTACGACCTTGCCTATGAAGATGTGATTCATCTAATCCAAAGCCAAGGACAAGACTTACCGCTCATTCTTTTACTCAATGATGTCGCATTCTTTGATCCCACCCAAAAAGAATCGATCAATTCACCAATTTTGAAAGCGTATACGGCAGGCGCTGCAGATGTACTACCGACAAACCGCCCTTTACAGTTGGTCCAGTCGATACGCCGTGAGCTCCGCAGTCTTGAACATCGTCGCGCTCAACGCAATCTTGAGCTATTGCTGGGAGATGCAGAGCGCCGTAGCCAATTATTTCTAAAAAACTCCAAAACCGCCGTTTCATATATCGATGAAGGCGTCCATATTTTTGCAAATGAATCCTACTTAGAACTGTTTGGCTACGAATCACTAGACGAGCTCATGGGTATGCCCGTGATTGATCTCGTTGATAGTAAGGATTTGATGGAGTTTAAAGATTTTTTAAAAGTTTATACAAAAACGGGGCGCAATGTTGCGGACTTTAATTTCTGCGGCGTGTGCGCAGACGGTACACGCTTTGAAGCCATGCTACAGATTGGGCCGGCGAGTTTTGAAGGCGAACCCTGTATTCAAATGATTATTCAGCATCAAGCAAAAGCCAATACTCAATTGCTAGAAGCACAGCTTGCCGCGATAGAGAGACTCGACGGGCTAACAAACCTAGGCAATCGTCGTGCTTTTGAAGAAGCATTAGAAGAGACACGCGATTCTGCTATTAAGTTCAAACAACAATACGCATTGCTATTCACCAGCATTGATAATATTGGCCAGATTAGTGCCAGTACAGGTTTAGCCGGGAGTGATGCGACTGTTCAGAAAGTCGCAGAAATTCTTTCTTCACAATTTTCAAATGCGCAAAACTATCGTTTTGGTGACTCAACATTTGCATCTTTGGTTCCCAATACTTCGCCTGAGAGCATTGTTGCTTACGCTCAAGCCACCACTGAGCATATCTCGAAATCACTCATCAGTATTGGAAATCGTACTATCCAAACTACGGTCAGTATTGGGATCGCCATGGTGGGTGAAACCTCACCCAATGCAACAGAGTTGTTATCACGTGCATTCAATTCGGCTGATAAAGTCAAACTACAAAATCATGGCATCGGAAATGGCATCAACCTGTACAACCCCGCCGAAAATGCTAGCCAATCTGATCAGGCCTTGCGCGAACTTCTCGAAGAAGCCCTAGAAAAAGGCAACTTCAAACTGATGTTTCAATCGATCTATGATACGAAGAATGAAGCAAGCCCATTGTTTGAAGTCTATGCCCGCTTACCCCTTGCAGATGGCAAGATTATGCAGCCGGATGAATTCATGCCAGTCGCACATCGCTATGGCATGGAAAGTCGGCTCGATCGATGGATACTTCTCAATGCTTGTAAACGGTTAAAAGCCCAACTCCCTGCCCATCCTGGTACTCGCCTACTGATTAATCTCAGTTCAGACTCACTGCAAGATACGAGCTTACCATTGCTGATCAGTAAACTGACTGCCGCGATCGGAGGGGCAGAAAATAAACCCCTCATTCTGCAATTCAATGAAAGTGACGCAACCAACTACCTTAAACTTGCGCGTGACAATATCCATGCATTTAGGGAAAAAGGCTGCCAGGTTTCCATTAACAATTTTGGCTCAGCCATGAATTCCTTGAGCCTACTCGATCACCTTGAAATTGATCTGGTCAAAATAGATAAATCTTTTGTCCAAGATCTATCTAATGAAGAAAATGTACAAGCTGTTAAAAAAATTACCTCAGAAGTCACAATTCATGGCTCTCAGGTCATGATTGCCTATATTGAAAATCCAACAGCAATGTCCAAAGCATGGTCGATGGGCGCACGCTATCTACAGGGTTATTATTTACAGATGCCTACTGAAGATATGGTTTTTGAAGGTTAGGTACTCACCAAAATCAATAAATGGTTTACGGATCACCTCAAAATCCGGTAGTCAAAAAAAACAGCCTTAGAAGAACTAAGGCTGTTTTTTTACGACCCATCGAAACTCATTCGGATCAGGATCCAGCCAACTCCGTCGCACGTTTTGCTGCAGGGGACGTTGCTAGGTAAGCTAAGGCATCTTCAGTCGATCCTTCAGTCACTGGATTATACCATGGGCTAAAATAGGAGACTTGTTGAGCAATCAACCATAATGGATGGGGTAAATGACCACTTTTGCTTTCTTTGGCCCATTGCAGCCATACCCAAGGCTTGAACACGCTGGGTTTCTTGCTCTTATAGCGCTCATCCTGGCTCATGATATGCGCGGCACCATCAACCCACAGTCCTAAGATCGCAGGAACTGCAACCAGTGATAAGTAGTAACGAGATAAATAATCTCCACCCAAGTGCTGATACAAATCAAAGGCAACACTGCGATGTTCAACTTCCTCAGCACCGTGCCAGCGCAGTAAGTCAAGGAGCACAGGATCGGCACCGACTTTGTCCCATGCTTTATTCGCGAGGACATAATTACCGAGCACACAGGTCATATGCTCAATAGTCGCAATCAGACCCAATCGAATGATCAACCAGCGCTTTTCCAAGAATTGTGGCACGTTTACACCGAGTGGCGCATCAGCCAGCGCTTCATCAAACAGCCAATCCATAATTTTGGTGTTTCGCTCAGTATCGATATTATGTGTCTGTAGATACTCTGCAATCGCACTGCCATGAGCTCGTGCGTGCATCGCTTCTTGGCGAATGAACATTTTCACATCTTCACGCAGCTTATCATCAGTGATCATCGGCAACGCTTTGTTATAGAGTCTGCAAAACCAGAACTCACCAGCGGGCAGGATCGTGTTAATTTCATTGATAAAGTGACTAGCAAAAGGACTGCCTGGAATCCACTCGAGTGGCGTGTGTGACCAATCAAACTTTACCTTACGCGGAATAATATGCGTTACTGTATGAGAGGCAGAGTGCTTGCTCACATTAGCTTTGATGGCAGAAAGAACGCCCATGATCCTACTCCTCACAAATAAATGATTTAGCCAGTCAAACAGCTCACAAAACAATGCCGAAAATCACCGGCTCAGTTGTAAGAGCGTTGCTGGTAAACATGTCGCTATCGTCTAAACAATAGCAAAACTTTTCGACACTTCTCCAGCTAGCATCATCCTTTGCTATCAAGAGAAGCTTCCAACTTACATTAAAACCATGATGCCTCACTATGGCATAAATAACCAACTTTATGTATCGGTCTTTTAAGCGCTTAGCGATGCATCTTTGTATAAGAGATAAGTCATACTATGAAGCTTAGCTCTATTGCAAAAAGAGACTGGCCCAGAAGATTAGAACCGGTCCGACTAAAGTGATTAAACCGATGGACGCTGTCCAAACGTGAAGTTGCGGAAGTTTGGTCGACGTGTCTTCATCCAATAGCGCCATGTAAAGCCTGGCCAAATCGTGACATTTTTCCCATCTTCATCAAGATACCAACTCTTACAGCCACCCTCACTCCAGACCATGCGCTTGAGCTCTTCTTGGATTTTGTCATTATAGGCGTCTTGAGCAGCGGGTTTGACTTCGATGACCTTAACTTTCTGACGATCCATCTCATCAAGACATTGAATTGCATATTTAATCTGCGATTCAATCATAAAGATAATCGAGTTATGGCCTAGTGCAGTGTTTGGTCCAAGCAACATAAACAAGTTAGGAAGACCCTTCAATGTGGTCCCTAGATATGCGCTCAGCCCGCCACGACGCTGACGAACCTCAATCCCTTCACGGTCATAAATATGCAAAGGGCCTAGCGGATCATGGACATCAAAGCCCGTTGCAAAAATAATTGCATCGACTTCATGCTCATTGCCTTCCGCATCGATCACACTATGCGCTCGGATTTCTTGTGCACCCGCAGCAACAACCTCGACATTCTCACGTGCTAAAGCCGGATAGTAATTGTTTGAGAATAGAACCCGCTTACAACCGATGGTGTAATTCGGTGTCAGTTTCGCACGAAGTACGGGATCTTTAACTTGATTAGACAAATGCCAGCGCGCCAGCTTCTCAATCACCGTCATGAGCTTAGGATTGATGAACCCTAGCGCAAAACCTTCGGCCTGCCAGTAAATACTGCTACGGAAGAGTCGCTGCGAAACGGGAATATATTTGAAGAGCTGTTTCACGCTATCATGAATCAAGCCATCAGGTTTAGGCACTAACCATGGTGGTGTGCGTTGAATCAGAACGAGCTTACTGACCCGCTCGGCAATCTGTGGTACAAATTGGATGGCGCTGGCACCGGTCCCAATAACAGCGACGCGTTTGCCCGTCAAATCATAATCATGATTCCACTGAGCGGAGTGGAACGTCGTTCCTTTAAAACTATCCAAACCTTTGACGTTCGGTAATGCTGGACGGCTCAAACCGCCGATCCCAGATACCACCACACGTGCGGTATATTTGCTGCCATTGCCTGTCGTCAAATGCCATAACCCTTGTGCCTCATCCCAGCGCGACTCTAGTAGTTCACTATTCACGCGCACATGAGGCAACAAATCATATTTATTCGCGACATTTTTCATGTAGGCCAAGATTTCAGCTTGACCTGAGTAAAAACGCGACCAATTTGGGTTTTGTTCAAAAGAGAAGGAATACATATGTGACGGGACATCACATGCTGCACCTGGATAATGATTATCGCGCCAAGTTCCCCCTATATCACCCGCTTTTTCCAGAATCACAAAATCATTGCGTCCTGCTTTTTTGAGGTAAACCCCCATGCCTAAACCTGAAAAACCGCTACCTACGATCACGATATCGTGATGAGTAACTTGAGTTTGGGGAGATAATTTCTTCACTAACCATTCACCTTAAAATTTTATGGAAGTCAGGCTAAGCAAATCACCTGCATTGATGATGGTGATCATGCTATCACGACTGGAGGTTGACGCCATCCATATGAAAATACCCTCATATG
>CAYJTU010000128.1:2555-10682 GCA_964373105.1 uncultured Moraxellaceae bacterium | reverse complement strand
GGAGGATCAAGCAGAAAAATCATGCGATGATAGTAAAAAAGAATGTTCAGATCCAAGTTATTCATCAATTCAAGATGCCAAACTTATCAGTCATTACACCATTCCAAAAATGGATTGCTCGGCTGAAGAGCAATTGGTTCGCATGGTACTCTCTCCTATAGAGGATGTAAAAGGGCTGGTATTTGACTTACCTCATCGGAAACTTCAAGTTTGGCATGATCAAGAGGTGAGTCCTATAACCACTAAACTTGAGTCTTTAGGATTCGGAGCAGTGTTTGATAAAACAGTAGCTGCAACACAATCCGATATCCCTGTTATAGCTTCGACTAGTCGTCAGTCAAACGTATTAAAGATTTTACTGGCAATTAATGCACTTATGTTTATCGTGGAATTTATAACAGGCTTAATTGCTGCATCAATAGGGCTTATCGCAGACTCATTAGATATGTTTGCAGACGCCGCCGTATATGGAATTGCATTATATGCTGTGGGGAAAGCAGCGAAATATCAGCTTAAAGCTGCACATATCTCTGGCTGGATACAGATCTTACTTGCACTAATTGTAATCGGTGATGTTGTTCGTCGTTTTATTTTTGGCAGTAGCCCTGAATCAACTTTCATGATTCTCATTGGAATTATTGCACTGGTTGCTAATGTATCGTGCTTATATTTGATCTCTGACCATAAAGATGATGGGGCCCATATGAAAGCCAGTTGGATTTTTTCTGCGAATGACGTCATTGTTAATATTGGGGTTGTAACGGCTGGAGTGCTTGTTGCATTGACAGGTTCTGCTTATCCAGACTTGGTTATTGGTGCAATCGTATCAATATTTGTATTAAATGGCGCACGTCGTATTTTGGCATTATCTTAATTAATCTTTTACTATTTTAGGTTTCTAACATGATACGTCTATCTCAATTAGATAAGCTTGATCAGGCCGTAATTAAAGTTGTTGATGAGTTGATCACTACAGACAATAAAATTGATCTCGTAACTCAAAGACTACACCTACTTGGTTTTCGGTCTGGTGAAAGAATACAGATTCTAGCTAAGGGTTTGTTTGGCGGAGAGCCAATCTTGGTACAAATTAAAACCTCCCGATTCGCTTTAAGAAAGACCGAAGCTGACCGTATTCAAGTAGAGATAAACAACCTATGACTATTTATAATATTGCATTGGTTGGTAATCCTAACTGTGGAAAGACTTCATTATTTAATACGTTAACAGGGACAAGACAGAAAGTCGCAAACTATGCGGGTGTTACAGTGGAAAGAAAGGAGGGGTTCTTTAAGCTACTCTCTGGCAGATCTATTCGCATTCTGGATTTACCCGGGACTTATAGCTTGAATGCCGCCAGCCCAGATGAAGAGATTACTCGTGCAGTTTGTCTGGGTGAACTTGCAGGCGAGCAAATACCAGATCTATTGGTCTGTGTTGTTGACGCAACCAATCTGAATTTACATTTAGGCTTGGTTTTGGAAATACGTACATTAAATAAGCCGATGCTACTGGTACTCAATATGAGTGATGAAGCGAAAAAACGTGGAATTGTTATTGATATAGATAAATTATCGAACCAGTTGGGGATTCCAGTTGTAGAAACAGTCGCTGTCAAGTCTAAAGGCATTCAGTCATTTCTTGAAATGCTGGATCATGAGACCACCCCTATTAAACCTTACCACTCTACGCTTGAACACTACGATCAAGTTAATGAACTTATTAATGAGGTTGTTCTAACTTCAGATGAGGGAGATAAACGAACAGATTCTTTAGACAAAATATTTCTACATCCTGTTTGGGGTTTATTGATTTTAACTCTGATTATGTTCGTTATGTTTCAAGCTGTCTTTATATGGGCAACACCATTCATTGAGGTGATCGAAGGAAGTTTTGCTTGGATAAGTGAGATAGTGAGCTCACTTATCCCTCATGAACTTTTGAGAAGTTTAATTGTTAATGGTGTGATTGCAGGTGCTGGTAGTGTATTAGTCTATATGCCTCAGATTTTAATTCTTTTTTTCTTTATTTTGATATTAGAAGAATCGGGCTATCTACCCCGTGCCGCCTTTTTATTAGATAAATTAATGTCTAAGGCTGGATTAAGCGGCAGGTCTTTCATTCCTTTATTATCCAGTTTTGCCTGTGCTATTCCTGGTGTAATGGCTACTAGAAGCATAAGTTCGCAAAAGGATCGATTAGCTACTATTATGATCGCTCCACTGATGACATGTTCAGCACGGCTACCAGTCTATGCCCTACTCATAGCCGCATTTATTCCTGCCAAGACTGTCTATGGGCTATTTAGTCTACAGGGACTGGTACTGTTTGGACTCTATACAGCGGGTATAGCTTCAGCATTATTGGTTGCCTTATTCCTGAAGCTGATCAGAAAAGATAAAACTGAAAGTATATTTATTTTTGAGCTACCAACTTACCGACTACCTGATATACTCAATGTGACACTTGGTCTTTACGATAGAGCAACTATTTTTATTAAAAGGGTTGGGGGTATTATTGTTGCGTTATCTGTGTTGTTATGGTTCTTGGTGACATTTCCACAAGCTCCTGAAAATGCAACACTTGCACCCATAAATTATAGTATTGCGGGTCAATTAGGTCAATTTATACATCCTATATTTGCACCAATAGGATTTAACTGGGAGATATGTATTGCTTTGATCCCAGCCATGGCGGCAAGAGAGGTGATTATTGCGGCACTAGGTGTGATTTATGCGATGTCAGGTAATGAGGACGCTGTAACACAAAACTTGCTTCATCATATATCTGGAAGCGGTGGATGGAGTTTGGCAACAGGCTTATCGTTATTAGTATGGTTTATCTTTGCTCCACATTGTCTAGCTACATTAGCAACTATCCGTCGTGAAACTGGAAGCTGGAAGTATCCGACCATTATGGCAACGTATCTTTTCGGATTAGCTTACCTCTTTGCCTTTATAACGTATCAGACGGTATCTAGAATGTAAGAAGAGATTTAGTCGTTTTAAGTCGAAAGAAAGCGACTAAAGTGTTCTGTCAATTTTTTGAACTATTAGCACTAGGTTTTTATATTTCATGATGTATGCATCCCGCATGGTTGTACAGATGTTGTGCCTACTCAGTTATCTGTGGGCATCGACTTGTATCGCCAACGTGGTGCAGATGCGTCAGTTTAATCAACAAGAACCTAGTTCAGAACTCATTGTGGATCAAATCAATAGTTCGTTGATTGTCCATCATCAAGGGCATAGAGATCAACATGAACCAAAGGCGAAGTTAAACCAGAAAGCTGATAGCGATCATGTCGTCAAGCTTGCATGTATACATTCCGATTTGTCCGCATTCCTCTCCAAAGCCTCTCTAGTTAAAGCTCAGACAGTCGATGTATTTTTAGCCTATTCGCCACCGCCACTATTTAACTACATGGCAATCGCGAAAATTCTACTTCTTGCACAGCAACCACCGCCGCAGTCTGAACCACCGCCGCTCAGCCGTAACTCTTCTATCGCCATCGTTCAGCTCACACGACTGCGTATTTAGCCACTATTTTTAGTGCGACAACCGTGCAGCATCCTCTCGCTTGTTCCTTTAAGCGGTCATGCCGCGTATTATAATCTTTTTAAATATTCCTCCGAGGATAATCATGCTTTTTATTCGTCCTACTTTGGGCGCAGTAGCCACTCTGCTGCTTTGTGCCGCCCCTAATCTTTATGCTGAAGCAAACAATAACTTCGCCATTTCTGATGCACAAATGCGTGCATTTGGCATTGAGCTGGTGACGCTGAATCGTCAGCCCAATACGGTGGGTGCACGCTTTCCAGCCCAAGTCATTCTTCCGCCATCTCAAGAGTCTGTGGTCAGTGCACCTGTAGCAGGGTTGGTGACTCAAGTTTTGGTGCAAGAAAACCAGCAAGTTAGAGCAGGTACTCCGCTTTTCGTGCTCAGTAGTCCACAACTCGGCGAGCAACAATTAGCCCTGATGCAAGCGCAGAACCGCGTACAACTGGCACGTAGTACCGCCAGTCGTGAGCGCTCGTTATTTAAAGACGGCATCATTGCCCAGCGCAGGGTGATCGAGGCCGACTCTGCCCTGCGTGATGCGGAAGCAGTGCTGCAACAAGCCAAAATGAGCCTAACACTTACTGGTGTCAGTACCGCTACCATCAACCGTATGGCAACCAGTTCAAACATCAGCAATGAATTGACAGTCACCGCCAAAACCACCGCAACCGTGACGAGTCTCAGTGCCAAATTGGGACAGCGTGTGAACGCGGCCGATCCATTGTTGCAACTCGCCAAACTAGGCACGCTATGGCTAGACATACAAGTACCGAGTGGCGAGGCTTCACGGTGGTCAACAGGGCATAAACTGCATATAGCAGGGGGTGCTGAAGGCGTGGTATTAAGTGTGAATCCACTCACCAGTGGTCAAACCGCCCGTATTCGTGCCAAAGTGACCAGCGGTTCAGCAGGACTACGTTTAGGAGAGTTTGTTCAGGTTGAACTACCCGTTCCAGCAGGAGCTGCTTGGGATATTCCAATAGCTGCAATCGCACGCCATGATCAGCAAGTTGTGGTTTTCGTCCGTGATAAGGCTAGTTTTAATGCGGTACCCATTCATGTGCTGACTAGCGCTGGTCAACGCGCCAAAGTCAGCGGCGCGCTCAAATCGGGTGATCGTATCGCCTCTAGCAGTGTCATTGCGCTCAAAGCGGCTTGGCAAGGCATTGGCGGCGCAGAGGAAGAATAAGCCATGATCACTCGACTCATTCAGTTTTCGCTCGCGCAGCGCACGTTCATTCTAATACTTGCCGCACTATTAACGGGTATGGGCTGGTATGCCTTTAAGCAAATCCCGATTGATGCCTTTCCTGATGTTGCCAGCACACAGGTCAAAATCATTCTTAAAGCACCCGGCATGACTCCAGAGGAAGTCGAAAGCCGCGTTGCCGTACCGATTGAAACCGAAATGCTGGGCATCCCTAAACAAGAGATGTTACGCACCACGGTTAAATACGGCATTGTTGATATTACTCTGACCTTTAATGATGGGACTGATATTTACTGGGCGCGACAGCAGGTCGCCGAGCGGTTATCTGGCGTCATGTCGGCACTGCCTGCTACAATCGAAGGGGGCATGGCACCGATTACCACTCCCTTAGGCGAGATGTTTCAGTTCACTATAGAAAATCCGAATATGAGCCTGATGGAGCGTAAAACCTTGCTCGATTGGGTGATCCGTCCTGCGTTGCGTACCGTGTCTGGGGTAGCCGATGTCAACGTACTAGGCGGTGTTACTCGTAGTTATGAGGTTGTTCCTGATCCAGTTCGTATGGCAGCAGCAGGCATCACCATTGATGTCCTGAAATCAAAAATCGAAGCCAACAACCGCAATGACGGCGCAGGTCGTTTAAGCGAAGGTGGCGAAGTGTTATTGGTGCGCAGCGAAGGTAATATTACCAACCTCGATGATTTAGGCGCTATCGTCATTAAAGTCGATGGAACAACGCCAATCCGCGTGAGTGATATTGCAGAAGTACGCATTGGCGAGATGAGTCGCAATGGTGTAGTGACTGAAAATGGCAAAGCCGAAGGTGTGGAAGGCTTGGTTCTTGGACTGGCAGGTTCCAATGCCCGTCAGGTCGTGTCAGGCGTTGAGCAGAAAATTGCCGAACTGGCTCCGACTCTGCCCAAAGGCACGAAAATCAAGGTTTTCTATAATCGCGCAGATTTAGTCAATAAAGCTGTGTATACCGTGACCAAGTCATTGGGTGAAGCCATTGTACTCGTACTGATTTTGCTCGGCATCTTTTTGGGCAATCTGCGTGCTGCCATCACTGTCGCGGTGATTCTGCCACTGTCTGCACTTTCGACATTTATTCTGATGCGTCAGTTTGGCATGTCGGCCAATCTCATGAGTCTGGGCGGTCTCGCCATTGCTATCGGTATGCTCGTTGACGCGGCGGTGGTGGTGGTCGAAAACGTTGTCCAGCATATGGCACATGACCCCTCAAAAGGTAAATTGCCGCGCCTACATATCGTTTATCGCGCTGTGCGTGAAGTCGCGTCTCCCGTCGTGACAGGTATGCTCATTATCATCATCGTGTTTTTGCCACTATTAACACTTCAAGGCATGGAAGGTAAGTTTTTTGTGCCTGTAGCAATGACCATCGTTTTTGCTTTAGCCAGCTCATTGGTGTTGTCGTTGACGGTGATTCCAGTTTTAGCATCATTGCTGCTGAAATCGGTTTCTCACGAAGAGCCTTGGTTGCCGCGTCAGCTACTACGGTTGTATGAACCACTTTTAAACAAAGCCTTTCTGAATCAGAAAATCGTCATGATCGGCGCTGTATTGATGCTGGTATTGGCAGGTGTTCTGTATACCCAAGTTGGCAAAACCTTTATCCCAGCAATGGATGAAGGTGACATCGTCATGGGTATCGAAAAACTGCCTTCTGTCAGTCTGGAGGAAACGAAAGCACTTGATCTCAAAATTCAGCAAGCGATTATGCAAGCTGTGCCTGAAGTGATCGGAGTTGTCGCCAGAGCTGGAGCGGATGATATTGGTCTTGACCCAATGGGACTCAATCAAACGGATAGTTTTTTGATCTTAAAGCCGCGTTCAGAATGGCGTATGCAAAGCAAAGACGAATTGCTTGATGAATTGCGTAAAGTGCTGGATCAATTGCCCGGCACAAAGTATAGCTTCACCATGCCCATCGAAATGCGTGTCTCTGAGATGATCATGGGTGTGCGCGGTGATTTGGCGGTGAAGATTTTCGGCCCCGATCTACCAACCTTGAATCGCCTAGCGGGTGAAGTTGCTACATCACTTAAAGCCGTACAGGGTAATCAGGATGTAAACACTGTCGTCAATGATGGCGTTCAATATCTGAGTGTTGTCGTGGATAGACTAGCAGCGGGTCGATTTGGATTGTCAGTGGAGGAAGTACAGGAAGCCCTACGTGTGCAAATACAAGGCGTAGAGGCAGGTACTGTATTGGAGGGCATTCGTCGTGTTCCGATTCAGATTCGTGGATCAGAAGAAGTACGCATGTCTCCGGGTGACTTTTCCAATCAACGCATCACCACTCCTACAGGTGAGTCTGTTCCTCTCAGTAGTATTGCACGGTTAGAACGCGTTGCTGGCCCCGTCAAAATTGACCGTGAAGTGGGCAGCCGATATAGCGTCGTGGTGAGCAATGTCACAGGTCGTGATTTAGTGGGCTTCGTAGAAGATGCCCAAAAGATGATTGCTGCCAAGGTTAAATTGCCTGAAGGTTATCGCCTCAGTTTCGGCGGTGAGTTTGAGAATCAGCAACGTGCTGCGGCTCGACTTGGCATCGTGACACCAATCGCGTTATTGCTGATCTTCATCTTGCTGTTTTCCAGCTTCCGCTCTGTGCGTCAGGCTTTGCTCGTCCTCAGCAATATTCCGTTTGCAATGGTCGGCGGTATCGCGGGTCTATGGCTCACAGGTGAATATCTGTCGGTTCCTGCTTCAGTGGGCTTTATCGCACTCCTTGGTATCGCGGTGCTGAACGGTGTGGTGATGGTCAGTTATTTTAACCAACTGCATGCCGAAGGAATGAACATTGATCTCGTGGTACGTGAGGGGGCGAAACGTCGCCTGCGACCTGTGATGATGACTGCGGCGATTACTGCCTTTGGTCTACTCCCATTACTGTTTGCAACAGGCCCTGGATCAGAAATTCAGCGACCTCTGGCTATTGTCGTCATTGGCGGTTTGATTACTGCGACAGCGCTGACGCTGATTATCCTACCTATGCTTTATGCTCGATTTGCCTTTAAGGAGGTGCGCCATGACTGATGTCTGCCTAAATCTATTAGCTTCCCCATCGCTTGAAGAAAAGCTACTGGATTGCCTGCTCGTGCATCCAAAAGTGCCTATTTACGTCAGTCAACCTGCTGCCAGCCATGGCGGCCACATTGAAGATCTGGATCAAACCGAACAAGTGTTGGGACGCGGCGACGCCGTACTCATCCAAGCACTTTTAACCGCAGATGATGCCGAAAGCTTAGTCGCTGAGTTGCGAATCACTTTTGACAATTCTGGGGTGATGTTCTGGATTGTGCCGATACTAACTAAAGGAGCGTTGTAATGAC
>CAYJTU010000128.1:0-2455 GCA_964373105.1 uncultured Moraxellaceae bacterium | reverse complement strand
TCCAACGAATGGAATTTCGGCGTAGAACGCACAATACGTTTACCAGCAAAGGTTAAAGCGGATGAGGCAAGCGCCAAAGCCGCCAATCAGATTGCACCGCTGCAATACCAGCAAACACGTCGTCAGGTCGCGTCTGATCTGCTTGATGCATGGTTTGACTGGCTTGCTGCCGATGCGAGCAAAACTCTATTGTTACGCCAGCAGACCGCTGTCGCAGACAATGTTGCGGCAGTATCTAAACGTGTGAAAGGTGGAGATGCGGCACAGCTTGAACAAAAACTTGCCAGCGCAGAATTGGCCACCCTTCAGCGCCAAGTGAGTGAGGCAAATAATGCTGAGGCAAGTGCATGGACGCTGTTAATGGTGCGTTATCAAGCCAGCCCAGATGTTAAACCCAGCACATTACCAGAGCCTATTGCGGTGCCATACGATTCGACTTGGTGGCAATCAAAAATGCTTGAGACCAATGATTCCTTGGCTCTAGCACGATCTCAAGTCATCAGTGCTGAAGCAGCGACTCAGCGTGCCAAAGCCGAACGCCAGCCCGACCCAACCATTGGAGTGTTTACTGCCAGCGAAGCCTACGGTAATGAACGCATCATCGGCGTGACGGCGAGCATTCCTATCGGCGGTAAACGCAGGTCACTGGAAGTCGAACGGATGATGACACAAGCGAATAATGCTCACCTAAACCTCGCCTTGGTTGAACGCGAGCAACGTGCAGTTGTGCAGAACAGTTATCGCACTGCGCAGGGTTATTTTGAGCGTTGGCAACTGGCAAGGCAGGCATCTATCACGATGGCAGACAACGCAAGGCTGACGCAAAAAGCCTATAGCTTAGGTGAAGGGGATGTGCAATTGCTGCTGCTCGCACGTCGTCAAGCTTTAGCCGCAGCAGAGGATGAAGCTACAACCAAAGTTTCGGCTTTACGCGCGTATTACCAATTGCTGTTGAGAGCCAAGCTGCTATGGCCTGATTGGTTAAATCGCACAGCCTTATAGGATCAATTGTCGTGTATAAAAAGCGGATATGAGTTTATTCATATCCGCTTTTTTTTATTGTGCCTAAGTTTTTGAAGCGCTTCAGTCTACATGTGCCGTTTTTGTTGTGGTCAAGGAACAACTATGATCTGTCGTTCCTTGTTCGACTTGAATAGTGCTGTGATGGATGGAGAATTTTTCGTTGAGATCAGAGGCTATCTGATCCAAGACAGCATCACTGGGGCAGCCATTTGGCATGACCAAATGCACAGTCAACGCACTTTCAGTCGTACTCATTCCCCAGATATGCAGATCATGGATGTCGGTCACACCTGGGTATTGGCGCAAAAAGGCATCCACGGCGGATACTTCAATATGCACTGGAACTGCATTCATTGCCAATTTCACTGAATCACGCAACAATCCCCAAGTACCAAAAACTATCACGGCGGTGATAATTAAACTTACAACAGGATCAATCCAATTCCAGCCCGTAAAAATCAAGATGATTCCAGTAATGACGACCCCTAATGAGACCACTGCATCCGCCATCAAATGCAGATACGCACCACGAATGTTTAAGTCTCCCTTACTGCCTTTGACAAATAGCCATGCCGAAATTCCATTAATTAGAATGCCAACCGCTGCAACAATCGTTACCGTAAGTCCTGCAACCACGGGTGGATTAGAGAATCGCTGAACCGCTTCCCATCCAATTGCGCCGCAAGCAACCAACAGAAGTATCGCATTGGCGAGCGCAGCCAAGATCGATGTACTGCGTAGTCCGTAGGTATAGCGTTCACTAGGAGCTTTCTTAGATAAGATCGCCGCTCCCCATGCCAAAATTAGCCCCAAGACATCCGAGAGGTTATGCCCAGCATCTGCCATCAGCGCGGTTGAATTGGCAACAAAACCAAAGCCAAACTCAACCACGACGAACGTTGTATTCAGGGCAATCGCAATGATAAATGCACGCCCGAAATTTGCTGGTGCGGAATGGCTATGATTATGCCCACTGTGTTTTTGAGGGCTATTTTTTTCGTCATGACTATGCGCGGCATGCTCGTGCCCATGTTGACCTGCCATTAATTCTCACTCCATATAGAGTTCTGATGTATTTTCGAGTATATCTGTAAGTACGTAGGAGATCTGTTGATTGATGACTACATAAAAGAACTGTTTGCTCGGTATTGCTCAGATGTTGGTCTATTCATGGCCTAGTGTCAAACGATATTCATCAAATTCATAAAGTTGTGCAATAAGTCAATTCGGGGGAGTTGATCTAATCAGATATGTATCAACTTAATTAGCCAGATAACAAATTAATCAGAATATTATTCTGATTCTCAAGCTATTTCCGTTTTAAAGTCGCATATGATTCTTCAACTAATTAATGCCAATCTGCCCCAGCGCGCTTAAACCTTAGGGGAAGCGGATTTACAATCCTTACTCATCGCAAGGCGTCAAGCAACCT
>CAYJTU010000127.1:1299-10694 GCA_964373105.1 uncultured Moraxellaceae bacterium | reverse complement strand
ATATAGGTGTCTTTTTGCTCTTCGGTACCGTATTGCAAAATGGTATTCATACAGCCAGAGCTTAAGCCTGGATACATGGTGAATGACCAGTTCGCGGTGCCCATCATTTCTGACTTGACCAAGTTCAATGACATCGGCAAGCCTTGGCCACCATACTGTTCTGGGTAAGACAGACCTTGCCATCCACCTTGTACGAACTGGTCGTAAGCTTCTTTATAGCCTTTTGGTGTAGTGACTACGCCATTGTCAAAATGACAGCCTTCTTCGTCACCTGATTGATAAATCGGTGCAAGAACGTTTTCGCACAGGTCAGCAGTGCCTTCCAAAATCATGTCTACAGTGTCGCTATCGGCCAGTGCGCCGTTGGACAAAGTTGCAAAGTGGGCTTGGAAATCGAACATTTCGTTCATCAAGAAACGAACGTCGCGAAGCGGTGCTTTATAAGCTGGCATAGTAACCCCGACAATAGGTGAAATAGGTGATGCGAATGGTGAACGTCATTTCGCTGCGGCGAATCATAAACTGCTAGTGGAATTTATACATGTCTCGATATGCCATTAATTTTGGTCATTTGAGCCATTACATTTTTTATAGTTATGTGTTAGGCATTTTTGCAGGGCGATAAGTGCTGGTTTTGCGCTTTTTGATCATGCCTGTTGTGAAGATTACACCAATTATCACCGCAAGAGTACCCAAAATTTGCCAAATGTTGGGAAATGCACCAAAGAGGATTGAAACCAGCATGGTAAAGACCGGAACCAGATTAAAAAAAGCGGACGCGCGCGCTGATCCGATCTGCTGGATGCCATTAAACCAGAACAGGTAAGCGATCATCGAACCAAAAAATGCCAGATAAATGAGCGCTAGATGCACCGACATTGGCATCGCAGCGATGGTTTGCAACGGATGCTCAAAGACCAGACTCAAGATCACCAGTGCAACCGTACCAAACAGCATGGAGAAGGTGGTGGTTTCAAGAGGAGTAGCTCCAGAGACAAAACGCCTTGAAATAATGGTGGTCAGAGAAAAGGAGAGACTGCCTGCAAGAATCATGAGATCCCCACGAGCAACTTTTAAAGCCAGTAGGTGCATGATGTCGCCATGGCTAATCACCATGATCACGCCAATGATGCCAAAGAGTAGGCCGATGATTTTATGTGCGGTCAGTTGTTCGCCTTCAAAGAGGTAGGCCAACGCCAAAGTGGTCAAGGGCGTGGTCGCCATGATCAGCGCACCGTTAATCGGGGTCGTGGACTGTAAGCCAAAGAACATGGCCATGTTAAAACCAACGACACCCAGCAAACCGATCGCGATATATGTCAGCCAGTTTTGCTTGAGTGCAGACAGACGGAGGCGACCTAATGCGCCAAAGATCAGCACAAGCAACAGGCTTGCGATGACAAAGCGCTCGGTTGCGGCTGTGATGGGCGGCATGACGCGGATAATATAGGACCCCGCGTTAAAGTTGGTACCCCAGAAGAACGTTGTGAGGATGATGCCGAAGTAAGCATAGCGCAGTGTGGAAGTCATTTGAGACCTGATCCATTATTAACAATAGCCACATATTGGGCGTCAATTTAAAGGCGTACAATTCCACATAGACTCACCATTACTGTGGAAAAATGCACATGCTGGATTGGGAAAACCTGCACTACTTCGCGGTGTTCTCACGCGAAAAGTCATTGTCTGCGGCGGCGCGAAAATTACGGGTTGATCATGCGACGGTGGCAAGGCGGATAGCCGCCTTGGAGGCATCACTGCAACTCAAGCTGGTTGATCGCAGGCCGCGTGCGTATGTACTGACCGGAGAAGGTGAGCGGATCGCGTTGATTGCCGATCAAATGGTTGAGGGGGCGTTTTCGATTGCGCGTATCGCCAAAGCGGGTCAGCAATTGATCAGCGGCGAAGTCTCGATCAGTGTGCCGCCGTCCACCGCTGCAAATTTCATTGTGCCGCATTTGGCGAGGTTGCGTGAGCAGTATCCCAGCATTATCCTGCGGATGATTGCCGAAACGCGACTGGCGTCATTGCCGCATGGTGAGGCCGATATTGCTGTGCGCTTAAGTCGACCGACGGAGGACGAGCTTGTCGCGCGCAAAGTCGGCATGATGCCCTTTGCGTTCTATGCCACACCCGCTTATCTCGCCGCAAACCGTGCAGAGGATTATGTCTTTATTGCTCTGGATTCGAGCCTTGAGCAATCGATTCAACAGCGCTGGCTGACGAACGCCCGTGCTGATCGGCAAATCGTATTACACACCAACAGTCCTGAGATTCAGCGTATTGCCGCCTGTGCAGGGGTGGGGGTGGCCGTATTGCCCTATTTTTTGGGCGAGATTGGTGAGCTGCAACAGGTTGAATTAGGCGATGCGACGATGGCGCGCGAGATTTGGCTCGCGGTGCATCAGGACTTACACAATACCCCCGCAGTCCGCGCCGTCATGGACTTCTTGATTGATTGCTTTGCCGAGCTGGCCTCTAAAGCTGAATAGCACTTTCGTATTATTCATAGGCGGTCAGCGTTTTGATCGGGTGTCATGAGCACGCAGCCTGATTGCTGGGCTTTAACCGATGACTCGATAGGAGGGATGATCAAGAGCTCACACAAACTCACCCTTCAATAACATTTTGCCCCTATTTATATGAGCTGGTTAACATTTTTGTCGTATTCTAAAGTGGTTTGATGGTCGGATAATGGATGAACTAAGGAACTGTTCTAACTTAGCATCAATCTATAACGATGAATATTTGTCTTTTTTAATATGTGCAATATAGAAAACAAACTAGGAGTTTCGTGATGAACATGTCTAAACATTTCACTCGTTTGACTTTTGCAGCGGCTACATTGGCAATGGGTATCAGCTTTCCTTTGTATGCTGCGGATGCGCCAGCGGCGGCTCCAGCAGCACCCGCTCCCGCAGCGGCGCCTGCTGACGCGGCGAAACCTGCTCATGAAGCGGTTAAAAAAGTGAAGCATAAAGCCCATAAAGCGGTAGAAAAAGCCGAGAAGACCGAAAAAGGTGTGACTGAAAAACGCGTTGTCTGGAAAAATGGCGTGGTTTTCCATGATGTCGAGCCTACTGGTCAAGCCGCTGGTGCCTTTGGTGCACCGACTTCAACATCTGATACCCTGAAAGTGGATATTGCTCAAACTGCAAAATAGTCACTAAGCGATTCGCGGCATAAAAAAACCAGAGTGGATATCACTCTGGTTTTTTTTTGCATGGCTCTGCCTTTGCCTATAACGTGCTTTCGATCGACGGCCTCACACCATTCCAGACAAAAAAAGCTTCGGCGGCTTGACCGATCAGCATGCCCAGTCCATCCGCTGTCGGCACATCTTTTTGTTTGGCATATTCGATAAATCTGGAAGGTTTGCCATAAGCCATTTCGTAAGCGTAATCAAAAGTCAGGGTATACGGCAGTGAAATCGCTTCACCCGTCAAACTGGCAGAGGTGGCATTGATGATGATATCAAAATGGCCGCTGAGTTCATTCAGTGCGCAGGCTGCAAGTGATGTCCCTTGAGCTGATTGCAAGATAAACGGTTTGAGGTCAGCAATCAGCGCTTCTGCACGGCTTTGGGTGCGATTGGCAATCACAATTTCCATGGCCCCGGCTTGGGCCAGTGGCAGTATCACTCCACGCGTTGCACCACCTGCGCCCAAAATCAGGATGCGACTATTATCCAAAGGCCAGTTCAGCAGGTTGAGTGCATTAACCAAGCCTGCTCCATCGGTGTTGTCGCCGTATATTTGATCCTCTTTGGCCCACAAGGTATTGACCGCCCGCGCGGCTTGGGCACGTTCGGTCAGATGATTACAGAGTTGAAACGCTTGTTCTTTAAAAGGCACCGTGACATTCAGGCCATGGCCGCCATGCGTAAAAAAATCTCTAACGATCGGTTCGAACTGATCGAGTGGCGCGAGAATCTTGTCGTAACTGAGCGCGATCCCGACTTCATCCCCAAAGGCGTGATGGATCTCAGGTGAACGACTATGTGCAATCGGGTTGCCGATCACGGCAAAGGTTTTGAGTGAATTTTGAGCGGTCATAGAGAGTCTTGATCCAATTGCAACCAGTTACGCGGCTTTAAAAAATACGAAGTCAAACGGGCCTCGGCTGAGTCTGCTGCCCATTCCGGACGATAGTGCCAACTGACCAAGTTGGGCAGGCTGACCAAAATCGATTCAATCCGCCCGCCAGTTTGCAGTCCAAATAAGGTGCCGCGATCATACACCAAGTTATATTCAACATAGCGTCCCCGCCTATAAAGCTGGAATTCACGTTCAGCTTCGCTGTAGGGTGTATTTTTACGCGTCTGTAGGATCGGCAAGTAGGCCTGCAAGAATCCCTGACCGACAGCTTGCATAAATTCAAAGCAACGGACAAAGCCCCAAGCGTTCAGGTCATCGTAGAATAATCCGCCGATCCCGCGCTGTTCATCGCGATGCTTTAAATAAAAGTAGTTGTCACACCAGGTTTTATATTCGGGATAGACCGACTCTCCGAATGGAGCACACAGGTCATGAGCATGCTGATGCCACGCCACGCAGTCTTCAAGGACGGGATAATACGGCGTTAAGTCGAAGCCCCCTCCCATCCACCAGACGGGTTCCATGCCTTCTTTTTGAGCGATGAACAAACGAATGTTGGCATGTGTCGTTGGGACGTGTGGATTCTTGGGATGGATGACGATAGACAGTCCCAGTGCTTGCGCCGTTGCCCCTTCAATCTGGGGATGGCGTGCCGTTGCGGACGCGGGTAAGTGCTTGATATCGATGTGAGAGAACATCACCCCAGCTTTTTCAATCACGCTACCCCCTTGCAGGACGCAGGACCTTCCTCCGCCGCCTTCGGGCCGTTGCCAATCATCGGGGACAAAGCGTACAGCGCCCCCATTTTGTTGCTCTTCATGCTCAAGCGCCTTGCAAATCCGCGCCTGTAGGTCGAGCAAGAACGCATGAACTCGATCAATATCTGAGGAGGTCGGTGCCGCATTTAAATCAGGAGTGGTCATCGCTTGCTCGAAGAGGGTTGAATATTGATGAGGTCTGATCGGTGTTTAAAGTCACTGATTGCCTCGCTTAAACGTTTGGTCATCAGTCGATACTGGTCAAATGTCTGTTTTTTGTAGATGGAGTGCCCGTCCAAATTGCCAAAAGCGCGGCGCATTGTCTTGATCAACACTGGTGCAGTCCAAACAGAGCAGGTCCAAGCCATGGATGCAGAGTAGGGCGACGACAGCACACAGGGTCATGATCTTAAAGCTTAGTTGCCACGTTTTAAAGTGTGATCTGATAGACAACTTTGCGGCAGCAGATTGTTTGGTCAAGGTTTGGCTGGGCAGAGCAGAAATTAGCCAAGCCACTGACCATAATCCGAGCATTTGACTTAAGGGGTAAACCAACACACCCGACAGCATGGCATCCACAGCGACTGCCGCCACAGCCGCAATCGCAAATGCCGGTAAGGTCTGGCGGTGGCGGATGATCCGCAGGCTCAGCGGGATCAACAGAACCAGCACCAGCAGGCCTGCCAATCCCCACTCACTGATCAATTGCAGCGGTAAATTGTGTGGGTGCGCATTTAAGACCCAAGGCAAGGCATACACAAAATTGTCACCGCCGACACCGAGCAGTGGGTGCGCTTGCCACAGCTCATAGGCTTTAAGCCATAGCACATTGCGCAAAGAGCTATCCGTTCGCGCCACGCTATTGTAAAACTCGGGTGGCAACATTTGTAGCAACAACGCGTAGAGCAGCCCAGAACCGATCAGCGCGCATATGGGCAAGCGCAATTGCAGCCACTGATCACGGCGAATCAGTGCCAGCAAACCCAAACCCAGCACAATCGCAAGGAGTCCAGCACGCGCCCCATCCATCCAAAAAGCCATCAAATAGAGGGTGGAAATCGCGTAAACGAGTGCCGTGACGGCGTGATTAAAGCGGCGGCTTTTATTCGGTTGATGGCCAAGCCAAGCCGGTCGCTGCCACAGCAAAAATAAACACGGCAATAACGCATCATCAAACATGCGGATATTGCTAAACGATTGGTGCCAGAGCGTGATTTCATGATTGCTTAGCGCTGTTGCAATACTCAACAGCAAAAAAAACACGGTCAGCAAAGGGGCTATCGCAAGCGTTGCAGCGATAGGAGAAGCCCAGTGTGGGGACTGTTTGAGCAACTTGGCCTGTGCCCAGATACTGGCCGCCAAAAGTGTATAGAGGGCTGCATCGCTGATGGCGCGGGCGGGGTGGGCGGCTTGTGTGATACTCAAAATCACCAATACCAAAATAGCCAGCAGGCCAGCTTGGAGGTATAAGGGGGGCTTTTGAGGCCAGAGGCTATGCAGTGAACGTGGGCTGAAAATGGCATATAGACCCAAGAGTAGCAGGAGCACCATTTGGATGAGGCGCCACTCGTCATAGGGCAGTTGGACCCAAAACGAGGAAACACCAGAAAAGGCCAAGAGTGCGAATAGCGGCGTACCAAGTAACAACAGCACTTGCACGCGGGCTAAACCTTGGCTGGTCGGTGTCGGGTCAAGCTTTGATGTGGCGCATACGTTTTTGTTTTGTTTCGATATAGGCAGCATTATGCGGATTCTCGCCGACGTGTAGGGGAGTACGCTCGACGACATCTAATCCAAGCGATACCAAAGCTTCGATTTTAGCTGGATTATTGGTAATCAGATTAACTTTTTGCACACCGAGGAAACTGAGCATCACTTGACACATTTCATAGGTCCGCGCATCGGCGGGTAAACCCAGCATGAGGTTGGCGTCTAAAGTGTCATGGCCTTGGTCTTGCAGTGCGTAGGCACGAATTTTATTCGGTAGGCCGATTCCGCGACCTTCTTGACGTAAATAAAGCAGGGCACCGCGACCTTTTTGGGCCAATAGCGCAAGCGTTGAGTTGAGCTGCGGTCCGCAGTCGCAGCGCAGTGAACCAAAAGCATCCCCTGTCAAACATTCGGAATGCAAGCGCACCAAGGTCGGGAGGGCAGCATTGATTTCAGTCTCTGTTTGAACAATGGCTGGGTCGACGTTAAGTCCGATCGATAACGCAATATGCTCTTGACCCGATTCTGGATCTTGAAATACGGAGATATCAAATAATCCATGCTTGGTCGGCAGTTTGGATGCAGCAACGAACTCTACTGGCATTACGCACTCTGTCTTACGTTAAAGGGTTGATATTATAGCCTAGCTTTAGACACAGATGGTGCGATGGGATTGTCATCGCTTTGAACAATGTCATTTAAGTTTTTCTATTCATTTGATAAACCGTCTACCACTTGGTATGCGGATGCTCTTTTATTACTCTTATGGTTTAATCGGGCTGCTGCGCGAAGATTTCAAGCTCATTTTAAGCGGCTTTTTTGAAAGCGTGATATTGAGCCTTTTTCCGCAATCTTCATCTTAGCTCCTTATAATTTGCATATGAGTCCTTTATTTTGGATGACAAATGCACAGTTGAGTTAAAAGAGTGCGTTGTTTTCGATTCTGCGACAAGCTTTTGCATCTTGTGACTAGGTCATTTTGCGCGAGAGTGATACGATTCGACTTTAGATTGGCAGTTTTTGCAATTGCCGCAATAGAAACAGAGGCTTTGTCTGTTTTTTTTACAGACAATACCCTGTTTTAAAAAAATATTTTCACTCAGTGACCGGCATATCTTAACGCTATGATGTATACCCAAATTCCAGAGCTGCGCCCCGATACGCCGTTATTGGATGCTATTGATGCACCTGAGCAGCTGAAAAAACTCACTTTAGCCGAGCTTCGGACTTTGGCGGCAGAACTGCGCGCCTATATCCTGTATGCCGCAGGGCAAAGTGGTGGGCATTTTGGCGCTAATTTGGGGGTTATCGAATTAACGGTTGCATTGCATACCATCTTGGATACCCCGCGTGATCGTTTGGTCTGGGATGTGGGTCATCAAGCTTATCCGCACAAAGTGCTGACCGGACGCCGTGAACAACTGCCGACGATCCGCAGCAAGAATGGTTTGGCGGCTTTCCCTGCCCGCGATGAATCTGAATTTGATACCTTTGGTGTCGGTCATTCATCGACGTCGATTTCAGCGGCATTGGGCATGTCTTTAGCCCTGCGCTATCAGCAGCAAAACGCACGCGTGGCATGTGTGATTGGCGATGGAGCGATGACGGCGGGTATGGCATTTGAAGCCATGAATGATGCCGTGCAGCATCAGGCCGATCTGCTGGTTGTACTCAATGACAACGATATGTCGATCTCTGGCAGCGTGGGCGGGCTTGCGCACCATCTATCGGGTTTATGGCAAAACGGTTTGTATGTGCACGTGCAAGATGACGGCACGCCTGAAGTGCGTCGTCGCCCTGATTGGGATTTTCGAGCCCGAAAACCGACGACGGAGCATTTTCAAATCAATACCGATAATTTATTTAAAGCCATCGGCTTTGAATATTACGGTCCTGTCGATGGTCATGATTTACCAGAGTTACTGCGGGTTCTGGGTGCCTTAAAAGATCGCAAAGGGTGCAGACTATTGCATGTCTATACCACCAAGGGCAAAGGCTTTACACCTGCGGAGCAAGATCAGATCGGCTATCATGCGATTGCCAAGATCGGTGCGAATAAACTGGGCGCCGTAAGCACCAAATACGCCTCGCATAAACCGGTAAAATATTCCGATGTCTTTGGGCAGTTCCTCTGTGATCAAGCCGCGCTCGATACCCGCTTGCTGGCGATAACCCCAGCGATGTGTGAAGGCTCAGGCATGGTGGCGTTCGCCAAGCGCTATCCGGATCGTTTCTTTGATGTTGCGATTGCCGAGCAGCATGCCTTGACGCTTGCCGCAGGCATGGCCTGCGAGGGCGTGAAGCCTGTGGTGGCGATTTATTCGACCTTCTTACAGCGCGGCTATGATCAGTTGATCCATGATATTTGTTTGCAAAATCTGGATGTGACCTTCGGTATAGATCGTGCGGGCCTAGTCGGGGAAGATGGCGCAACGCATGCCGGTACTTTTGATTATGCGTTCATGCGCACCTTGCCGAACTTGGTGATCATGGCGCCGAAAGACGAGAACGAATGTCGTCAAATGCTCTACACCGCCTATCAACACCCTGGCCCTGCCGCCGTGCGTTATCCGCGCGGTGCGGGTGTGGGTAGTCTCATTCAAGAGTCTTTTACCGCGCTCCCGATCGGTCAAGCGGAAATCCTAGCGACTTTCAATAACGAGCAGCCCGAGAAAGTAGCATTGCTCGCCTTTGGCAGCCGCACGATGGCGGCACTTGAAGCAGCCGAGCAACTTGCAGCAACTGGTCTTGCGATCACAGTGGTGAACATGCGGTTTATCAAACCGCTCGATACCGCGATCCTTGAACAGCTTGCGCGCCGTGTCCGTGT
>CAYJTU010000127.1:0-1289 GCA_964373105.1 uncultured Moraxellaceae bacterium | reverse complement strand
ATCAATTCTTTGTGACCGTTGAAGAGCATGCGGTGATGGCGGGTGCGGGCAGTGCGGTTAATGAAGCGCTGCACCAGATGCTGGTCGTCAAACCCGTCCTGAATCTCGGTTTATCTGATCGCTTCCTCGCTCACGGCGAGCATGGCGATATGCTCAAAGATGAAGGACTTGATGCCTCTGGTATTGCACACTCTATACGCGCGTTTTTAGCCAAGCTTGGCACCCTATAAGTCCTCTTGCTGTCCTTCCTCTGACAAAAGCCAAATTAATATTTGGCTTTTAATGCCTTACACGTATGTACTGCAAGGTTAGCGTTTTAAACCTGAGTTGAGTGCCAAGAGATTTGAAACAATTCATTTGCAAGATTCACATCTAAGCGACAAATAACACTTCAATTCTGACTCATTATCTTATACATTCTGAGTTGAGTTTTAACGATTGGAGCGTGTCAAATGACTGATTCAAGAGTAGACGATTCAACCCCCTCAGAAACTAAAATTGACGCGACAGGAGCACCATCTCAAAAGACCGATTTCAGCCATGACCTGACTCAAGATACCTCTCTACACGCCAGTGAAAGTTTGAGTGCATCCCAGCTTTCCGATTCACAAGTTTCTCTTCCAATCGACACGATTCAACCGCAAGTTTTTTATCCCAGCTTACTGATTCCATCAGATACATCAGCACTGTCAGCAAGTCCCTTGCCACAGATTGTCCCTGAGCAAATGGCATTGCCCGTGCCGCCGGTGTATCACAGTACGCATCTCACCATTTCCGCGTTAGCGGCATCGATGACGCGCTTTCCGCTTGTGCGGCGGCATCAAGCAAATAGCCTGAACGCGAAGACCCCCGCAGTCCTCACGACCGCCAGTACCGACCAAGGCATCGTCTACGAGTGGGACTTTTGGCGTCCCCACTCTCAGTATCTCTCCGATGTGTTGGCAGAGCCAGAACGTAATATTCCCCACTATCGGCGGAGTTTGATGGAGAGCTGTGGGTTGGTTGCGGCAGTTCTTGCGCACTATGATTTACTGCATGTTTCCGAAGTGACGTTCTATGCCTTTAGTGCGATGGTTGAGGGGGAGGTGCAGTATCGCTACCAACCGCAAAACCATCCGATGCAGTCCGCTCATCAGCAGCAGAGTTTGTATTATCCAGCATTTGAAATTCCTGATGTGGATGCCCTTAGCAGCGTGCTGCATACTTATTTTGACGACCTGGTGTTGCCCACCGCTCTTGAGTTTGCTGGTCAAGGTGAGATTGTTGGCGTGGGACGTTTTGAAAATCCA
>CAYJTU010000126.1:0-10795 GCA_964373105.1 uncultured Moraxellaceae bacterium | reverse complement strand
TTTAATGCCAGTTTTACCTATAAGTGGGTCAGTTTCTCACGACATTCAACAACTTAAACACTCAGCAGGTCATTGGATTAACATTATTGACGCTTCTGTGGATAACTTTTTAACTTCGATACTTTGTGTAAATTACTTAAATAATCTCGATCCTTTGTGTAAAACATTCTCAATAACTTCGATCCTTTGTGTAACAACTTCGATCCTTTGTGTAAATACCTCCCTCTGAACACCTTGGACAACAAGGCTTTCCAGAGTTTTCCACAAGCTAAGTAGCTTTTAAGTAGCTATTGTTTAAGTAGAATAAGATTTAAGTACAATAATTGAATTCTTTAAATCTTTTAAAATCTAAAAAGCAAAAGCGGTATTTAAATCATTCCATGGCTTAAATAAGAGTTTACTCAGGTAAAAATTGATTTTCAGGTCTAAAACGACAATCCGAACCACACTCCTTAATCCACTCTTCGCCCATCTTATGAGCGACAACATGAACAACTGTTGTGAAGTAAGCAGATCGATTGCCAATCTTTGGATTCACACTCAGGAGCTCTTTAAATTCCCCAATCGCACGGTAAATGAGTGTTTCACTGTAATATTTTGCGATTAAATAATATAAACCATCATTGGATTTCTTTCCGCTACCGGCAAGATCCTGCATAGTCAGTACTAGATTCTCGATGATATTTGCATCTGTATTTGCAATTTTCAAACGGGAAGGAGCTTTGTTCGTTGTAAGCCCTTTTTTCTCTTTATGTGGAGCGATTGCTTTAAAGATCAACTTATAATCCAAACCATCCGATGTTTCCGTCAGCTCCACACTGAGTCGCTTTAAATTGGAAAGCTCTAAGCCATCCAGGTTCCTTTGTAAAAGCTCTCCTAGCCCTTTACGCTGTGATTTGTGATGATATCGATTGACCGTTAAATTGAGCTCGGTCACCAAGTTTTCAATTCTTCGCTCTAATTTAGGATTGGTTGCTAGAATTGAGTCGATACGACCATATAAAATTTTCGCTACGCTGGAACGAATGGCCTTACGCGCAGTGAAATTGACTGGCGTTGTGATATTGTTACGAATATTTTTACGAATATTTTCATTAAATTGAACCGTAACCCCACTTTGACCAGAAATTCCACCGCGTTCCTCTAAAGTTGCATAGTTAAAGGTATCGAGAACGCGTTGATTCTTAGTCGTCATGTAGCGTTCGGATTGATCTTGGTATGAAAGTACCCAGCTTACGTTGGTATAGTACAAGACCTCTAATTCCCCTAAGATGATCTTGAGATTTTTACCACTGGTTGGTGTTTCTAATTTGCGAGCGTTTTGCGTTTGGGTGAATTTTAAGGGTTCATTTTGCATGCCGAACTCACGCCAGAACCAGACCAGTGCCAAATAAACATCATAAGTACGCGCGGTATAGCATCGCCCATCTTTTGCTGGCGTGATGAGAATACTGGCAATCCCACTTTTACCGCCTGGTAACTCTAAACTCCACTCTTTCTTTCTGATTTCACGTAGATCGGGTGATTTGGTGTGCGGAAAAATAAAATTTGCCCATCGATCATAGTTTCGCTCGGTGGAAACGATGTCTGATATTTCCTTATTCTCACCTGATGGGAGTAGTGATAGCTGTAAGCCACCTACCCCACCCTTCTCATTTGGATTGAGCTCATTCTCGATTTCTTTTGAAATCTCCGAAATATTTTCATCTTCCATAATAATATCAATATCTTATATAAATGTGATTTACAGATAGTATCGAACAAATACGATGATCATTAACACAAAGTATCGAAGTTAAGATTATCACAGGTTAATCTAATTTACATAAAGTATCGAAGTTGATAGTGCTTAATTTACATAAAGTATCGAATACATTGAGGCCAGATTTAATTGGATTTACACAAGGTATCGAAATAATCAGGAGATATTTACATAAAGTATCGAAATCTATTAATTGAAATTCAGTGATTTGCATCAAAAATTGATTATTTTTTATTAAAACTTCATTTGGATAGATTGATGTCCATTGGATATGGTTTAGGTTAGCCCTAACAGATTGATGTTGTTTTTTATGTCTTTAGAGATCCGAACCGATGGCGATTTGGATTGAACACGAATGTTCGCAATTGTCTAAAGAGAATGGTTAAAGCGTGAGCATGAACTCAGGCTATCAATGCAAAGTCGGCGTTCCTACAGATTTTGATAGTGAGCGATGATTAAGAAACCTATGACTATTGAACAGAATTTCATCTCTTCATTTCGTGGCCAGTCTACTTAAATCTGAAGGCGTGAATGTACTCATCTTATAAGTTCGATCTTTATGTTAAAAAATCCACTCCTCCACACTAGCTAGAACATTCTCACTCTGGAAAAATTTCTTCTTAAGATGGACGCGTATTTTTTCGCTAAATGCATAAGTTCTTGTTGAGAGTGGCTTATAAGCGTAAAAAATAGAATCCAGAACAATTTTTAATGATGATAGAAAATCCATAAAACAACCTAGAGTCCCATTAACATAAGCACCTATAGATAATGATTTACACAGAGTATCGAAGATTATTTACATAAGGTATCGAAATAATCAAAACGAGGCTAATTCTCCTTTTTACACAAGGTATCGAAATAATCAGGATCAGCTTACACAAAGTATCGAGAGTTGATTTACACAAGGTATCGAAATAATCATAAAAAATTTACATAAAGTATCGAAGTTCTTGAATGTATGAATGAGCCATTGCTGTGGATTATCTCTGGGAATTATTCGTGCTATTGCAGCTTCACACGATATTCTGCGAGTGTTACGCAGAAAAATTCGTGTTCATTAGCTATGTATTTTAAGTCGATTGATCAGAAATCATCTCTGGTGCATTGAGTTGATCCAGATAAAAAGTGTAGCAACTTGCTACACTTTTTATCTGGATCTAATATTGATGCAAAGCCCTTGCTAATGATGTAATGTACACACTATTGATAAAGGATGGACACAAATGACCAATAGCAGTGAGACTAAATGGATTGCCGTTGCCAATCATAAAGGCGGCTGTGGAAAAACGACCACGGTGGTGAACTTAGCTGCTGAGTTTGCACGCTTAGGATTGTCGGTATTGGTTGTCGATTTAGATCCACAAGCCAATGCCAGCATGCATATTGGCAAGCTGCACCCGAGTGAAATTGCAGTCACATGTGCCGAGTTATTGTTGTCCGAAGTCGAAAGATTACCCTTAGCGATCTATGAGGATACGAATATTGAAGGCGTATCGTTGATTTATGGCTCCTTAGCACTCGGTCGCACTGAAGACGAGCTTAAAGATGACACACCTCGCCCATCAGAAGAACTCAGAACGAAGCTCGCTCCTTTAGAGGGGCTCTATGACGTGGTGTTAATCGATTGTCCGCCATCATTAAAACTACTGACAAGCAATGCTTTGTCGCTGGCGACGCATCTCATTATTCCAATCGAGTCAGGTTCGCAGTATGGCTTGTATGGTGTTTCGGATTTATTGAAGCATGTTGAAAAAATTAAAAGAATTAATCCTAAGCTGGTCTTACTAGGGGGTCTACTGATTAAGCATGACGAGCGGCAAACAGTCTGTAAATTGATAGAAAATGCGGCATTGGACTTATTTGGTCAACTATTGCCAATCAAGATTCCTACCAGTACTAAAGTCAATCAAGCGGCAATGGCGCAAATGAGCTTACATGCGATTGATCGTACGGCAAAAGTATCGAGGGAATTTAAAGAGTTAGCAAAGTATTTGGCTAAGACTTTAGAAATGAAGGTTGATGAAGAGAAGGTGTCTTAATATGGCTAAGCCTAATTTGAAAGCACTGTTGGAAAAGAAACTGTCAGAAAATAGCATTCGTGATGCTGAGGCTGTTCAAGAAGCTGACTTTGATGTGGGGCGGCTACATACTCGTCTACATATAGATTTAATTGATCCGAATCCCTTTCACCGGCGTACCGCTTTTCCTGCAGATGAGTTACAAAAACTCGCATCTTCGATCAAAGAGTCGGGACTTTTACAGCCGATCACCGTACGACAATATGCGGATCGCTACCAACTGATTGCTGGTGAGCGTCGTTTACGCGCACATAAGCTTTTAGGCAAGCAGTCGATTGAAACCATTATCGTTCCATCGACTGATGCGGAAATGGCTACCCTCGCCCTCGCTGAAAATATTGATCGTTCTGATTTGTCAGATTTTGAAATTGGTAAAGCCCTTCGTCAGATCCAAAGTTTGTTTCCAAATAAGACCAGACTGGCTGAATCAGTTGGACTTAATCGTGAAGACATGTATCGTTATTTTGCCTTTGAATCTTTTCCAGACAGCATTATTCAACGTTTGACATTAAACCCACGGTTATTATCACGTAGCGCCGCTTATGACATTAAGCGTGTTTTGAAAGATGTTGAACCAAGCTTAGCTGCTGCTGCCTTAAATGACGTCTGGTTGTTGTTGGAACAAGGTCGCATTGAACAATCTAAAATCGGTGAATGGCTGCAATCCAAGCTCCGGGCTAAAAATGATGGCGTCGATGTCGTGCCAGATAAGGCTCGACTGCTTGATGTCACTGTTGCTGGGCAGAAAGTAGGGTTTTTTAGTCGGAATAGTCGTCAAGTTGTTTTGAAGCTCAATTCGGCCGTACTTGATGAAACTCAAGAGCAACGCTTACAGGATTTTGTTCAAACGTTGATTAACGAAAAAGTGTAGCAAGTTGCTACACTTTTAAATTTGCTGACTTGATTGAAGTCGATAAAACTCAATCTCTGCCACTCTTAAATGTTTTTGTATGTGCCGGCACATCCAATCCCAAAACAACTCATCACGTCTGGTTGTCCAAAAAAAGTGTAGCAACTTGCTACACTTTTTTTGCATATGTTCTTGGTGATTCTATTGAAGATTTACTTCGCAACAAACCCCTGATTCGTTAGAACCCTCCATCCTTGTTCAGACACTCTTTTCGATCTTACCTGCAACCTCATCTGCGCGGTTGCGCCCGCACTGCCAGCTGTGTTCATGGCGGTAGTGATCTGATTAATATTTAACAACCCACATTGGTGAGTCAACCGATTGAGTAATCCGCCGATCATAGCTACGCGTGGTCAAAATGCTGGAATGCCCGAGCCATTCTTGCACTTTGGCGATGTCCGCATGATTTTCTAAGGCGTTGGTCGCAGCCGTTGCACGAAGTGCATGGGGTGCGAAGCGTGCCACATCGACAATGCCAATTTTAATTCCATAGCGTTTGACGATTTTAAGGATACTGTCAGTAGAGAGCGACTTGGTAATGTCACCCGTAATATTGTTGCGGATGGGACGAAATAGCGCTCCTGATTTTTCACGGCCATGGGGTGCGGCGGATAAGTATTCTTGAATGAGATTAAAAGTCATGGGGTGTAACGGAAGATGGCGAATTTTACCCCCTTTGCCATGGATCTCTAAATGCTTTATTCCTCGGCGTTCATGAATACTCTTTAAGTGTAGTTTACAGAGTTCCTCACGGCGTAAAGCGTGAAACAATAGGACTGATATGATGGCTTTATCCCGTTTACCAATCAGCGTCGCAGAGTTTGGGGCGGCTAATAAAGCGCTGGCTTGTGGGTCACTGATGGCTGGTGTTTTGCCGCAGTTGCAATCATGGCGTGGACGCTTAATGCCGATGACTGGGTTGATGAGTACGGAATTACATTCGGTTAAAAAGGCATAAAGAGAAGAGAGTGCCGCTAGTTTGCGTCGAATCGTTGCTGGTGCGTTTTGATTGATCTCAAGCTGATTACGCCAGGCAATGACATGCAGTCGGGTCACCTCACGAAAACTCTGAATCCCATCATGATTTAGAAAGGCTATGAATTCCTTTAAATCAGACTGATATGCACGCCGGGTGTTTGGGTTGTCAATATTCGCAAACCAATCGGCTTCAGGCGGGAGGTCGCGTAATTGATAAAATTCAGCCGCCGATAAACTTGGCACTTCAGAATTAATATTCGCAACCCTTTGTTTTTCAATCATTCACATATCTCAACAGCCGAGGCAAACAGCCAATATGTGTTTGATTATATATTGATAACCTATTTTATCAATATATAAATTAGACCGATTAATCCCTGCATTCAACGGTTATTCATCACACAACATTTCTTCTTAAACATACCAAAACTTGTAAGACTAGTCAGATAACTCGTCATATCGGACTTACTCATTAAGATTTGGTCAGTACAATATGCCAAAGCGGGCATTAGTGAACTAATCGACAACCGTGTAAAAGAAGGTCCCAAATTAGTGACACGTTTCGGCAGCACATCCGTCATTGAAAGCATTGCTGTTATTCGGCGAGGGTAGGGGAGTACTTGAGATAATGCTTATTCGGGGGCTTGTTCAGCGCCGAATCGTTAAGTCATTTTAGGGCTAGTCCACCTGACTATAATCCCTTCCAGATCATGAGCTGTATTTGAGTGCGGTGACATTGGACGAGATTTAGGTGGGCATTGAAATGATGCGTGAGCAAGATCTGCTTAAAGCGCTGACCATTGACGCTTGGACTGAATAGATCACAGACACATTCAACGTTTTACTGATGGAATGGATGCGGCCACCTTTTGGGTTTGGGCGCAGTTGATGCATCGGCAATCGGATATAGTGTATGAAGATGCAATGCTCGCTGCTACTGCACTGCTGCACAAACTAACGGTCGTCACGTTTAGCACCAGATATTTTGAGTGACTAATTTGCTTCCAAAAGAAACATAAAAATTGAAGAAGCATCCATTTTAGAATAAATTTAAAATTTTTGTGCGACACAATATGACGTATTAATTAGCCATAATGATTACCAAATTCTGGAGATCATTATGGCTAAATCCCGTTTTCATATGAGCCGGAAAAATACTGCTGACAAGGTTCCGGCGATTGTACATTTGTGGATGCTGCGCATTCTTGTCTTGTTAGGCGGGCATAAAGAATTCATTAGCGATAACATTGTGATCAAAGACTCTTTAGCCGAAGTGCTTGGACTGGGTGAGTTGTTGGATCCGGAATCAGGCGAAGAGAGCTCCAAGGCGGGACTTAGTCTGTTAAGAAGCCTGCATCGCACCGCTGAACGTAATGCACAGAAAGTCTTGCCACCCGTATTATTAAGAGAGAATATCACTCGCCTGGCGGATCTTGTTGGTTTATCCGACACTGATTGTCGTATTCTGGAGTTTTCAGTGTTACTCAAGCTTGAGCCGATGTTAGATGAGTGCGCAGATTGCTTAAGCATGATCACGACTGAAAAGCTATATAGAGCATTACCCATTATTCTAGATTTACCTGATTATGAGGTTCGTAGTGCACTGAGTTTGCAGGGCGTATTGGCACAATCAGGTTTGGTCACTCTTGACCGGAGTGGCATGTCTTGTTTGAGTTATAAAATCGACTTGTTGTCTAACCATTTTGCGGATCAAATGTTATCAGCAGAGGCCGATCCGGTTAATTTATTACGTGGCGTCGTCACCCTGAGCACACCAGCGCTGCTCGGGATGCGAGATTATGCCCATATCGATAAATCGTTATCAATCTTGCGCAGCTATCTTATTAAGGCACAGGAAACTGGGCGTAAAGGGGTGAATGTGTTCATTCATGGTGCTCCAGGAACTGGCAAGAGCCAACTAGCTAAAGTGCTTGCTCGGGAAATGGGCTGTGAGCTCTTTGAAGTGGCGAGTGAGGATTCGGATGGAGATCCGGTCAACGGCGAAAAGCGTTTGCGAGCCTTCCGTGCGGCACAATATTTTGTGAAAGAGCAAAAAAGTCTCATTCTCTTTGACGAAGTGGAAGACGTTTTTAACGATGGAAACAACTTATTTGGCTTTAAAAGTACTGCGCAAACGCGTAAAGCTTGGATTAATCGGATGCTTGAAGAAAATCCGGTGCCAACCATTTGGTTGTCCAATTCCATTTCTTGCCTTGATAAAGCCTTCATTCGTCGCTTTGATCTCGTGATTGAGTTGCCGATCCCAGCAAAGAAACAGCGTGAATTCATCCTTACAGAATTGTGTTCAGAGTTTTTGGATGCACCAAGTATCCAAAGGATTGCTGAATCTGAATCATTAGCACCAGCGGTTGTTGCCAAAGCCGCATCAGTTATCCGGTCGATTCACGAACAATTGGACGCGGAAAATACAGCTTCAGCCATAGAGCTGCTCATTAATAACACGTTAGAAGCACAAGGTCACAAACCCATCGTCAAGAACGATCCCAATCGATTGCCAGACCTTTACAATCCAGCGTTTATTCAAGCCGATTGTGATCTAGCGCAAGTTGCAGAGGGCCTCGTGCAATCGAAATCTGGCCTATGGTCCACCTGGGACAGGCAAAACGGCCTATGGTCGTTATTTGGCCGAGCAATTGGGTGTCCCACTGCTGGTTAAGCGCGCCTCTGATTTGACTTCAATGTGGGTCGGAGAAAGTGAAAAAAAGATTGCGCGTGCTTTTAAGCAAGCCGATGAGGAGGGTGCACTACTTTTGATTGATGAAGTAGATAGTTTTTTACAAGATCGTCGTAGTGCGCGGAATAGTTGGGAGGTGACGCAAGTCAACGAAATGCTGACGCAAATGGAGGCGTTTTCGGGGGTTTTTATTGCATCCACAAATTTGATGGAAGGTTTGGATCAAGCTTCTTTGCGGCGGTTTGATCTCAAAGTGAAGTTTGGCTTTCTGAAAGCCGATCAAACTCTCAAAATATTCGAAGGATACTGCCAGCAGTTAAATCTACCAGAACCTCAAACCCAGCATATTCAGCAGTTAAATAAGTTGCAACAGATGACGCCTGGCGACTTTGCGGCCGTGATTCGACAAAGTCGCTTTCGTCCCATCAAAACCTGTGATGCACTCATCGCTGCATTGTTGCAAGAGAGTTTGATGAAAGATGGTACGAAGGCTTCGATTGGGTTTCTGCATTAGTTTCGATATTTTGATCATTCGCATAGTTAAATCAGGTAAACAAATAATTATGTGCATGAAGATTATGTCCTTTAAATTTATTAAATAAATGACAAATGGATACGTGACTGATACGCTCAGCTGGAGGTTTTGAGACAACAAAGTTCAATTAGAAACTTTGATAATCTTAGGGAAGTAACTTTGCTAAAGAGAGTCTGATTATATTACCTTTAAAATTAAAAGCTTATACGTCAAAACTTCATCTGCTCTGTAGGGGGCAATATAGGTTTATTTGTATTTTCAAAACCTTCTAATAAAATTATAGAAGCTCCCTAGAAAGTTTAAAATTTAAAAGACAAACAAAACTTTCTAAGCACCTAAAAAATTTTTAGGTTACTAGTCAACTGTTTTAATTTGGGACGAGAAATGGATTATTCGAAAAGCCGGCTAAGAATGGTTGACTGGCTGCGAAGTCAATTAATTGGTCCAGCAATGGATGGAGAGTTGCACGATATTACGCCTCTACAGCGATACCCTGTAGGGGTTTTATTCCCTACTGTTGAGTCAGGTGAGGGGCTGGATCCTGCCGATGAAACAGATTTTGATACTGATACTGAAGGGTATGCTGCAAAATCAGTTGAGGGTGTTGACGAAAAAGTTGCAGAAGGCACTACACGTAAACGCTATATACCCCCATCTTCTGTAGGCTTCTCGTTCTTTGTATCGAGTCCTAATTGGAAAATCCAAATCTGGTCTTCAGCTGCTGTTTATAACCCAAAAACTCTAGATAGTCGTAATGAGCTAGGGCAGTTCGAAAAGCCAGTGTATGTGAGAAGTCTAGTCGGTGGTGATGATGAGGCTTTTTTTCTCACAAGTTCCGCACGTGATAAAAAGGTTTTTGCAGTTAAGGGGGATGGTGATAAAGAAACAGGGTATCGGGCCGGTATCGTTGTGCAGGAGCGTCCCTTCCTTAATGGTAAAATCATCACCGTATCTTTGTTTAACGCTGAACAAGTGGCAAAGGACACTGATCCCAAAGAATGGAATAAAGTCAGAACTCAAAAAGCTTTATTTGAAGTGAAGCTAAAGTGCATCATTGAAGAGGGTGAAGTTGGCGACTACCCAAGTGTAGATTACAGCTTACTTGATCATGAAATGCAGGAACTTGAGCTACAGTATAAACATAAAAAAATATATGCAATTGGTCATGGAAGTGCGACCGATTGGAAACTAGAAAATGGCCGTGTTACTGAGATCTGTAGTGATTTTATGCCTGTAATAGAGGTGCCTCAAGTTACCTCAGATGTTGCCAAGGGTGATTCTCCCGTCCTAAGGATGAACTATCTCTCATCATTACAACATGACAAACAAGCGGTGTGTCATGAATTACATCGGTTTGTTGCCGAATATGAGGAATGGATTGAAAAAAGATTAACTGAGGTTGATGCACTCAGCGGTGATGAAAAAGAAGCAGGGTTTCGTATTACAGCATCTATGACTACAGCGCGTGATCGCATGAATAAGGGCATTACTCTTCTGCTCAACGATAAAAATGCAGCCAAAGCCTTTGCGTATGCTAACCAAGCAATGCTGGATCAAATGCATCAACACAATTTGACTAAAGGTAAGGCTGTTCCTTTAACTGAATATCAATGGCGTCCTTTTCAGTTGGCTTTTTTGTTGACAACCATTACGTCGGCTATTGATGAGGACGATGATTTTAGAGAAATCGTTGATCTGATATGGTTTCCAACGGGTGGAGGTAAGACAGAAGCTTATTTAGGTCTAGTCGCATTCGTAATTGCATGGCGCCGTTTGAAGTTGTAATGGCACCCATTAAGTACCCACCTCATTAGATGGTTGAGTATCTCTCATT
>CAYJTU010000125.1:0-10936 GCA_964373105.1 uncultured Moraxellaceae bacterium | reverse complement strand
GTTGTCCTTTCACAGACTTATATGGCAGCCGAAGCGATAGAACCTGCACTTGCGACACTTGCGCATGCATACCGCTTGAACCCAGAAGACGATGATGTCGCCATGACCTATGCCCAGATGCGTTTTTTTAGTAAACAAGGTAAAATGGACGATGTCGCGCAAAACTTGCTTCATCATATCCTGACTAAAAATCCGAATCATGAGGGGGCGCTGATGCTTATGGCGATGGCAACTTATAGCGCGCATCTGTATGATGAGGCTGTCGACTGGTTAGAGCGCTTAAAAGCGGTTCGAATAGAGCGGGCCACACCCGATCATCCGCTGAATCCTGCGACGCTTGCGCAGTTAAATACAGCGATTAAGGACGCAAAGCAAGCTCAGATGCAAGTTACTAAAAGTCAAGCTGATAGCACACTCACAATTACTGTACAATTGGCAAATCGTCTAGTATCAAAAATCACTGCGCGTGATACTGTATTTGTTTATATCCGTGCGGTAGAGGGTGTGCCTGCGCCTTATGCAGTCAAAAAAATTCCTGCGTCTGGGTTGATTAGAGGACTGAGTCATCAACAACCACTTACAGTGACGTTGTCTGATCAAGATAGCATGCTAGCTGAACGCACAATTTCTTCGGCGCGTCGCCAAGGTATCCCACTGGTGGTTGCAGTGCGCGTGAGTAAAAGTAGTAATCCGACAGGAGCACACGGAGATTTAGAGTCATTGCCAGTGCCACTGGATAATCGTCTCAATTACACCGTTAACGTTGATCAAGTACGTCCTTGAGAGGCGGTATACAAGTTTTAGTTGTGACTGGCTCAAGTACTAAAATGGCTTGAGTCAAAGTGCGTTGAACGGTATGGTTACGCCAATAAAAGAATGTGTTGAATTTAGGGTTTATCGTTTTTATTTTTCGGTTATTTGAGGATTTGTTATGCGTATTATTTTGCTAGGACCACCTGGAGCGGGTAAGGGGACTCAGGCTCAGTTGATCAATCAACGTTATCAGATTCCTCAGATTTCAACCGGAGATATGCTCCGTGCAGCAATCCGCGAAGGCACTGAGTTGGGACTACAAGCAAAAAGCGTGATGGATGCAGGCGGCCTTGTATCTGATGATTTGATCATCAACCTCGTTAAAGAGCGCATTAGCCAGCCAGATTGTGCCAATGGTTGTATTTTTGATGGCTTCCCGCGTACGATTCCCCAAGCTGAAGCGATGGAATCTGCGGGTGTGACGATTGATCACGTGATTGAAATCGATGTACCCGATGAAGAAATTATCAAGCGCTTATCAGGTCGTCGTTCACATCCAGCATCAGGCCGTATCTATCATGTGATTTACAATCCACCTAAAGTTGAAAATGTGGATGATGTGACTGGTGAGGCTTTGGTTGTGCGTCCTGATGATGAAGTGGAGACGATTAAAAAACGTTTGGTGTCATATCACAAAGAAACCGCTCAGTTGGTGGGTTTCTATCAAAAACGTGCTGCATCGGGTGAAAATGCACCGCGTTATACCAAGCTGAATGGTTTGGATAATATCGACAGTGTCAAAGCACAGTTGATTGGTGTGCTTGGTGAGTAAAGTGGTACTGTGATCTTCCAAAAAAGGAAAGCGTGATGCTTTCCTTTTTTTATTTCAAGTTTATTGCAAATTCAGTCAAAACTGATGAGAGATTCTTAGAGTCATGAGGGGCAACATTATGATCGCTAGATTTAAACTATAGTTGTGGCTTGATGCTCTAAATCGTACTGTCGGTCTACACACATAAAGTCACAGGCTGCTGTCATTGACGCTTAATTACTGACAGCAGCACTTGAGAGCTTTACGTTTTGTCATGGTGGGTGAATTTAGCAAACATACGCTGCATCCAAATCCCAACATCATCAACATAGGTGAATACCGCAGGAACAACCAATAAGCTGAGTACGGTAGAGGTGATCAATCCACCAATCACAGCAACCGACATGGGCGCCCTAAAGGTAGGGTCAGCAGCACCGAGGCCCAGCGCAACGGGCATCATCCCGGCACCCATGGCTAATGTAGTCATGATGATTGGACGTGCCCGTTTATGGCAGGCATCGCGCAATGCTTCAAAGCGCGTCATATGGTGATTACGTCTTGCAACGATGGCATATTCGACCAGCAAGATAGAATTTTTGGTCGCGACACCCATCAACATGACCAGTCCAATCATTGAGGGGAGCGAAAAGCTTTGTTGTCCAATCAACAATCCAATAAATGCACCGCCAAGTGCGAGTGGCAAGGCGCATAGAATGGTAATCGGGTGCAAGAAGTTCTTAAACAAGAGCACCAAAACCAAGTAGATACAGAAGATCCCGGTGAGCATGGCCAGTGCAAAGCCTGTCGCCAGTTCACTCTGAGCTTCGGCATCACCTGACTCAATCAAAGAAACACTCGGTGGCAACTGCTGCATCGCGGGCATTTTTTTGATCTTGGTGACCACATCGCCAAGGGGTTGTCCTGAGAGTTCTACAGATAAGGTGACATTTCGAGCCCGATCATAACGGTTTATGATGGAGGGTCCGCTACTCATGCTCAGGGTAGCCACTTGACCAAGCATGACCGATCCACCTTGTGTGCTTGGGACACTCAGACGTTCGAGTAAGCTGAGATCCTTACGGGCACCGTCTTCAAGTTTGACCACGATGGGAATTTGCCGCTGTGCAAGATTAAGCTTTGGCAAGTCCATGTCGTAGTCGCCAAGTGTCGCAACGCGCAGTGTTTCGCCGATGGAAGTGCTGGTCACACCCAAGTCAGCGGCTTTGGAAAAATCAGGATGCACGGCGATTTCTGGGCGAGTCAAACTTGCACTCGAAATAATGCTGCCCAAGTTTGGAATCGTTCGGATTTCTTTTTCAACTTCAAGCGCGGTTTTTTGTAAAGCATCGGCATCTTCACCAGCAAGCACCATATCGTACTTCTCACCTGAACCGCCGAAACCTACTTTAATCCGTGTGCCTGGAAGCTGCTCGAGAGCCGTACGCAGTTGATTCTCCAACACCTGTTTATTGGGACGTTGTCCTCGCGGAGATAAAGTCAGAAACAGTGATGCCATGCGCGGATCACCACCATTGCCAATGTTGGTATAAACACTGACCACGTGAGGTACTTTTAAGATCATTTGCCGTGCTTGTTCTGCCGCGATTAAGGTCTGCGGGAAGGTTGTACCCGGTGTGAGTTCAAGTTTGACCTGTGTTTCTGACGCATCATCAGGGGGTATAAATCCTGAAGAAATAAAGGGAATCATCATTACAGAAGCAATAAAAAATAGGGTCGCTCCGACAACGGTCAGCAGCCGATGCTGGATACACCAAGTTGCAGCCTGCATATAACGCTTCATCCAGAAGGGTTCTTTATGCACCGAGACCATGGGTTTTAGGATATAGGCAGCCATCAATGGGGTGAGTAAACGTGCGACAACCAGTGATGCAAAGACAGCTAATGATGCGGTCCAACCAAATTGCTTAAAGAACTTTCCAACAATCCCGCTCATAAACGCGGTGGGCAGAAAGACTGCGATAAGCGTGAATGTCGTGGCAATCACCGCAAGGCCAATCTCATCCGCTGCTTCCATTGCGGCTTGGTAGGGGCTCTTGCCCATCCGCAAATGGCGGACGATATTCTCAACCTCTACAATCGCATCATCCACCAAAATCCCAATGACCAATGATAGGGCCAAGAGGCTGATAAAGTTTAAGGTGAAGCCCAAATAATCCATGCCGATAAATGCGGGCAAAATCGAGAGGGGAAGGGCTACAGCAGAAACAATGGTGGCGCGGATATCCCGTAAAAACAACCAAACGACCAAGATGGCTAACAGTGCACCTTCGTAAAGGAGTGTCATAGAGCTGTGATATTCTTCAGCCGCATATTTTGCGGTGTCATAAGCTTTGGTCAGGGTGATATCAGGATGGGCCTTTTTAAACTCATCTAACGTCTTTTGTACGCCAGCTGCGACTTCGATATCACTCTCACCGCGGCTACGCGAGACTTCAAAAGCAACCACAGCCTGACCATTCAGCAATGCCGCTTGACGCTGTTCCGCGATGGTATCTTTGATCGTGGCGACTTGATCCAAACGGATGTGACGACCATTGGCCAGTGCAATATCAAGTGCACCAATTTCATTTGCGGATTTAACCGTTGCTAAAGTCCGAACGGGTTGCTCACCCATTCCTAAATTAACACGCCCCCCCGAGCTTTCATTTTGGACCTGACGTAGCTGCCTTGAAATTTCAGCAGCAGAGGTGCCCAGCGCCTGTAATCGCATCGGATCTAGATCGACATGAATCTCACGAGTTACCCCGCCCATACGGGTGACACTGCCGACACCTGGGACGGTCAGTAGTTTTCGTGAAAGATCATTATCAACAAACCAGCTTAGCTCACCGACATCCATATGCGGTGATTTAATAGCGTATCCAACCAATTCGTTATCAGAGTTCAGGACCCGATTTACAATCGGATCGCGAACATCAGCAGGTAGATCTGCACGGACCTGAGAGACTGCAGTGCGTGTGTCATCAACCGCTTCTTGTAATGGCTTCTCTAACCGAAACTCTGCAAGAACAGTAACCGTACCATCTTTAATTGTCGTGCGGAGATGCTTTAAGCCCGTAATTGAAACCATAGAGTTTTCAAGTTTACGTGCCACATCAGTTTCAAGCTGGGCGGGAGTGGCACCGGGTAGTGATGCGGTGACGATGACCATCGGCAGTTCAATATCCAGCATATTTTGAACTTTCATCGAGTTGAATGAAAACAACCCCATGATGGTCAACAAAACAAAGAGAATGACGGATGGGATTGGATTTTTAATCGACCATGTGGAGACGTTCAACATATCAATTGCTCCTTAGTGCGCAGCAATTGATGAGTTGATGGCCTGTGTACTGATCACACGGACAAGATCCCCATCATTCAGGAAGCTTGCACCCGCGACCACGATTTTAGAGTCAGCTGGAATGCTTGTCGTAATTTCAGTTTGATCGTTAATCGAACGTCCCGTTTGCACCTTGATTTGTTTTACGCGGTTGTTGGGTGTCAAGGCAAAGATATAATTAAAGCCATCGCGCATAACCACCGATGCTTGGGGGAGAGTAATGGCATTAGAAGTGCCTGTATCCAAAACGCCACGTGCATACATGCCAGATTTAATCGGAGATGAAGCACTTTGCATGACAGGGAGGTCGACGTAGACCAAGGCCATCCGCGTGAGTGGGTCGACTGTCGGTGCGATCATGCGCACTCGTCCAGTCACACTCGCACCACCATCACTCTGAATTTTTGCGCTGTCGCCAATATGGACATGGTTAATTTCATTGGAGGTCACTTCGGCGCGCCACTCAAGACGACTTTGGCGAATGATGCGAAAAAGTTCGGCGCCACCATTGACGACGGCACCAACGGTTGCGCTGCGTGCTGAAATAATGCCGTCATCTGGCGATAATACGGTGGTGAATTTAAGCCGGATCTTTTGAGCGTTCACCGTCGCTTTCGCAGCTTCAACCTTGGCTTTTGCTGCTTTTGCGTTGGTGACATAAAGACTAATGTCTTGTTTACTCAACGCACCTTCTGCATCCAGTTTCAGTGCACGTTCAGCATTGGCATAATCTTGCGCAGCGAGTGCTTCGGTTTGCAATAAGTTTGCTTCGGATTGGGCGACATCTGCTTGGATGGTTTCGGCAGCATACGTTGCAAGAATTTGCCCTTTACGAACGCTATCGCCAACATTGACACGAACATCAGTAATGCGGAGACCATTGGATTCACTGCCAATGCTGGCTTCTTGCCATGCAGCAACATTGCCATTTGCGGCGATAGTCAAAGGCAGACGGATGGTTTGTGGTAGGACCACGGACACACTGAGCGAAGGTTTAATTGTGCCGTCTTTTTTGTCAGACTTTGCTGTTTGAGCGCTTTGTGTTTTATTGTGGTTGGAGTAAAGCAGAAATCCTCCGACTAAGCCAATCACGAGGACAATAATAACAACGATAAGGGTTAGCTTAGACTTCAGACGCAGCATGTTCATTATTCCAATAGAGTTTTCAATTTTTGAGCTATGGGACATAGCTGCGGTTTATACGACGTCCACGTTGATTTTTTACCGCTACTTTTATACCTAATGTTATTTTTAAATCCCACCAATAGTGCTCAAGATTGAAGCGCACAATCATTGCGTAATCAAATATTATATTTGATTACGCAATATTGAAGAATTTTTCACCATTAAGAAAAAGTATAGAAATAATTTAGGCTGGATTTATAGGTCGATATGAGCGGTAATGATTTGAAAAGTATTAGTATTGAGCGCAATTCTGTTAAAAAAATGCACTCAATAAACAATCAAATTCAAAAATTCTACGTATTCAAAGCGCCTCACAGCATTACTATTTCCTTCTAGCAAAGCCTATGCCATCCTGTGTACTTCTTATGTAATGTTTTAAAAAACATAGGTTAGTACGGAACACTTGGAAAAGCGGCACGGATCATTTGGAAAACGAGTGTAAGTGAAGTCGTATGTGGGGGCAAGTGGGATTACGCATAAACAGGTGGCATGACAGCCGTCATCAACTGCAATTTACCCGTGATGACACCGCGTAAGGTGATCAGCTCATCGCTGATCACTTCAAGTTGTTTCGCTGGGCCTTGGACGAGGATCACTTCCATGACCCGATTATCCGTCAGTTGGACATGTAAAGAACTAATCACTTCCGCTAGATGATGATATTGCAAATCCGCCAGTTGATGCTGCAGGTTTGGAATCGATCGATCGTAGAGCAGTGTGATCGTGCCGACCATGACATCATTGCCGAGATTACGTTTATGCTCAGTAATATGCTGGTGCAGCATATCAGCGACTGCTTGCGAGCGACTATCAAATCCTCGGCTGTTAACCATGTCATCAAGCTCGGTCAGGAGCTCCTGTGATAGCGATAAACTGATCCGGCTGACGGATTGGTTGGTTGGCTTCTCTTTTATAGAGATATCTTGTGGGAGTTGCGTGTTGTTGATTGGCGTATTCATGGCTGGCCTTTACTTTGATTTATTCGACATTGTCATCGACTGATGTTAGGCGTACAAAAGGCGATAGCTTCGGTTCATCATCCGCGTCATCGTGGGCGGTGTTGCCGTGGATGAGTTGATCGAGTCGTGCTCGGGTTGCCAAGAATTCAGGGCTATTGATTTGTCGTTCCGAACGAGGTCGTGGCACTGGCACTTCTATGACTTCTTGTACTTCACCCGGATGGGCCTTGAGTACCAAAATGCGATCGGCGAGTAGGATGGCTTCATCCAGATCATGGGTGACAAAGAGAATAGTAATGTCGATATTGCGCCAGATTTCCAGTAAATGTTTCTGCATCTTACAGCGTGTTTGCGCATCAAGAGCCCCAAACGGTTCATCCATGAGTAGGATACGCGGTTCATTGACCAGCGCTCTGGCGATCGCGACGCGTTGTTTCATCCCGCCTGAAAGTTGATGCGGGTAGGCATCAGCGAAGTTGGATAAGCCGATCAGATCGAGCCATTGCAGTGCCGATTGTTCTGATTCGTGCTTTCCTTTGCCACTCATTTCCAGACCAAACATTACATTCTGTTTAACCGTGCGCCATGGAAAGAGGGTGTAGCCTTGAAAAACCATCCCGCGATCACGACTTGGGCCCTCTACGGCTTGACCATCAAGCAGTACAGTGCCGCCGTCATAGCTCTCAAGGCCTGCAAGAATTCGGCTCAAGGTCGATTTACCACAACCCGATGGCCCAATCACACAGACAAATTCACGGCGATAGATATCAAAGTTAATCTTATTGAGGGCGAGGACTTTGCCTTGTGGGGTATCGAAATGCTTTACCAAGTCGCGTATTTCTAGAATAATTTTGCGCTGATAGAGTTTTTCAAAACGCGCTTTTACCTCGGGCGATTGCACATGGTAGTCGGGCAAGAAGTCAGGTAAAGCCAAAGGACTATCTTCAAGTGTATTCGAGCGAGTGATATTTGATTCATTCATAGTTTTACTCCTTAACGACTCTTATCCCATGGAAATAAACGACGACCCAGCCATGCGAGTAGCAAGTCAATGCCAAGGCCAATCAAACCAATCATAATGATGGCAGCATAGACATTTTCAAAATGTTGATAGCGCGCTTGTTGCGTGATAAACCATGTAATCCCTGAGCTGGTGCCGATCAGTTCTGCGACGATCAAGTAGGTCCATGCCCAGCCAAGTAAGATACGTTGATCACGATACAGATCTGGCAAGATACCGGGCACAACCACACGGGTCAGCAACTTGCGGCGGCTAGCCCCGAGTGTCAGTGCCGCTTCCATCAATCCGAGATCGAGTTTGCGGGTGGTATTGGCAATGATCAATATTTGTTGAAAAAGCGTACCAATCACAATAATCGCTATTTTGGGCCCGTCATAAATGCCGAGGATTGCCACCATCAGTGCGCCAAAAGCGGGTGCAGGCAGATAGCGAAAGAACTCGACAAAAGGTTCGGTTAAGCGAGAAATAACGGGTGATGTCCCACTTAAAATTCCCAGTGGTACACCAATGAGCGAAGAAATGAAGAAAGCGTAAAAGACCAGTTTCACGCTATGCCAAAGACTTTGGTGTAGCCACGGATCATCAGCTTGTGCAGGTGGAGTAGTGAAGGCCGTATAAAACGCAATCACCACTTCATGAGGGGCTGGTAAGTAAACTGGATTCGAAGCGATGCCTTCGGGCAAGGGAAGGTGCTGCGTAGTCATGTTGGATTTTTCAAGATCGAAGGTCGCACGGTCGGTGCGCATATCGGCTTCGAAATAGCTGACACCGCCCGGATCAGTGATCTTGATTTGTGGATGCCAAATAAAAGGCAAATAGCTGACTGCTGACCACAGTAGAATGGGCAGTAAAAAAGATGCACTGCCGAGTATCCAGCGTAGTTTTCGCGAAAGTCGATAATGCGGATTAAATGCACGTGCCATGATGTCGTCGTATCCTAAAAGCGTTGGTTGCTTCGCTGTTTTATTGAGTGTGCGGCCCTAGCCATTGCCAGTGGCGATCACTTAGCACTGACAAGCTTCGGGTCTATATAGCTGTCTACGTTTTGAGAGGTACGATAAATTCCTTGACTCAGATTGAATTGATCCACGAAGTAAGAAGATCCGTATAAGGATTTAAAGCCTTTGGCTTTCAGCATGATGGCTTGGTTGTCGCTGAGACTTAATAGATGAGTCCCATAAAGTAATTTTTTATAAGATTCAGGTGTAATACCCCCGCCAGAGCGTCGAGCCATAATTTTTAAGGCATCGGGCTGGGTCTTCGGGTCATTGATATATGTCACAACTTTGTCCCAAACTTGAGTCAATTTGATCCAGTCGGCGCGATTCTTATTGAGACTGCTGGGGTTGACGGTGAGCACATCGTAGATCAGGCCGGGTTCATCTGCAGACGTATAGAGTGGACGTGATCCGGCAGATGATTTGAGTGCTTGCCCTGCAACGGGTTGCCACACGCCAATTGCGGAAACGCTGCCGGACGCCAAGATTTGCGGAAGTTCATTGGTTTTTGCATTCACCAGTTTGATCGAGTTTTCGGCAATACCAGATTTTTTGAGCGCATTGACGAGGAGTAAGTGATCAACTAAACCCGTTTCAACAGCAACGGATTGGCCGACCAAGTCTTTAAGTGATTTGATGCCCGCTTTGCCAATGATCATGTCATTGCCACTGGAGTAATCGGTGGCCAGAATCATGATGCCTTTGCCACCAGCCGATCCTGTTACCAGTGTATCGCCATTGGTTGCCAGTACTGCATCTAATTTTCCTGCTGCAAAGGCTTCAAGGGATGCTGAGTAATCAAACCATTGGAACGACGCATCAACCCCGGCTTGTTTAATCCAGCCTTTATCAATCGCGATCTGCCACGCGACCCAGCCCGGCCAGTCGCTATAACCAATTTTAAGGGGGGCAGCATAGGCTGCGCTCACTGTGGATAGCATGAGGGCGCTGGCAAAGCAAATGCGCAGCTTAGATTTTAGACTGAGTAATGACATGGCAATGACCCCCTTAAAATAAATAGTATTACTAAACTTGAAAATAGTAATATTTATAAGCAAAGGATATGCCAGATATACTTGAAAATTAAGATACTGTTATTTAATGAAAATTATTGCAAGTGGATGCTGCGATAGAATGCTCTAAAAATTACGGTTCGTTTTGGTGCGGGTTTTGCAATGCTTCTGCGAGGCGTGGGTGCATTGCTGTGCAGATAAGCTCACGCATCCTTTAATTCATTTCTGCTATGACGTCGAGGTCTCCCATGCTTATCGCCCAACTCTCTGACATTCATGTCCGGCCTAAAGGCGAGTTATACAAAGGGGTGGCTGACTCTAATCAAATGTTCAGGGATGCAATTCAGCATTTATATCATCTTGATCGGCGACCTGATTTTGTTTTATTGACCGGGGATCTCGTCGATGAAGGAGATCCTGCTGAGTATGCAAACCTGATTAGGTTGTTAGGTGAACTGACGATCCCCTATGCGGTTGTGATGGGAAACCATGACCATCGAGAAAATTTTCGGACTGCATTTTCACATCATCCCTATTTGCCCAGATCAGGATCTCTGCACTACTGCATTGATGATTACCCTGTGCGAATGATCGTGCTGGACTCTAGCATTGCGAATGCAGATTACGGCGATATTGATTCTGAAGGGCTAAGCTGGCTTGCTTCTACCCTGAGTCAGGATACGCATAAACCGACGCTTATCGCGATGCATCATCCTCCCTTCATGTCAGGAATCCCTTATATGGATAGCTACCGTTATCTGGATGCCGAACCTTTAGCTTCACTCATTAGTCAATTTTCCAATGTCGAGGCTGTATTGTGTGGGCACGTCCATCGTTCGATGGCGAGGCGCTG
>CAYJTU010000124.1:0-10937 GCA_964373105.1 uncultured Moraxellaceae bacterium | reverse complement strand
GCATCAGAGCACTACGGGTGAAGTGATGAGCATGGGCGAGCGTCCACCTGTGGCATTGCTCAACCCTTCAGCGTCTGCACGTCTTTGTGTCGCAGAAGCGATTACCAATTTGGCCTCAACGCCAATTGAAAAGTTAAGTGATATCAAACTTTCAGCCAACTGGATGGCTGCTGCTGGCCAACCTGGTGAAGATCAAGCCTTGTTTGAAGCCGTGCGCACGATTGGTATGGAACTCTGTCCTGCACTTGAAATCGCAATTCCTGTCGGCAAAGACTCCTTGTCGATGCGTACCACTTGGAACGATGAGGGTGTTGAGAAAGCAGTGACTTCTCCGATGTCGCTTATCGTCACGGCGTTTGCGCCTGTATTAGATGTTCGGTTACATGTAACTCCAGAGTTGCGTCAAGTTGCCGAAGATACGGTTTTGGTTCGCGTTGATCTATCGCGCGGCCAGTTCCGATTGGGGGCTTCCGTACTTACACTGGTTTATAACCATCTGGGTGAAGTTGCAGCGGATCTGGATGATGCGAATGATCTCAAGGAATTCTTTAACGTCATCCAAACGTGGACCAAAGCAGGCAAGTTGCTTGCTTATCATGATATTTCCGATGGCGGTTTACTGGCAACTGTCAGTGAAATGATGTTCGCTAGCCGTTTAGGTGTTGATCTTAAACTTGGCGAAAATCCAATAGCGGAATTATTTGCAGAAGAAGTGGGCTGTGTCGCTCAAGTCCGAGCAAGTGATTGGGTTGGATTACAAGCTGCCTTGAGTGGGTCACCCCTTGCAACTGCCGTAAGCGTCATTGGGACAGTCAATAATAGCGATACGTTGACCGTTGCTGGATTGAGCCTACCACGTACTGAACTGCAATTGGCATGGGCGAAGGTCAGTCATCAGATTCAACGTCAACGTGATAATAGTGAATGCGCTGATCAAGAGTATGCACTGATCAGCGACACCTCACATCAAGGCCTAATCGCGAAAGCGACTTTTGATCTCAATGAACCGATTGAAGCGCCTTATTTAAATTTAGGTCAGCCTAAAGTCGCAATTTTGCGTGAACAGGGTGTCAATGGCCAGTTAGAGATGGCGGCGGCTTTTGATCGTGTCGGCTTTGAAACCTTTGACGTGCACATGAGCGATTTATTGGCTGGTCGTGTACGCTTGGATGATTTCCAAGGTTTAGTGGCCTGTGGCGGTTTCAGCTACGGTGATGTGCTCGGTGCAGGTGGCGGTTGGGCAAAATCCGTGATGTATCATGCGAAGCTCCGTGATCAGTTTGAGAGCTTCTTTCATCGCAGTGAGACCTTTACACTCGGCGTCTGTAATGGCTGTCAGATGTTATCTCAGCTCAAGACATTGATCCCACAAGCCGAACTGTTCCCACGCTTCCGTCGCAATACCAGTGAGTCATTCGAAGCGCGTGCTGTAAACGTGCGTGTCGAGAAATCACGATCTGTGCTATTAGATGGTATGGCGGGTTCTATTTTGCCGATCGCGATTGCGCATGGTGAAGGACGTGTGGATGCGACAGTAGATCAATTAGCTGCATTGAATGCACATGATCAAGTAACGATGCGTTTTGTAGATAGTTTTGGCGCATCAACTCAGACTTATCCCTTAAATCCGAATGGTTCACCAGAAGCGATCACGGGTGTTACCTCGGGTGATGGACGTGCAACGTTGTTGATGCCGCATCCTGAGCGCAACTTCCGTGCATTGCAGCATAGTTGGAAACCTGAAGATTGGACCGAAGATGGTGCTTGGTTGCGCTTGTTTAGAAATGCGCGCAGTTTTGCTGGTTAATCTCTGAGAGGTCAGTTTAACGCTCATGTATAAACTGACCTTCTATGTTCCAGACAGCCATGTTGAAGTCGTCAAGACGGCGATTTTTGCGGTGGGTGCGGGGCGTTATGAGAATTATGATTCTTGTAGCTGGCAAGTCCAAGGGCAAGGCCAGTTTAGACCATTAGTGGGCGCCAATCCTTTTCTGGGTGAGTTGGGCATACTAGAAGTGGTCTCTGAGTGGCGCGTAGAAACGATTGTGGAGGATCATGCTATTGAGGCTGTGATCCAAGCATTGAAAAACGCGCACCCCTACGAGACACCAGCATTTGATGTGGTCAATATCGTGTTTTATTGAAAAAAGATTGATGTATAAGTATTAAACTCTACCGCATAAAAAAAGCACTCCTCGGAGTGCTTTTTTATGGCGAGTAATTGGAATTCTTTATTAGTCAAACTGTCTAAAGTTCGGTAAACGTTTCTCTTTAAAAGCAGCAACGGCCTCTTTGACGGCAGGTGTTTTGATTCGGTCCACAAAGTGTACTGCTTCAACGTTAATGCGTTCAACTACGGTTGTGGGCTGATTGTCACGGAGCATAGCCTTTGTGAGCAGGATCGAGGCTGCGGGGAGTTCAATCAAACGCAATGCCTTTGATCTGGCATGCGCATAGACATCTTCGGCAATAATCTGATTGACTAAGCCCGCTGCGAGAGCGGTCTCAGCAGTAAAAGGTTCTGCCAGCAATAAAATTTCAGCAGCTTTTAGGTATCCTGCGCGCTGTGGCAATAACAATGTTGAGCAGCCTTCAGGCGTTAAACCTAAACTTAAGAACGGCATCTGAAAACGAGCTGCAGGATCACAATAGACTAAATCAGCATGCAGCAACAACGTGGCGCCGATACCCACGGCAACACCGCGCACAGCAATGATCAATGGTTTGGTCAGTGTCGCGACAGCACGGAGTAGACGAAATGCAGGGGCATCAATACCTGCAGCTGGCGAACTTATAAAATCTTGTAGATCATTACCCGCACTAAAATCTTGTTCACCGCGTAAAAATACAACCCGTACGGCTGGATCTTGATCAGCCTCAAGGATGGCTTGTTCGACGGCCAAATAAAACTCACCAAACAGTGCATTCTTGCGTTCAGGACGATTGAGGACAAGCTCTAAGATGCCATCTTGTAACGATGCGATGAGGTTCTGATGGGGCTGAGTGATACAAGACAGGGACATAAAGCGTTCTCAATGGATAAAATAGAATTTCACGCGTATTGTACTACGAGTTCATCAAGAACTCGTAGTACATGCGTTTTTACCAGATTGACGCTTTGTCTGTTTTGACTGCATCAACCATCTCAGGGACACGCGCATCATCAGGGACCAAACGTTTGTAGCTATCTAATGCACTTAATGCTTTGGCTTTTTTGTTCAGAGACAGGTAGGCATTGGCAATCGACAGATATGCTTCAGAGTAACCACTTTTTGCAGCTTTATTGAGGTATGGAATCCCTTCATTCATACCACCGCCTTCAGATAAAAGGACACCAAACCAAAAGTTGGTTTCAGGATCATTCGGCTTCATTTTTAAAGCGCGGCGCATAAAATTATTGGCATTGGTTGTCGTATCCTTGCCTACATCTAAGTTTCTTGCCAGCCCATTAGCTTTGAATCCCTGCAATAGCTGTGCATGGGTGGCTTGCGGATTATTCGCAATCACGTTAAGCGTTTCTGCGAGGTCTTTTGCTTCAACTTCTGCTGCTTTGCGCGCACGTTTATTCTCAAAGCGAGGTGGATAGTGCTTTGCGTATTTTGCAAGCAGTGAAATCCTACCTTCATAGTCAGCACGATCGATCGCTTTAATTTGAGTTGCTAAAGGGTCTTCATCAACGACAGGCGGAGGTGGTGGCACCAATAAGTTGCGATTATATTCGGCAACGAGCGGCGTCGTATTCACCGGGATTGTCGGTGTAGGCTGACAGGCGCCAAGTGCAAATACTGTAAAAATAGAGGTGTAAATGAGTCGATTTTTCGTAATAAGTGAGTGCATATTTTCCTAGATCATCCAAATCAGAATTAAATTTATATGAGACGTGAGGACGCCATGGACAAGGCGTACAGTTCATTTTTCACATTAAAGACTATAGCGAATAAAATCTAAATAACAACTTAAAAACCGTATCAGAAGAGTATTAATTTCGATGGTAAAATGATGAACTGGTTCACTTTATTGGATTTTTGGGCGCCTTTTCAAAGGTTTAATCTGTACGCCAGCATGGGCGTCTTGAATGATTGGAAGATCATCCGCTTTGATAGGTTTGTTTTTTTCATCACAAAAAGCAGGATTAAGCTCGCGGACTGTATTACACATAGTATCAATTCTGCGATCTGTGGACTGCATGTGTTGGAGCAAGACTTGAAATGCCTCAGTGACGGGATCAGGCAGATTCGGTGCAATTGCGTAAGGCTGAAAACCGATCGATTTCGCATAATTAAGAATTGCACTTGGATCCAAATTAGGATCGTTTAATAACGGCTGTGATCGTTGATCCATATTCTTCTCAATATAGCGCGCAGGGTTACCAACCACCGTGATTTCAGCAGGAACGGCCTTGGTCACGACCGCATTGGATCCAATTTTTGCATTTCTACCGACCGTAAATGGTCCTAAAATTTTAGCGCCTGCACCGACAACCACACCATCTTCGAGTGTGGGGTGACGTTTGCCTTTCTGCCAAGTTGTCCCTCCTAATGTGACGCCATGATAAAGCGTCACATCATCACCAATTTCAGCAGTCTCTCCAATCACAACACCCATGCCATGATCAATAAAAAGCCTGCGCCCTATTTTGGCTGCGGGATGAATTTCAATACCTGTAAGGAAACGATTGAAGAGGGATAAGCCGCGTGCAGCGCCTCTAAGCTTATGCAGCCAAAGCTGATGTGCGGCACGGTGCATTATTACGGCATGAATACCAGGATAGGTGAGTAAGACTTCAAGGGTATTGCGTGCAGCGGGATCGCGATCAAATACGGCTTGAATGTCTTCTTGGAGTTGCTTCAACATCATCTGATGCCTATTACGAATTGATCATAATCAATTCTAATATTTCTGCTATCGATATTGTTAATTTTTATATCGATTATTGTCATTAAGGCGAGTGCGGAGTGAGTTTCTAATGATCATGATGAGGTGTACTTAGTCTTCGGACGATTTTCTCTGCGCATCCACCAGAGATTGCGGTGGCCAACTCCCTTTGCTGAGCGCTTGTACACGACCAAAGATACCGCGTAGTAAATTGTATTCCATACGATCTAGTCGTATACGTCCAAACAAACGACGTAAGCGCAAGGGCAGTAGACGGGGATTGTTAGGATCCAAGAAGTCGATATTGGTCAGCATCATCTCTAGATGACTATAAAACTGCTGCATCATCGCTTGGTCAACCAAGGGTTCGTCCCATTGCATATGGCCAAGGAGAGGCATCATGTCAGCTGTTGCGGTGTTTTTGGTTAGCGCATTTGAACTTTGCTTCGCGAGAGCATGCATCCGTAATTCATAGCACACGACTTGAATGGCTGCTGCAACGTTCAGTACGCCATATTCTTCATTGACGGGGATTGTCAAATGATATTGCGCTTGAGCAAGCTCCTCATTGGTGAGTCCACGATCTTCACGACCAAAGACAATTGCGATATCGCCATGCAGTGTTTCATCGATGGCAAGCTTAGACGCCGTTCTGACGTCAAGTAGCGGCCATGGAATCGTACGACTTCGTGCACTTGTGCCAAAGACAAGCACACAATCAGCGATGGCTTGTTCAAGCGTATCGACCAGCGTCACATTTTCAACAACATCAGCGGCACCTGATGCAAGTGCGATGGCATCGGGGCTTGGAAAGATTTTGGGGTTGACGAGGGTAAGATGCGTGAGTCCCATGGTTTTCATGGCTCGGGCTGCGGCACCGATATTGGCAGGCAGTGTCGTATTCACCATGACAATGCGTATACGACCCAAAAACAAACGATGATCCGTTGCATTTTTTTCGACTAGCAAAACACTAACTCACTCAAAAACAATGATATGGCTTACATGACGTGCATCTAAACCATCGGGGCTGAAAATTCATTACAGTAGCTTACGCAGAGAATTATTCACATTTTGTAATTCGTCATTAATCGCCTGAATTATAACATCACTATTTTTCAATTGACCGGCTTTAAACTCGTTTTCCAATTTATAACAAAGCAATCCTAATTCGGTTGCACCAATGTTTGCAATTTCACCTTTTAGTGAATGGATCGCCGACAAACCCGACACGTTATCATTTTGTTCATAAGCCGTTTGGATCGTTTTCATATAGCCTTGGCTATCATTGAGATAGCTATTCAAGAAACCTTGAAAGCCATCCTCACCCAGTAAGCTTTGCAACTCATTGATCTGTGCATTATTAGTTTCTGTCATCATAGTTCTCAATTTATTGTCCATCAAATGAACATTTTGTTTTTTGTCTGACTAAAATTTAAAGTTTTATTAATACCAATATTCATGCACATGATGCACAAAGCAAAAAAACTATTGTTCATATGACATCCTGTCATTTTCAACTTTTTTTATCCCAGTAAAGTATAGCCAAATTAATGCGTTTGTGTATCCCAGGAAATACTTTATAGTGATGAAAGACATACTTATTTACAATGTAAGTACGTCGGTATGTACAGCAAGCCATCATTTCTCATTTTAATTAGAATGAGCGGCACTAGTGGTTTCAGAGGCATGTGTTTTGCGCTGATAAACCACGCTCACTGCATATTTACCAAAATACTCGCGAAGATGTTTCAATAATTCATCTTCAGGCCGCACATACCAGTGTTCTCCTACACTTAATGTCGCTTTCGAGTAGGTGTGATCGATTTGAAAGTGTATCGGGATGCGCCTTTGATCTGCATTGTCTTGATTAAATCGAGGCAGGGTTTTTTTCAGTTGTAGCGTCAGATCAGTCGATAATCCGTTCGAGGTGAGGTTTAATACAATCGCTTCAGCACGACGTGTGCGGATATCATTCATGGTGAACACTTTACGCAGACGTCCTACCGGACGATCATAGCCTTCACGCTCACTGATCTCGCCTTCTATCACGACGATGGTTTCGGGTTTCAGGATTTCTTTATAACGCATAAAATTTTCGTGCTGGCAGTTAACGTCTATACGTGCGGTACCATCATCTAAGGTGATTACTACGCGATTAGGAAAGTTTGCGACATCAATAACGAGCCCGGCAAATATCGTCGTGACACCTCGTTTGGTTGCTTCGATATCAGCAAGTTTGCATTTAATAAAGTTTTTCAGTTCAGGGTTGTAGACATCTATGGGATGTCCAGTCAGATAAAGACCGAGCGTATCTTTTTCACCTTTTAAGCGGACTTCATCGGGCCAAACAATCGATTTTGGCGGCGCTTTGCGTGCAGGGACTTCAATTTCACCAAACAAATCAAAAATTCCACTGTCTTGATTTTGTCGATTTTGTTCGGCGGCCTGCACCGCTTCTTCAAGTTGATCGGCAAGGACTGCACGATACTCACCTTTACTATTTTCGATGTCATTGGACGGGCATAAGCAATCTAAAGCACCCGATCGAATCAAGGCTTCAAGAGTACGTTTATTGGCTTTTTTAAGATCAATGCGTTGGCAGAAATCAAAAATATCTAGAAACTCACCGCCTTCTTTTCGCGCCTGCATGACGGATTCCATTGCGGCCTCGCCAACACCTTTGATGGCCCCCAGGCCATAAATAATGGTACTAGGGTCCGAAGCACGGAAACGATAGTCAGACCAGTTGACCGACGGCGGTAATATCTTCAAACCGAGTTCACGACAATCACTGATCATAAAAACAATCGTATCGGTATTTTGCATTTCTGAGGTAAGCACCGCACCCATAAATTCGGCAGGATAGTGCGCTTTAAGCCAAGCAGTATGGTAGGAGAGGAGTGCATATGCTGCAGCATGGGATTTATTAAAACCATAGCCGGCAAATTTCTCAATATAGTCGAAGATCTCGTTTGCCTTCGCCTCTTCAATCCCTTTAGTCGCGGCACCTTCAACAAAAGTAACGCGCTGCTTGACCATCTCCTCAGGTTTTTTCTTACCCATTGCCCGGCGTAGTAAATCCGCACCGCCCAGTGAGTAGCCCGCGCACACTTGAGCCGCCTGCATAACCTGTTCTTGATAAACCATGACGCCATAGGTTGGCTCAAGAACATCCGTCAAGAGTGGATGGAGATACTCAAACTGTCCGCCATGCATACGATAGATAAAGTCAGGAATAAGGTCCATCGGGCCCGGACGATAGAGCGCAACGAACGCAATGATCTCCTCAAACTTGCTCGGTTTTGCTTCTTTGAGCATGCGTTTCATGCCGCTACTTTCTAGCTGAAATACGGCCGTGGTTTTGGCATCCTGAAGGATCTTAAAAGCTTTTTTATCATCAAGTGGAATGTGCTTGAGATCCAGTATTGGCTCATTATTGAGCGCATTTCGTGCGTTGATCGCATTGACAGCTTGGTCGATAACGGTGAGGTTACGCAGTCCTAAAAAGTCGAATTTGACCAAGCCGACTTTTTCGACATCGTCTTTATCGAACTGACTGACGCGAGAACCGTCCTCGTCACAATAGACTGCAGAGAAATCACTGATTTTACTTGGTGCAATCAGCACACCCCCTGCATGCTTGCCGACGTTACGAGTAATGCCTTCAAGTTTTGTGGCCATTTCCCAGATTTCGCTGACATCATCATAGTCATTGCCTGTGGGATTGGTGACCAAATCCTTGAGCTGTGGTTCGACTTCGAGGGCTTCAGCGAGTGTGATTCCGGGTGGTTTGGACGGAATGAGACCGGAGATTCGATTTCCCAGTCCAAAGGCTTTGCCTAACACGCGAGTCACGTCGCGCACCGCTCCTTTAGCGGCCATGGTTCCGAAAGTGATGATCTGGGAGACGGCTTCACGTCCATAGGCCTGTGCGACGTACTCAATTACGCGATCTCGACCAGCAATACAGAAGTCAATATCAAAGTCGGGCATGGATACCCGTTCAGGATTCAAGAAGCGCTCAAACAGCAGATCATATTTGAGTGGATCAAGATCAGTGATTCCTAGGCTGTAGGCAACCAGTGACCCTGCGCCTGAACCTCGACCCGGACCAACGGGCACGCCATTGTTCTTTGACCAGCGTATAAAGTCCATAACGATCAAAAAGTAACCAGGGAAGCCCATATCATTGATGGTTTTGATCTCAAAATTGAGTCGATCGTCATAGACTTTGCGCCGAGTCAGCCAGTCTTCATCACGCTCGGGCTCTGGATAGAGCTCCGCAAGCCGGATATTCAGTCCTTCTTGAGAGGTTTCGGCAAAGAACCTTGCGATGTCATAGCCTTCAGGAACAGGAAAGTCGGGGAGATAGTTTTTACCGAGTTCAATTGTGACGGTACAGCGTTTAGCGATTTCATAGGTATTCGCGATCGCTTCTGGCACATCGACAAAGAGTTGCGTCATCGCTTCGGCTTTTTTAAAATACTGCTCACTGGAGTATTCACGTGGGCGACGCTCATCCGCGAGCACATGACCACTTGAAATGCATACCCGTGCTTCATGTGCATCAAAGTCTTCGGTATATAAGAAGCGCACATCGTTATGTGCAACCACGGGAATCTGTAAACGTTCAGCTAATTCAAGAACGGCTTCTACATATGCAGCTTCACCGGGGCGATCGGTCCGCGTAATCGCCAGATAAACACGATCACCAAAATGTTGACGCCAAGTCTCAAGAAGCAGCTCTGCGCGTTCTGGTGTGGCGCTGCGCAACGCTTGCCCGACATCGCTATACTGGCCGAGGATCGCGATCAAGCCTTTATTTTTATTAAAAATCCAGTCTGTTTTAATCAGTGGAAGGCCTAAATTTAAGCCTTCGATAAATCCTTGAGAGACGATTTCAGTCACATGGCGCCAGCCAACTTGATTCATGGCTAGTAACGTCACTCGACCTTGAGCCTCTTCAAGACGAACTTCACTGCCTAGGATGGGTTTAATCCCTTTATTACGACAAGCTGTATAAAACTTTACCGCCGCATAAAGATTAGATAAATCAGTGAGTGCGAGTGCCGGCATGTCGAAGGCGGCAGCTTGTTTGACCAAGTCGCCAACGCGTGCGATGGAATCCGTAATCGAGAATTCGCTGTGCACACCAAGATGAATAAAAGTCATAACTGCTCCACGCCAACCACAAAAGTTCCCTTAAATTTAAGGAAAGCGAGATGATACCACGAGAGAATTCATCTATCCGATATGATGGTGTCGAGAAAGTGCTAAACGCTGAAAAAATGAATCCAGATCCAACTGAAGAGGTTTTTTGATTGAGTATGCTCTAGATGGCAGTTGTAAATGCATGAGGCTAGAAAAACACAATCAGCAAAACCTGAATAGACGGGTTTCGCTGATTGCATCTTTTAATTAACTTGGGCTTTCGCTATTAGTTGTAATAACGATCATGGCCACGATCACGGTGATGTCCAGGGGGGACGATAATGCAACCACTTAAAAATATGACAGCCAACATCGGGATAAGAATTTTTTTCATAATACACCTCAGGATTTATACTCATTAACGCTATAAAAAAAGCGAACTGATCGTATCGGTTCGCTTTTAAGTATAGGAGCATAAATCGGGGGCGCTACTTGTTCAGCACAACTCCCTTACTACACTACAGTCTAAACCTCATAGTGTGGAGAGGATGTGAAGATCATGGAGATTTCTCAATTAGTCTCTACGAACAAGGAAAGTCCGTAGTTCTCTCGACTTATCTAAAGAGTCCCATTTATCGGAATCAAGATCTACACCCCATGCCAAGCTGCCTCCAAAATAGCTATACGGCGTCGATGACCAATTCCAGCCATAGCCCTCGTTAGATTTAAAGAACCATGGTGCGTTGCAGGCTTTAGCTGGATTAGACATCTCTCTGAGTTTTAAAGCCTTCAATTCGTAGAGTGTCGGTAAGCGCCAGTCTTCTTTGCCAGCGTGTTTCACTGTTTTGACTTCTTGTTTTACATCTTTCCAACTGAGTTTTTCCGGTTCGCCAGTTCATACGATCTCC
>CAYJTU010000123.1:0-11071 GCA_964373105.1 uncultured Moraxellaceae bacterium | reverse complement strand
TTAAGCCCGAAGATACAGTTGATACCGATGTATTCGTATTGCTCAGACCACTGCTGATTGCAGATACTGAACTGTTGGTGTTGCTGAGACCCGAAGATACAGTCGATACAGAGGTATTGGTGTTACTCAAACCACTGCTGATTGCAGACACTGAACTATTGGTATTGCTTAAGCCAGTTGAGACGTTACTCAAGCCTGAAGAGACAGAAGACACTGAACTCGTTGTGGTACTTAAGCCACTCGATACCGATGATACTGAGCTACGTACTGTACTTAAGCTACTAGAAACACTTGATACAGAAGTATTGGTGTTGCTCAGGCCACTGCTGATTGCAGAGACTGAACTGTTCGTGTTGCTTAAGCCTGAAGAGACTGAAGACACTGAACTAGCCACTGTAGAAAGCTGGCGTACGTTCACAGCATCAGTTAATTGAGTACCGCCCGCTACACCCGTGATCTGACGTAAATTAGCACCATCACTTACATCGACGTTGCCAGTGACCGCCTGATTCACTCCAGAATATAACTCAGTAACAGAGGCTACACTGCGACTCGCACTCGCCCCTTTACCAAGTGCCACGCCACCAACCGTCGTAGCGGAAGATTGACCACCAATTGCAACAGAGTTGTCAGAACTGGCCTTTGCTGAAGCCGTAGCATTCGCGCCAAGCGCAACTGAACCTATACCCGTTGCTTGCGCAGACGTTCCCGCTGCTGTGGCATAGTTAGCTGTAGCATTGGCTGCCACACCAAATGCCGTTGCACCTGTCCCAGTTGCGCTTGTCCCATTGTTACCAATTGCTAAAGTATTTATGCCAGAAGCTGTTGTCTGCCCACCAATAGCAGTTGAATCTTGACCTGTTGCTTTTGCAGCAGTACCGAAAGCTGTAGAGTCTCCTAAGCTTGCTCCCCCTGCCGTGGAGTTATTCGCCACAGCACCCTGACCAACAGCAAGCGCCGTGGCTGCCAAGGTTCCAGCTTGACCAGCGACGCCGCCGTTGGCATTCGCAAGCGCACCAGGACCAATAGCAACTGAAGTAGTCAAAGCATTACTAGCCGAGCTAGTCGCTGTTGCCCCATTACCAATCGCTATAGAATTTAAACCTGATACAGTTGCACTAGTACCCGCCGCAATTGTGTTAGTTGAAGTAGTCCCATTAATAGTTGCGCCTTTACCAATTGCAATACTTCCAGCATTAGCCGCATTCCCAATCGTTGACCCTGTGCCAATGGCGATAGAATCCGTTGCAGTCGCTTGAGCACCTTTGGTTGTCGCGTTACCACCCCCAATCGCAACTGCACTGGTTCCGCTACCGACAGCCGCATTACCACTTGCAACACTATTTCCACCTATCACAGTTGCATAATCGCCGATCGCCTGTGAACCACTACCAACCGCAGTCGTAAATACTCCAGATGCTTTTGTTCCCTGCCCAAATGCAGAAGCTGCAGTATTGGTGGCCTGCGCGGATGTCCCGAAAGCCGTAGTATTGGTGCCACTCGCAGTGGTCGGAGCACCAGGTGCATTTGCACCAATTGCTATAGCCCCAGAATTAGTAGCTTGGGGCTGTCCAGCACCGCCTTGACCATCACCAATCGCGATGGAAGTTATATTGGTAGCGTTACCTGTCCCTGCCGCATAAGCCGCATAAGCCGAATTCCCCTGCAGAAAAACCACACCGACCGCAATCGCTATCAACGATCGCTTAAGGGCTCCGCCAGACGCGTGATTTTGTTCTTGTTGTCCATCAACGACTGCGCTGACACTACCTACTGAAGAGTGACTACTTTTTCCTTGAGCCTTTGTGATTTCAGAAACTGCTACCCATGTATTGTGCGCCTTGCTCCAAATAACACGATAAATCTTGTTCATAAAAAAAATCCACAAAAATCAAAAAAGAGAAAATCACTACTTGAGTGAAAAATTAAAATCAAAGAATTCCAAATCAGCAAAAAATAACAAAATCAGCAAAAAAATAGCAAAAAAAATGAACAAACCAAGTCAGGTCAACCTCAGCGCTGGCCAACTTATGCTCATCCATGAGTATCACAAAATTCTATAAAAAAACACACACACTAAACAAAATGCTCACTCACATCTCGCCTATCCTTGACAAAAAAGAGACCCATTTCACAGTTTCGCATAATTCCATATGCCGTACCCACAGTCAATAAGCTGCATATGACAGCCGACCAACGGATCAAATTGAAGGATAAGAATTTAATTATTTGATTTAAAACATGTTTTGTTAATGCCAATCTACATTACATAACATATACGAAGTAAAAACTTTTGTATTTATTTATACACGCTTTATAAAAATTTGATATAACCAGAAACAACACACCCAGCGATGCTGATATATCGCACAAAAAAACGCTCCTGGATAGGAGCGTTTTCAATAAAAAGTTTAGATAATTTATTATAAATCAGTTAAATAATGACGGACTAATCGCTACAAAAACCCTTGCTGGCTTTTAACCTTTTTCAACAGGGCGATATTAGATAAGGTATGCTCGTCTTCCGCTTGCCGCTCGAAAGCAATGTCTAACCAATACTGCGCTTGAACCAGATCACCCTGAATTAAGTAGGCACCGCCTAAATTGTTGGGTAAATCCAAGATACTCGGATCCAACGCCCAAGCTCGTAGCAAGGGTTCAGTGGACGGTAACCGAAGCGCCAGGCGACAACTCCCGAGCAAGAACCAGCCGGCAGCATCCTTGGGTTGTTGCTGACTCCAATACTCTGCAATGGGCATAGCCAGTTGATACCGTGCAAAAACCATGACCATCGCATGGCACCAGCCCAGTGAATCACCCAGCACAGGAAGTATGGCAAAAGCATGTGCATAACTGACGATTGCATCAGCCACCTGCCCTTGTGCACGAAGGACATAAGCCAATTGATAATGTGCTGGTGCAAAATGAGGAGATAAACTCAAAGCATGCTGAGTTGCGGATAACGCATGGTCGAGGCGCTTCATTTCTAAAAAGACCCGACTTTGCATCACCCAATGCTCTGCACATGACGGGTTCTGATCTAGGGCATGCTGGACTTCATCAAGTGCAGCATGCCATTGCTTCGCCTCTATGAGGGCGCCCACTTTTTCACTAAACGCAGACATGCACATCATCCCTAAAATTTAAGCAATCATGACAGACATGCATATCAGATTTCCACAACTTAAGAAGACGGCGCAGTTGGCGCGCGCAAAACAATCGGGCAGCCCTTAAAAGTCGCTTGCTGAGCAACCGCGTCGCGTTGACCCAATAATTGTGCATATACGGTGCGAGGACTGGTAGAGGATTGACCTGCACTATAAGAAACACTCGGGCTCCATCCCCAACCATACCGTCCACCCCCAAATGCACCCAGTCCAAAATTCCATCCGGACCAAATACTCTTGGGGGCCTCTACACCATTGCGCAAATACGTATCCATACGGATGTACTCTGAATGCAGTTGGTTACAGTTCATCGCCTGATAATTGGTTGGAGAAACATATAAGGGTTTTACAGGCCCAGTATCACATCCCGCTAAAATAACGACGACACAACTCATGGCGGAAGCCATCACGGTTCTAGCATATGGAAATCGATGTGGGCTCACGGTCTGTTATTCCTTAAATAATGTCTACTAGGACACCATTTCATCATATAACTGATTAAATGCCAATGTCAGTTTGTGATCAGGAACCAAATGGATCAAGGGTTGATTCTTCTGATGAGACTCTTTCATGATCACCGAACTCGGCAACATGCTCGCAAATACGGGCAGGCCTTGATCTTTCAGCTCTTGCACCACCTGCTGTGGTAAGGATGCGCGACTTTGGAACTGATTGACGACAATCCCTTCAACTTCAAGACTGGCATTATGATCGTTCTGTGACTCGGCAACATTTTCAAGTAGAGTCATTAATGCGCGACTTGAAAATACATCACAATCAAAGGGTATCACCACACGCTCAACCGCAATCAGTGCCGACAGTGTAAAAAAATTAAACGCGGGTGGCGTATCAATGAAGACTTCATCGAACTGGCCATCCAAGGCGCGTAGTGCATCGCGGAGTTTAAAAATTTTATGTTTGCTTTGTAAAGCATGTTCCATAGCACCCAGCTCTGGACTGGCTGGAATGACCAACAACCGCTCATAGTTTGAGGGGTGGATAAAAGCATCGAGTCCTTTTTCTTTTTGCTTAAGTAAATTACCTAGCCCACCCATCAGCCCTTTATTGGGCGCTGCAGACAGTACTTCTTCAAAAAAGTTACCAATATTCGGCTCTAAAATGGGGTTGTTTTGACCATGGGTTGCTTTCTCACCCAATAAATACTGGCTCGAATTGCACTGCGGATCAAGATCAATGACCAGTGTACGCTTACCCCGTGCGGCGGCAATAGCGGCCAGATTAACAGTAATGCTCGACTTGCCGACACCGCCTTTTTGATTAAAGATCACCCGACGCATCACACACTCCCTGACTGATACTGCATAAATGGAAAAACGCTAAAAACATAATCGTCAATAATAAACAAATTGACTACTGCGCAGACTGAACTTCAGCACTCGCACTGCCCGCCACGGGTTGATTGACGCCACTGGTCAAGACATAACCCCATGGTTTCATGACGATCAGATAGATAATTAAAGCATAACAAATCGCTGCTGCTGCCAAACCAAAGTTCTGCATCGCGATCGAGCTTTTAGCACGAAACCCAATCACTGAAAAAATGATTGCGAGTACAAACACCCCGATTTTCACCAGCAACCAATGTGGATAAAACGAAGGTAACTGCGCAAGCAGCCATAATCCAGTAATGATTAATACGGTCCATGCCACATGTCCCAATATTTTGACCCACTTACCTAAACCAGTCACAGCCGCGACCGTTTCGGTTTCTACACGTCCAACAATACTGCGTCGCTTAAGGAGCATCACCGCTTGAATCAGGAACAACAATACCGTCAGCGATGCAGCTGTCATATGAATAATTTTTATCAGCACCTTAAACTCCTCTGCATTCCATAAATGACTGAACAATTCCAATCACATCACGCATAAGTCATGAGCGTTATAACATGACTATTTAAACATTGCTATTGAATCACTTACGACTCATGGTCACTATTGATGTGCGCAATTCGGACTATCCACAGACTGGCCTTGCCACTCGCTCGGTGCGTAGGCATGAATGGCCAAAGCATGAATCTTGCCAACCGACAATAAATCTCCCGCTGCGGCATAGACTCTTTGATGCCGTTGGACTGCGCGTAGACCATCAAAAACAGGGCTGACAATTGTCAACTTAAAATGACTTTCTTTGCCGGGGTAATAGCCGCCATGCCCTTGCGACTCATTGACAATTTCAATGACATGCGGCGCAAGCACATCCATACGTGCTTGCAACAGTTGCTGCACAGGCGCATCAATGACATCAACCATAACGGTATCCTTGATTTAATGTAGCTTGATATAAGGGCATGACACGCGGCAACAATGCTTGAATATGTGCATAGCGTTCTGCTGTCGGTGGATGAGTACTTAAGAATTTAGGGGGAGCGCTTTTATTTGCCGCGCCCATCTTTTGCCAAAGCGACAGCGCACTTTGCGGATTGTAACCTGCGCGCGCCATCAACTCTAAGCCCAAAGTATCTGCTTCGGCTTCTTGTGAGCGGCTATGCGGTAAATCTAAGCCCAACTGTGTTGCCATACCTACTGCTTGGGTTGCGCCATCGGACAAACCGACCGCAGCCGCCAAAATTCCGATCCCCAACCCCTGCGCCATGTCCCGTGAAGCACGCTCACGACCATGCTCCCGCAGGGCATGCGAGATTTCATGTCCCATAATCGCGGCAATCTCATCGTCCGTGAGACTCAGGCGGTTAATGATACCGCTATAAAATAAAATCTTGCCGCCGGGCATACAGCTGGCATTCAGCTGATCACTATCAATCAAATGTACTTCCCACTGCCATCCCTTCAAATCGGCACGAAAACGAGGCGTTTGGGCAATCAACCGATTGGCAATGTTACGTAGTCGCGCAACTTGTGCAGGGTTGTTATCCAGTACGCCCTTCTGGCGTGCTTGCGCAATGACTTGCTGATACTGCTGCGTAGACGCTGCATTGACCTGGTCACTTGAAACCAACATGAACTGGCGACGATCCACACCTGTTGCGCCTAATTGCGTGGTGCTTGAACAGCCTGTTAAGCTAGTCATTAAACTTAATAGAAGCACTGACGGCAATGCCCATCGGCTATTTGAATTCTGAATAAGTACGGATGTAGAATTTTTGGGCTGCAGCAACATCTATCTCTCCAAAACAACAATCTTCATCGAATAATGTCTGCCATCATTCGGCACTTGAATGCCACAATTCTACAGTAAAGTATCTCTCAACCCCATCTCTTCGAACATCATTCAAACAGAGTTGCTCGATGTGAAGTGAGTACATGATCTCGATTTTTGAATTTGAAATGATTTGAAGATTTTTTTGTTTTTTTAAAATGCCGTAGCCCCTCAAACGAGTCATCCGCTTTCGATGGCTGACTCCATTTAATTCAAGGGGCTATAGCATTTGCTTGGTCCGCGCGCTAAGCGCGTGTCATTTACTGCTTGAGATAACGATCAAAGATTGCAGAAAAATCATAATTTTCGATTTGTTTACGTCTTTCGGTAAAATTGCCTTCAACTTGCAGCGTGGTTTGGCAAATAATATCAGGTAAGTTGAGTACAATTTGCTCTGGAAGTTCGCGCAGTGAGAACATGGCATTGATGGCTTGCTGAGTGTGCGTCAATGTATTCATTTGACGCTCAATTTCCCGGCAGGTCTCGCCTATAGTAAATAATGCCTTATATAAGTCACGGATTTTATCAATTTGTGCTTTTAAGATATCAATCGAGAAGGCCATACTGCCCATATTAAATTTAATTTCGACATCGAGATCAATCGTACCCGCAGTCTCCAGTAAGACTTGACTAATGGGGTAATGCTTATATGGATAACGATGCAACGTCCGCTTCTTACTTAGAGCACTTTTGCCATCAAGGTGAATAAAAGCAGTGTTGGTAAAACAATATTCATCTGTTTTTGCTTTGATTAAAAAGAATATTTTTTCATTGTCTTCATGAAAGATATAATCATCAATATCGGTTTTATCAAAGTCTTTGGGCTCGATAATCTTGCCAATATCACTGGTCCCGAGTAGATCTGAGGCCATACTTTTAAACATCTGTGAATTCCTTTGTCGTTGATAGATGACCCAAGTCTGCAATGAATTGAGAGGATGTTCAAGCGGCTTCGCAACAATTAGGTGCAAGCTCATTGTTAATGCTTTTATATCGCTACAGAGTAGCCACCATCCTTGTACCCATTCATCTTTCGGCATAACGCCGAACATTACCGTGGCTTCGGATCGTTTTTATTTTTCGATCTGGTGGTTTTTTGAGTCATCAGTATTTTTTAGCCTTGACAGCCAAAGATAAATCGCTAGAATAGCCACACTTCGCGGGAATAGCTCAGTTGGTAGAGCACAACCTTGCCAAGGTTGGGGTCGAGAGTTCGAGTCTCTTTTCCCGCTCCAAATTAGTAACACCTTGTTTTGCCATTAAATATAAAATATTTTAAAGGTAATCCATACGAAATGATCCATCAAAAAAGCCAGACTCATGTTCTGGCTTTTTTGTTTTAGTCCGTCATTTTTATTTAAAAAATATTTCAAAAAATTGCGTATAATCTCGAACCGAGTGACGTATAAAAGTATCGGTTTGCGAAACGCGATACGGCACGTCGCGCCTCGATCAGTCGCTGCACTATAAAGTTTTAATTGTGAATTGTTTGATATCGCAGGCTTTTCATTTAAGTTGCGATCAGCTATATCAGAATCGGTGCGGTCTGAAATCCGTTTAATCGTCAAAATGCAGGAGTGGTGACATGTCATCGCAAGGTACTATCTCACGAATTCAAGGCTCAATTGTCGCCATTGTCACCCCTATGCACGATGACGGAACGCTCGACTTTGACGCACTGACCCGTTTGGTAGAATGGCATATCGCCGAAGGTACCGACGGTATCGTCGCTGTCGGCACGACGGGTGAGTCTGCAACACTGGATGTAGTTGAGCATGCGAGTGTGATTGAACATGTGATCAAAGTTGCCGCAGGGCGTATCACGATCATCGCAGGCACAGGTGCAAACTCTACACGTGAAGCGATTGAACTCACCCTCACTGCAAAAAAATTAGGCGCCGACGCCGCTCTGCTCGTCACGCCATATTACAACAAACCTACACAAGAAGGTCTCTATCAGCATCATCGCACGATTGCTGAAGCCGTTGATTTACCACAGATGCTTTATAATGTTCCAGGTCGCACTGGCGTCGATATGCACAATGATACGGCGATTCGTTTGGCTGAAGTCGATGGTATCTTTGCCATTAAAGATGCGACTGGGGATTTGACCCGAGGTCAGGATTTGATTACCCGTTTAAAAGCACTGCCAAATGGTGGCATTGATGTATTTTCTGGTGATGATGCAACAGCTTGGCGCTTAATCGGCTTAGGGGCAAAGGGCAATATCTCAGTAACCGCCAACGTCGCACCGCGCACAATGCATGAAATTTGTAGTGCTGCGCTTTCAGGCAACGCCGCGCTTGCTGAACAATTAAATGCGCAAATCGCCATACTGCATCAGGTTTTATTCTGTGAATCCAACCCAATTCCAGTGAAATGGGCACTGAGTGACATGGGCAGAATCCCGCTGGGATTGCGTCTACCCCTGACCGTACTCGCTCAAGAATTTCAGCCCCGCGTTCACGCAGCACTGCTTGAATCTGGCGTTTTGTCTCGCTAGGATTGCAGTTTGATCGCATTCGCTATAAATCGATCAGCCTTAAGACTTATATATGAGAGACGCTATTATGCTGCAACGTGGTCTAGGTTTGAATAACATGTCAAATCGCTTCGCAAAACTGCTCATGCTATCTGGCGTCATTGCGATCGCCTTTACAGGCTGTGGTCGCCTCAGCGTAAGCAATGGCTCTATGGATTACCAAAAATCACATAGTATCCCGACGATCCAAGTGCCCGCCAGTATTCAGACCAGACAGATTGCACCGCTCTACCCTGTCCCTGTGATTCCAGCAAATGCTGCGTCTGAAAAATTGGTCCTTAGCAATGCGAAAGGCAATCGCTTTACACTCCCTAAACCGTTACCGCTTGATCCAGGTGCTATTCCACAAGATCAAGTCGGGATCGGCGCACCCTCTGCACCCACACTCGTTATCGATGGCAATGGTTTTCCGATTCTAAAGATTGACGGGGATGCCCCAAAAATCTGGGACGTGATTAACCGTACCTTGAGTGTTGCAAATGTCGATGTCACAAAACGCAATACCGCAGCAAGTCGCTTTGAAGTGCTAATCGACAACTCTCCTTATCAATTACGTTTAGGCCGTATCGGCAATACCACCACCGTGACATTGCAAAAAGCCGATGACTCTCTTGCAGACAAAGGCATTGCAACGGATCTGATGAATAAAATCACACAAAATTGGGCCGGATAATTAACCCATCTTTGAAAAAACTGTGGCATTGATCGGAAATATGATGCGTCATGCCACTGGTTTTGTTTTTTTGATTTAAAATACTGTGATATCTCTTAATTACCAACCGCTTCTATTGGATCATGATTCATGCAAAAACAAGCACTACTGTACACAGGAAAGGCCAAATCCGTTTATGAATCAGCTGATGCTGATCGCTTGATTTTGGTGTTTCGTGATGACACCTCAGCCTTTGACGGCAAGCGTGTTGAACAACTCGCACGTAAAGGTCGCGTCAATAACTTGTTTAACGCATTCATCATGCAAAAATTAGCAGATGCTTGGATCCCAACCCATTTTGAAAAACTGCTGACCCCTGATGAAGTGCTGGTTAAACGCTTGAATATGATTCCGGTAGAGTGCGTCATCCGCAACTATGCAGCTGGCAGTTTGTGCCGCCGTCTCGGCATTGAAGAAGGCCGTGAGTTGACGCCGCCGACCTTTGAGTTGTTCTATAAAGATGATTCTTTGGGTGATCCTATCGTCAATGAATCAGTTGCCATCACCCTCGGTTGGGCAACTGCAGAACAGCTTGCCAAAATGAAAGAGCTCACCTATCAAGTCAATGACGTGCTCAAAGCACTCTTTGACCAAGGTAATATGATGCTGGTGGACTTCAAACTTGAGTTTGGCGTGTTTCATGGTCAGATCGTATTGGGTGACGAGTTCAGTCCAGACGGATGTCGTCTATGGGACAAAGACAGCAAGAAGAAACTCGACAAGGATCGCTTCCGTCAAGGTCTCGGTGATGTCGTTGAGGCTTATGAAGAAGTTGCAAGCCGTATCGGTGTTGATTTAAGCGGGATTTAGTCCCTACGCTGCAGACTTTAAAGACTATTCAAATCGCGGAAGGGTATTGGAATAGTCTTGTGTTTGTGCATAGAGCAGCATAGAATGCACGCCGTCGGAGAGGTGGCAGAGTGGTTGAATGTACCGGACTCGAAATTCGGCGTAGGGTTCGCCCCTACCGAGGGTTCGAATCCCTCCCTCTCCGCCAATAAATTTTTAGAATAGATTTGAAGTTAACGATTACTTAAGCCTCGCTCATTGCGGGGCTTTATTTTTTTTGGTCTCCACAAAGAGACTTAGTGCACAAATGATCTGCATGAATGATACCCAAGTCTATGCAAATATTAGATTTGACACAAATCGCCACTATACTGCACGGTCTAAAGTGCACGAATATATGCACAGTCAACTTGTACACCTTATCGTACCAGTTGAAATGACGAGCTCACCGCGCCGAGTTATCCCAACCACGCGTAACAAAGCAAAGATGCGCCGAGCCGTTTTAAATCCATTTTCCGACTACGCCAGCCTCTGTCACATGAGATGGGGCCAAGCTTAATTTTGTAATGAGAGCCATAATGCAAAAGAAAATACTAGTACTAACCACCCTCACCGCAGCTCTGTTTCTAACAGCCTGTAATGATCAGAAGCCTGTCGCATTGGATACCGATAACGCAAAG
>CAYJTU010000122.1:0-11078 GCA_964373105.1 uncultured Moraxellaceae bacterium | reverse complement strand
TATTGGGGATGTTCTGGCTTCGACGCTGGTTGTGAAACTCTTCGATGCATGTCGAGAGCGCATTATCTCTCGTAAATCAATCTTGCATTTTAATAGTCGCAAACGACGAAACCTACGCACTCGCAGCCTAAGGGCTGAGAATCGCCGCTATTGAATGTCTGTGGTCGATAGCCGCGAGCGCATGCACACAGAACCGCACACTGGGATGTCCCGTATCAGTGTGTCAACTCTAGGGAATCGCGGTAACACCCCTGTCTGTCGGGTCGGTTATTGTTAAACTAAATGACAAGTACTAAACATGTAGACTCACGAGCGTAGTGCTGGCGGACGCGGGTTCAACTCCCGCCATCTCCACCAAATGCAATGAAATCATATATTTATGTGTGATTCTGAAACACCTAAAAAGCCCTGCAAATGCAGGGTTTTTTATTGTCTGTATGAAACTACGCACTCGCAGATAACAACATCGTAGAGTTTAGGAGAGCAGGTGTGGCCCATTGCTTGCAATTAGATACATGTTTGAAACCGTTCATTGAGTCGGTTTTATTGTTTCGATATAGGGCTGTTTTTGGAGCGCGGCATTCTAAAGTAAAACACGAACAATTCAAGCTAAATATCACGCTTTAGACGATTAAAATTTTAGACCTGCCCCACTATGTAATCATGCATAAAGTCGCTAGATTCGCGCGGATGGGGCTTTAAAGCGGATGTAGTAACATTTTGCATAAATATTTCAGTAAGTTTACAGAAAGCAAACATTGGTGCTTTTTGGGTGAAAAATATACGAAATTTCGTCAAATGTTATAATTTAATAATAGAAAAAATATGAGGAAGTAGCTGTTATTTATAACCTTTATTATCTTACGGGCGCGTCAGATAGAGTGATACGAACTTTGGTAAAGTAAACAATCTGTTTTTTAATATAGAGTTGTTCATAGAAGAATCACTAACCGTTGCGATTTTTACAGGTGTAGCACTCGTCACTATATGCTATAAAGTGACAAATCTTGTGCACGTATTAATTTATACACGCTATAGATAGTAAAAACCCGTTTGAAGTGGTCGAAGACTTCAAACGGGTGAATGTTTTAAACCACCCCGGACTAGGGACAACCAAAGGACAAATAAATGACCTAAAGATCGATTTGGCGGTTTTTGCAATATTAGTCAACTAATATTGCTATTGCGATATTCGTATAGTCGAACATTTTTAGCAATAGGTAAGCCTAATGGTAAGCTAACATTAACCTAGGTTAATTGATTTTAACATCATGATATCTACTAGATATCTTCTACCCTGGGTAGAAGTTTCGTTTAGTAAACCAAAGGTTTAATCAAGCTAGCTTTACTTTTTGAGACCTATTATTCTTTAAAGAATACAAAAATGTAACTGTTTGTAATTTTCACAGAAAAACTGCCTTTTCCCGTCTCATGCGGTCTCATAAGGTCTCATCTGACCTGCTATGAACTGTTATGGCACTCTAGTGAGTCATCTTTTTGCTCTTGGTTGTCCTCCTTAAATTTATTTAAAAGGAGGTCGAAATGACCACTTCTGTTTTACTTAGCGTATCTACTTTATGTATAAAGTTAGATACTAGTCGCCATGGCATACGTAGAATTGCTGCTCGCGACCCATCATTTCCAAGCCGGATCAAAATGGGAAATACCCGACAGGCGCGGGTGTTTTATGATGCTATTGAAATTGATATTTGGTTGAAGTCAAAGAGAGATGCGCGAGAAGATAGATCCAAAGCTTGCGCTGATAACCAACTAAATGCTTTGCTTTGGCGTCAATTTCAACATAAATATCGGCAATTTATACATGTTAGTAATGCTGTTAGTCAGGCTGCAAGGCTACTCAGCATAGGTGGTAAACAGCTTAAGCCAAGGTTAAAGCGAGAACTGATGGAGTTAGAGGAGCGTTTACAGCTTTCATTGCCATTGGAAGCGGTGTGAAATCTGCTTTTCTTTCAATACGACTTTTTATCATTTTTAAAAGAAAGCCCGCCTAATGCGGGCTTTCTTCTTGTATGTAAGAGTTTGCGGATCTAATTTGTACCTTTTTTATCTAAAATTCTAATTAGACGCTTTGTATTGTGGGCGACTATCCTATAAACACTCACAAAAGCAGTGGGTCTGGTTTGGTCGCCAGTAATTACCTAAGCGCACAACGGCGCATTAATGCTGTTTTTTGTGCGTAACTTTCGGCTATGCCATCATTATGGTTTGGCTGAATAGGGAGGCGTTTGCGCCTGCAAGTTTCTTAGGTAACTTGTCGACCAACCCTGTTCAGTCGGATCACCTTCCGATTTTTCTTTAAATGAGTGGTTCGGCTTCCTTTTTTTAATTAGGAGTTAACCATGATTAATACAATCAAGAAACCATTCAATTTCATTATTACCCCACATATCACTGCAAAGTTGGCAGAGCTTGAACGCGGATTGGGCTTAAAGTTTTTCTGTATTCAGAGGGAGGATTTCTATATATGCCCTTATGGGCTTAATGATCGACCTTATAACACCATTGATCAGGCTGAAGACGCTTTAGAAATGTACAAATCAGCTAATCCTAGCCTTAGTTATGTGTTAACAGAAAACGGGATAGATAGTGATTATTGTTTGATTAATAATAATTGGCAGGAGAGTGTAACTAAGGCTAAGCCTTTCATGCGAGCTTGGTTATTTCAGACTATTACTGACACCTTGATTAGTAGCACTTTTTCGGAACAAGCCGTGCTTCAAGATTTTCATGATGCTAGTGAAGCAGCTTTTGCAACTGCTGATGCGATAGAGTTTTTATTAGGCTATTTTCCACCAGAGCTGCATGCGTTTAGAGATTCCTCCAGATATTACAAGCTACAGGGAGAGGTACTGTCCAAGGTAGATTGTAGGATGGCTGGAAACTCTGGTTTGGTAGAGGGGATATGATTATGAATATCCAATCGGAATTGTCAAAACTAGCACCTGTTTTAACGAATCAACAAGTGGACTCATATGAAAAGAACAACGATATTAATATTATGCGCCGAGTTACATTCTTGACTGCAACTAAAAGTGGTCAGGAGCTTTTTGAAATTGCCATTGATGAAGAAAAAACAGAAGTATTTGTAGAGATGTTAGAAATGGCGAATGAATACATATCCTATTTGGAGGCTACCATAGGTATAGTTCAATGTGCACAAGCTAGATTGTGTCTTATAGCAGATTGCTATTTAAAATATAACAAGAAACATAAGAAAGGCACCTCAAAACATTGAGGATTTAAATGAGGAGCTCTTTTTTCTAGACTGCGCTTAACTAAGACTTAGATTAGCCTGTTGTCCTAGTGGCTTTAGATTTGAGAGTTCAGTAAACTAAATTATGGAGCCTAAGCTTGTATCACACAAAGAAAGCTCATCTAGTATGAGTTTTCTTTTTTCTATTTTTACTGAATGAGCTTTAGAAAGTTACCCCCAAACCCTGCGGGTAAGGTTGTGGATAACTTTGAGTGGAACGCGTGGAACTCATGCCATCATTGATTCTGCTGTAAGCGTTTATTTTATATTCAGTTATATGCTGCGGTGAATGTGATCACATATAAGGACCACATTCAACAAATCCCTCAATGCCCAATCATCACATCCGCATCTTCCGACTTATCATGCACTCCAAATCGATTGACGATCGTCGAGCTCGCCGCATTCAATCCCAACACCTCAACCACCACCCCAGCACGTCGAAACTTTAGCACGACTTTATCTAATGCCATAACTGCCGTAATATCCCAGAAGTGCGCATGCGTGACATCGATCACCACGTCTTGCAGGCTTTCCGTGAAGTCAAACGCCTCGACAAACTGATTCGATGAAGTAAAGAAAATCTGCCCAGAGACGGTATAGGTTCTTTTGTTTAAAGCTGTATCCAAGGTGGAGCGAATCGACATATAGCGACCAATCTTTTGTGCGAAGAACAGCGCAGAGAGCAATACCCCTGTGAATACCCCCAGAGCCAAGTTATGCGTTGCAACGACCACGGCAACCGTTGCCAGCATCACGATGTTGCTTGAGATCGGGTAGCGACGTAGATTGGGGATCGACTGCCAGTTGAAAGTGCCGATCGACACCATAATCATCACCGCAACCAAAGCCGCCATCGGGATAATCTTCAGCCAATCACTCAAGAACACGACCAAGATCAATAAAAACACACCCGCACACAAAGTTGATAATCGCGTGCGACCACCGGATTTGACATTAATCACCGACTGACCAATCATCGCGCAGCCCGCCATACCGCCAAGCAGACCTGACGCGATATTTGCGACCCCCTGTCCTTTACATTCGCGATTTTTATCGCTGGTCGTATCGGTCATGTCATCGACGATCGTCGCGGTCATCATCGATTCAAGTAGGCCCACGGCAGCCAGTCCTGCTGCATAGGGGAAAATGATTTTCAGGGTTTCCAAGTTGAGCGGCACTTCAGGCCATAAGAAGATCGGCAGCGTATCGGGGAGTTGACCCATATCACCCACCGTGCGGATATCTAGACCAGCCAACATCGTAATGATCGTTAAGACCACGATACAGACCAGCGGCGAGGGCAGTACTTTGCCGAGTTTAGGCACATAGGGAAACAGATAAATAATCCCCAGACCTGCCGCAGTCATGGCATAGACATGCCATGTGACATGGGTGAGTTCAGGCAACTGTGCCATAAAGATCAGTATCGCCAAAGCATTGACGAAACCGATCACCACGGAACGTGATACAAAACGCATCAGCGAGCCAAGCTTGAGGAAGCCTGCTGCAATTTGGAGTACGCCGGTGAGTAAGGTTGCTGCAAGCAAGTATTGTAAGCCGTGATCTTTCACCAGTGACACCATGAGCAGCGCCATAGCCCCGGTTGCTGCGGAGATCATGGCAGGCCGTCCACCGACGAAGGCAATGACTGTTGCAATACAGAACGAGGCATATAGCCCGACCCGCGGATCCACGCCAGCAATGATTGAAAAGGCAATCGCTTCGGGTATGAGGGCGAGGCCGACGACGAGTCCTGCAAGAACATCAGCGCGAATATTTGAGAACCATTGTTTTTTAATCGATTGAATCATAGAGAAATCGCCAAGCAATGACTGTGCAAAAGCGACAGCCGCAATTTAAAAAAAGTATAGACGTGAAGGAATTTAGATATAAAAAGATTGCATCAAAAAAAGCATGCAAAAAACGCCCTGCTAGCGAGGGCTATATTGTTTTTTTAAATTATGGCGGCGTAAGACGAGATGGTGTTGTGGTCAAAACAAAAAGATCCTTAACTGACCCAAAGATGATACCACAATAGGTTGATCATGAAAAATTCTTGAGAGCGCTGTGTAAAGTTACCCCCAATGCCTGCGGGTAAGGGTGTGGATAAGTCGCGGTGGAACACGTGGAACTCTTGCTGTGTTTAGATACTAAAAATTTGTATATTTTATCTTCAAGCCATCTTTTAATAAGCGGGGTTGCAGATTAATTGATTTATGCATTTATGGCAGAAAACGAGCTACTATTCAAAATAGCGGTCTCCACATAACCTACATGAAAGGTTCACCGAATCACCAAGAGCCAGAAAACAAAAGTTACGATTCAATACCCTGAAATATGGGAATATCTTAGTTTATACCTCGTAGAGTGAACATGATGACAGACGTACAAATTTCAATTGATCTTAAATCTTGTATTGATCATAAAGTTTCACCGGCTGCGTTTGAGCAAAAACTGAAATCCGCAATTCCTGCGATCGGCTTTTCAATAGAAATCGTTGAACACCCGACACACTCAAGCGTATTAGGTATACATCCTTTGGGCTGTTCAGAACTCGCGTTCTCACCAGAAAGCCCAAATCTACCCAAACATGAAATCTATGAAATTATTACCAGCGTGTTTAATAATCTGAAGCAATAATCTTTGACTATATGCAGTAAACGTAAAAAGCCCAAATCGTAAGAGATGGGCTTTTTTTTATATTTAAAGGATATTCTTTTCGACGAGACGACTAAAGTTATCCGCAAAGCTTGCGGGTAACGGTGTGGATAAGTCAGAGTGGAACACGTGGAACGCATGCAATCATTGCATATGCGGTGTATGGATGATTTATCATCAATGGTGTGATGATTTATTTTAGAGATATAAAACAGTATTTCTCATGTTATATCATGCGCACTTCGATTATGCTCGCTGCATAGGAGCGGGATATGAGTAGCAGAAAAAAGTTCCCACGCGTTTCAGATATCATTTTGATCATCGTCCTCATCGCATTTACGGTTGGCGTGCTCTATAAGTGCAGCCATCAGCCGCATCATTTGGTGACCCTGAAGTTCAATACTTTGGAAGAGTGTTTGGCTGGGATACGGAGCAGTGCTGGCGAAGATCTCGACATTGCATCGTCCAATGCAAATGGTGCCTCGGGCAATCTCAGCGTGAGCAAGCGAACATTTGGCTGTAGTCCTCAAATCCAAGGCGCGCCGAGTCTAGGTTATAAAGGCTGGTATCAAACACCTGTGATTCTAAAGGATCGTTTGATCAAAGTAGACTAGATTGGAGTGCCGCACGGCTGATGGCACTCATTTCCAGCGCGTCAAAAATGGATCACGAATGATCTTTGATGAGCCCTTGTAGTCGTTTCACTTCATGTTCTAAAACTTGAATCCGTTGATCTCGCTCAGCGAGTACCCGCTGCACATCTTTGGCCTCAAAGCGCTGCGGGATGTGCTGTGGACAGTTGGCATCCCACGCTTTCACCTTAAATAAAATCACTTGTTCTGGTCGTGCCTTATAATTTAACGGCATCAGTTTGCTGAGTAGCTCAGGATCATCTTCGATCACGTATGCCTCTCCCCAGATTTTGATGCGCTGGCGATGCTCGTAATCCATCAAGAATAAATGTGCTTGAGCATTCTCCTGCAAATTTCCGCTCGTGATGTATTGCCGATTTCCCGCAAAATCAGCAAAGACAATCGTTTCACCATCTAGGACATGGAGGAATCCTGCCGGACCGCCGCGATGCTGGATATATGGCTGGCCTTGGCTATTGGCCGTGGCTAAAAAGACACTGGTTTGAGCTTCGATGAAAGCTTTCAGATCAGGCGTGATCTGTGTCTGCCATGAGCCAGATTGCTCCATGCGTGCATAGCTACCCCGAGATCCTTTAACGGTTTGAATGGCTTTCACGGCCGGCGTGAAAGCAATATCACTGGAAACCTTCACAGTTTAACGTCCTCGTAGTTACAATGAATTAAAGCCCCAAGTCACTCAAACTGGCATGATCATCAGGGCGCCGTTCAGAGGTCCAAAAAAACTTACGTTCCGACTCTCGAATCGGCAGATCATTGATACTGGCGATGCGCACACGCATGAGCCCCAACGCATCAAACTCCCAGTTTTCATTGCCATAGCTTCTAAACCATTCGCCCTGTTCGTTGTGCCATTCATAGGCAAAGCGCACCGCGATGCGATTTTCATGAAAGGCCCAGAGCTCTTTAATCAAACGATATTCTTGTTCCCGATGCCATTTATCGGTGAGGAAAGCTTCGATGGCCGCGCGACCTTGCAAAAACGTCGACCGATTGCGCCATTGGCTATCTGCTGTATAGGCCAATGCAACACGTGCAGGATTTTTTGAATTCCAGCCATCTTCGGCCATACGCACTTTTTGTGCGGCTGTCTCTCGAGTAAATGGGGGCAGAGGCGGGCGTGATGCTTCTGGGCTTGTGTTCATTGAAATCTCCAGGAATAAAACGATACGGCAGTGCGATATCTATTTAAGGGTTTTAATGACGACAGGTCTAGATCGTAATTGATCTATTTTCTATATAGAATGATCATGAGAAGTAAAACACTATTACGATAAGTGGAATAATATGGATAAGCTCCATCTCATCACAGTCTTTGTGAGCGTAGTCGAAGCTCAGAGTTTTGCAGGCGCTGCACGCAAGTTAAATATCTCGCCACCAGCAGTGACACGCGCTATCACTGCCCTTGAACGCCAGCTTGGACTCGCTTTGCTGACCCGAACGACTCGGCTGGTCCGCGTGACTGATGCAGGTGCGCGCTATGTGGTGGATTGTCGGCGCATCTTAGCGGAGCTTGCCGATGCGGATGATTCAGTCAGTGGCATGCATGCTGCACCGCGAGGGCGTTTGACGATCACCGCGCCGGTGTTATTTGGCAATCTGTTCGTGACGTCAATCGTCACTGAGTACCTTAGCCATTATCCTGAAGTCAGTGCCTCATGTTTTTTCCTCGATCGTATCGTCAATATGTTGGATGAGGGCGTCGATGTCGCAATCCGCATTGGCGAGTTGCCAGATTCGTCGATGCAGGCCATTCGAGTCGGGCAGGTGCGGCGGGTCATCTGTGCGGCGCCCAGCTATCTTGAGCAGTATGGCTCGCCGCAAACTGCAGATGATTTGGATCAGCATACGGTTATTTCATCCAGTGGGGTGTCCTCGGCATTGGATCGACAGTGGCAGTTCATGACAGCTGGTGAGCCGTTTTCAGTTAAAGTCCGCGCGCGCTTAACGACCACCAGTAATGATTCTGCGGTGACTGCTGCAGTGGGTGGTTTTGGCCTGACGCGCTTACTGTCCTATCAGGTAGAAGAACACATCCGTGCCGGACGCCTACAAGAAGTGCTAAGTCATTTGGAACCACTGCCGCTACCTGTTCATGTTGTGCATCATGAAGGACGCCATGCCGCCCAACGTGTTCGTGCCTTCATCGATCTGGCTGTTGAGCGCCTCCGTGCAAACCCAGCTATTGAATAGTTTTTTTATCCATGCAGATTATCAAAGCGGAACCGCGTATCACCTTTGGTCGGAATTTTATCTAAATCGTATATTTTTTGTGTGACAATCTAGCTTGTCAATTTTCGTGATGAACAGTTGACGGGTAAAAAATAATACTAACGTGATAAAAGGATGATCCATGAAAAATCGTATTCTAACCCCATTACTATTGACGGGAGGTTTACTCATGACTGGGTGGGCTTCTGCGGCAGTATCGACGTATCAATTTTGCAGTACCGATGGTTGTCGAACCGGTGGCAGCGCAACAGTGACTTCTGACTATGCAAAAACCAAATACCCACTCGTCTTTGCTCATGGTATGGCAGGATTTTCATCGGCAGGTCCGCTGCAGTATTGGTATGGCATTCCTTCGGATTTAACGGCGAATGGTGCCAACGTTTTTGTGACCCAAGAAGCTTCTTTTAACTCCTCCGAAGTGCGCGGGGAGCAATTACTTGATCAAGTTCAGCAGATTTTAGCCATCACTGGTGCTGCAAAAGTGAATCTGGTCGGTCATAGTCATGGTAGCCATTCGATACGCTATGTGGCAGGTCTGATTCCAAATCAAGTGGCTTCGGCAACTGCGGTCGGTGGGCCCAATAAAGGTTCACCTGTGGCGGATGTGATTTATAGCTTGAGCAAAATCCCTGTGGTGGGTACATCGGTACTTGCGCCTGTGGTGTCTGCTGGGGTGAATGCGTTCTTCTCTTTGGTCGGAATCTCGTCGGGTCATTATTATGATCAAAGTTCTCTCGCTGGTTTAAACTCCTTGACCACAGCAGGTTCTGCAGCTTTCACGGCAAACTTCCCTGGTGGGATGCCGACGACAGCATGTGGTGAAGGTGCATATGTGGCGAATGGCGTGCAGTATTACTCATGGGGTGGCACCAGTAAACTGACCAATCTATTTGACCCACTGGATGCAGCATTGGTTTTATCAGGTGCGCTGATTCCGGGTGAGAGTGATGGCTTAGTACCACGTTGCTCCAGTCATTTGGGAAAAGTGATTCGGGATAACTATGCGCAAAATCATTTGGATGAGGTTAATCAAACGCTGGGCTTGGTCAATGTTTTCGCAGGAAGTCCTGTGACGCTCTATCGTCAACAAGCCAACCGGTTGAAAGTTGCGGGTATGTAGTGACAATTTTTTTTTAAATAAAGAAAGGAGCCTTTAGGCTCCTTTCTTTATTGCTTCGGGCTCAATATTTACCCCGAACGACCACACGCATTTGCTGCTTTTAATTCCGTATTTAATCGTTATACTCAAGAGACATCGTGATAAAAAAAGATCAACACGTGACTTGATTGATGGGATTTTCAACCAGTGAGAGGGCGCAATGAAGGATTCTATGCAGTCATTCGATCAGCCATCAGGCCCTGATTTACCGCAACTCATTTCTTTACAAGAACAAGCACTCAAGCAACTCGCTGCGGAATTACGTCGGCCACCGCAAAGCCTGGCTGCTTTCGCGCATTTATCTGCAGAACAACTGTCATGGTTAGCGACGCAGGTTGCAGCGGTGTGTGATCATGAGGATGAGAAACTGAATACGGCCTTATATCAGGCGATTCCATGGTTACTGCGCCCTTTACTGCTGCGGCGCTTAGTAAAGCGTGGACCTGTGAGGAGCCAGCCATGAGCCGTCTTGCTGCCCAAGCTGAGTTGAGTAAACTTGCCGACAAATTAGATATCCCTATCGATGAGATCCGATTTTTAACCGACATTCCCCCTGAAGCCTTGCGTCATTTTAGAACGGCATTGACAGATCGTGTGTTTGATCAGCAGCGCCCGTTGTTTCGTTGGTTTGCAGCATGGGTGCGCTGGTTTCCTGTTTTTCTGTCCGTTATCTTGGTACGATTTTGGATTGGTGCCACACTTGCGACACGTGTCGCCAGTGAGCTGCCTGCTTGGCGCGTTGCCGATATTGCCAAGCATCTATCGGCTGAATTTATGGCGGATGTTGCAATGGGCTTTGATCCACGGGTGGCGCGAGAGTTGGTGCGCTTACTGCCCATTCCACAGATTGTGGAAATCTCTGAAGTGTTGCTTGCACGTCGAGATTTTATGACCATGGGACGGTTTGTTGGGCTGCTACCCGACAAGGTGGTGCAAGAAGTTGCGGCTTCAATTAAAGATGAAGGGGATTTGCTGGAGATTGTGTTTCATGTTGAGTCGCGAGAGCGTATCGATCACTTGGTGCATGTGCTCCCCCCTGAACGGATTCGATTGACCATTCTGATCGTCTGTGATGTTTCTAAACGTTTGCTGTGGCCTAAGC
>CAYJTU010000121.1:0-11083 GCA_964373105.1 uncultured Moraxellaceae bacterium | reverse complement strand
CGGAACCGATCTCAGGCGCCTGCGCCGATGGAACCGTGCCGCTGGCAATCGCTTCGTAGGTAAGATTACCCCCACCCAGTTCCGCATATTTCACGGCATAAGGCGGTGGCTTGACACCCGCTTCCGTCATGTAATCACGTGCAGCACCCTTATAGGTGGCTACATGTAACGTCAGATTGCCCCAATCAGATTCAGATTGCGCCTTCGACTCTGATGATTTGGAGCAACCCGCCAAACCCAATACACTTAAAGCAGCGAAGCCGCCTAATACTTCCCGTCTATTCATCGCGTCATTTTTCCATTCATCAAATATAAACATTAATCCTAGCGCAACCAAAACTAGAGCAAGAAGTCAGGTTCCTCGGCAACAACGCGATCCCATAGTGGCTGGAAGCTAAACCAGCCGCCAAACTCAGTACCCACTTGGCTTGCAGTCAGTTTGGCAACATCCTTTGGAATCGGAATGGGTGTACCCGCAGCCTCAGCCAACAACTGCGTATGCGCGGCATTATCCAGTGCGATAAATCGCCAAACTGCGGCCTCCACAGTACGGCCGACGGTTAATAAACCGTGGTTTTGTAGAATCAATGCCTTATGTGAACCAAGTGTTTGCGCGATGCGCTGTCCCTCATCCAAGTCGAGAACCACACCCGTGTAGTCATTAAATAGCGCATGATTCTCATAAAATGCACAAGCATCTTGAGTGAGTGGATCAAGCAGGCGCCCAAGACTAGACCATGCTTTACCATATAAAGAATGGGCGTGTGCAGCCGCAACGACATCTGGGCGTGCAGCATGGAGCGCGGCATGAATCGTAAAGGCAGCTTGATTCAGTGACCCCTGACCTTCAACAATTTTTCCTTGGTCATTGACCAATAGTAGGTCAGAGACTCGAATCTGCGAAAAATGAACCCCGACAGGATTGACCCAAAAATAATCTTTTAATTCAGGATCACGAACCGTGATATGCCCCGCTCCGCCCATATCAAAACCATAACGCGCAAACAAGCGAAAGGAAGCAGCTAAGCGCTGTTTACGATATAAACGTTCCAATTCCACACTGGCTTGCTGCGGTGGATGCTCCCAACGAATCACGTGATCACCGTCGCGTGCCAGTCCATAGGCCTGTGGCTGGATACGCGGGGGCGATGCTGGATCGGTTGTAAATTGGGTTGATGGTGGGGTGACAACTGAACCCATTTCTAATAGCCTCGTGCGATATCAACAACATTATCGAGTGGTTGATTATGTTTAAATTTATGAAAATTGCCGACAAACTGCTCAGCAACACGCTCATAGATACCCGTCGTCGTCGCTGAGGTATGCGGTGAAAGAAAAACCCGGGGGTGACTGTATAGCGGATGAGATTCTGGCAAGGGTTCTGGCGTGGTGACATCCAAGCTTGCTCGCGCAACTTTCCCCTCAGTCAGGGATGCCAGCAGCGCATCCTGATCAATCAACGAACCGCGAGCAATATTCACGAGATGCAGATTGGGCTTAGCCACCGCAAGCACATCACGATTGACGATATGATGTGTTTCAGGCGTGGCAGGTGCAGCTAAGACCACATGATCAGACTCTGCAAAGAGTGCCTTAATATCAGACACGACACGTACACCGGCGATATCAATGGGTTGATTGGTTTTGCGTACTACAACGACTTTTAGGCCCAGCGCCAACGCATTTTTTGCCAGTTGTTGACCGATTGCACCATAGCCAAAAATGCCTAACGTTTGCCCAGCTACGGTTTGTAAAGATCGGCGTTGCCACTGATCGGGTCCGTCTATCCAAATCTCTGGGATGTTCTTGGCTGCGGCAAAGATCAATGCCAGTGCAAATTCGGCAATGGGTATTGCTGTTGTTCCTCGCGATGAGGTCACCACAGGTCCATTAAACAACCATTTTGGATACGCATCTATGCCAGACGAAATTAGATGAATCCACTTTAAATTAAACGGCCACCCCTGAGGCGGCTCATGTGACCATGCTGCGGGCGCGGCTAACAGGACACGCGCATCCACGGCAGGGCTATAACCCCCTCGTGCTATGGTTTGAATGGCCACATCAGTTGGCTGTTCAGCATCATTGAACACTTTGAGGAGCAGCTCAGAGAACGTCGCGTCGAGCTGGCTAGCAATCCTGATCGCTGCAAGACCACTCATACCGCAGCTCCACGCGGTTTTCCGCTGAGTGCGGCACGACCAGCTGCCAGTAAAATGGCATCATTCTGCGGCGTATGGATGCGGCTGCATAGCACATCACGATAGTGTCGCTCTAAAGCATTCTTCCGTGATAGTCCTGGATTTCCAGTTGCGGCAATCGCCTCTTCCACTGCCTTAATTGCGTTACCTGTAACAAGGTATTTGATTTGAGCCGCTGACTCTAGGGGCACTTGACCCGCCGCTGCCGCATCCAATAAGATCTTGTTATTTAAAAGTAATGCATCAATTCTACCCACGATTTCTTGGAAGCGTGGCAAAGTTGCAAGCGATGCGCCTAAATTTGCTGGGACGCGCTCCTGCAACCACTGCACAAACCAATCCCGAGCCGCTTGAGCCACAGCATCATAGATGGATGACAACAGCACACTAAGCCAAAGCACGCCTTTCGTATCCAACTCTGAAGTGCGTTCATTGCCGACTGGACGCACATCGACAGCATATTGCTCAGGGACAAAGACATCTTCAAAAATCACATCATGACTACTGGTTGCACGCATGCCCAGATGATCCCAGGTCTCTATAACCTTGATTCCTGGCGCATCACGATGTACCAGCCATGACCCGACTCGAGGCTCAGCTTCATCCGAATGCGCCCACACAGTAAGCCATGTTAACCCCGCAATCCCCGTGGAATATATCTTATGACCATTCAACAGCCAGCCCTCACCATGTCGCTTGGCGAGCGTTTTGGGCAACCCGCCACGTGCTGGCGTCCCCAGCTCTGGCTCCACACGCAATGCATTGGTCAAAGCGCCCTCCTTTACCGCATCTAAGGCAACTTGCTCGCGTAGTGACAACGGCCAAGCCTCGTTCTGCTGCAAACGGGAATGCTGTAGATACTGCATGACCAAAACCAGAGCCGTTGACGGCTCACCTTTCGCGACTGCACTGACCACACGTCGTGTTTGCGCCAAAGTGGCACCATAGCCACCCAACGCCACAGGGACAGTCAGCGCCAATAAACCATGCTCGTGCAGACGTGCAAAGTTCTCATGAGGAAAACGACTGTCACGATCAAAGTCAGCCGCAGTTTCTGCAAATTCATGCGTTAACCGATCGAGCAATACCGTGAATTCGCTGGAATCTAAATAGTGAACTGAATCCGTAATGATGGGCGCTGCATTTCCGGCTTGAATATCTGCTAAATGTGTCATACCCATTATGCTCCTGTAGGTAATGCTTCTTGTAGACTTAAGCCCGTATTGATCGTGATGGGCGGCAACTCCACACCCAACCGTGATAATAATTTGCGACGAAGCTGCTGAAACTCTGGCGTCGCGACATCACGGGCACGCGGTAGATTGATCACAAGCTCTTCTGCGATTCGACCATCTGCCAAAACCAAGACACGATCCGCGAGCAATACCGCCTCATCCACATCATGCGTTACAAGTAACACTGCTGGCGCATGGGTTTGCCATAACTGAATGATCAGTTGATGCATACGAATTCGTGTTAACGCATCCAACGCCGCAAAGGGCTCATCTAGAAGCAATAACTCAGGCTCACGGACTAAAGCACGTGCCAAAGCGACACGCTGAGCCTCGCCACCAGATAAAGTACTTGGCCACGCATTGGCGCGCTGAGTCAATCCCACCTCAGCGAGTGCAGCATGTGCTCTCTCGGCAGCATCTGCATGGCGGACGCCTAATGCCACATTGCGCCATGCACGCTTCCAAGGCATCAGGCGTGGTTCTTGAAACACGGCGGCTCGGGCATTGGGAATCTTTAATTCACCTTCATCAACTTGATCCAAACCCGCTAATGCACGCAGTAAGGTTGTTTTACCTGAGCCACTACGACCCAGTAACGCCACGAATTCGCCCGCAGCGATATTCAGATTCAGTCCATCCAAAACGGTATTGGCACCGAAGTAACGGCTGACATCTTTAAGCTCTACTGCTGGCGGCTTGGCTATATTTTTACTTAGATGTAATGTTGTCATTGCGAATTAATTCCCTACAAAAGTCGTGCGCCACACCAAAGCACGTCGTTCAAGCAAACGCACCAATGCATCAATCGTCAGACCCAATACGCTGTATACCAGCAAGCAAATCACAATGACGTCGGTCCGCATAAAATCTCGTGCATCATTGACCAAATAGCCAATCCCCGATGTGGCATTAATCTGCTCAACAACCACGAGTCCAAGCCAGCTAATCCCAAATGAATATCGCAGACCCACAAAGAAAGACGGTAATGCGCCAGGCAGAATCACATGCCAAATCGTTTCACGACGATTTAGCTCAAGGGTTTTCGCCGCTTCTATCAATTTGTAATCCAGATTACGAATCCCTGAAAATAAGGACAGGTAAATAGGAAAGGTCGTGCCCAGTGCAATCAAGGCAATTTTTGGCGTTTCCCCGACACCGAACCATAAAATAAACAGCGGAACAACTGCCAAGAATGGGAGTGTTCGAAGCATTTGCATCAGAGAGTCAACCGCCAACTCTCCACGGCGAGATAATCCTGCAACCAGTGCTAAGCTCGTGCCTATCGATACACCGATGCTTAATCCAAGCATCGCGCGCTGCAATGAAATCCAGAGATGGCTGGCAAGCGAACCATCAGTAATCATTTTCCAAAGTGTTCCGCCTATAGAGCTTGGAGCCGCTATGATTTGAGACGGTAACCAGCCAATCCGTGAAGCGGCTTCCCAGAGGAGGAGTAAAACGAGTGGGCTAATCAAACGTAGAAGTCCATCTACCCATGACTGCGTGGCAAGCCACTTGCCCAATTTGAACGAACGCTTGGGCTTCGGCTTATTTTTTAGCGACAATGACTGTAAGGCGCTTGGATAAAGCAAATCGGTTGTTTTAGGCTGACTCATGCCGTACTTTGCTCCAAATCAAAACAAATTAATGACCAAAACAACAGGCAGCACAAAGGGCGTACCTGATTGGACTATAGTCATAGTAACGGTAGAATTGCCTCAAACTAAATTCGTATTTATGCTATGTTAATATGCAAAATTAACATTACAGGCATATTTAAGTATTTTACTATTAATTTTATTTATATTAAAAAACCATGCCCCCCGATAGATGGCACCTTCAAGAATTTACTGCGCCTCAGAGACTGGCTCTTCATTTCATAGCATAACTAATGCTCAAATTCCTACTTTTGACACATTCTTCACGTTTAATGAAAAAAGCCTCCTAAGAAGGAGGCTCTGGCCATGCAAGCAATTAGACCGCGATTGGCGCATTCATCCGCAGTAAACGCTCTCCCAAGCGATCTACAACCAATTGACCAAATGTACTGATCGGTGCATACAAGTTTCCGGTATAGCGTGGATGAATCAACCACAAGTCGATGATCGGTTTGAAATCAGATACAGGCACGATCTCAAGCTGATTCCGGTATCGACTCCCTTCAAGCAAAGGTTGAGGCACTAGCCCTAAGCCTTGGCCATTGGCGACTAATCCCAATTGCAGCTCTGTCCCAAAAGTTTCCATATTGATTTGTAAACTCAGCCCTTCTGCAATTAACGCGCGCTGCAAACCCGCCCTAAAACCACAGCCATCAGGATTCAATACCCAACCGCGTTCATAGCAATCGGTTAAGCGATATGAACGCTTAGGCCATTCGCCCTTAGCCGCGACAACAACCAGATTCATACGACCCAATGATTCACCGACCACCCCTTCAGGAAAGACCTTCCCCGCAGGAAATAACACGGCTGCGGCATCCAGCTCACCATGCTCAACTTTGGACAGCAAATTACTGCCCCACCCAGTTGCAACTTTCGCCTGCAAGTCGGGATAGCGCTGCCGAAGTTCGCTCAAGGCATCCAATAGCACCGCATCACCGATTGTCTGCGGCACACCTAAGCGTAATGCACCGCTAGGCAAAGCATGCTGAGTTACGAGATCACGCAATGTATCAATCTCGCGTAGCACCGCTCGACACTTCTCATAAACCCGCAAACCCATGGAAGTCGGTTTTAAAGGTTTGGTATTTCGATCCAGTAATTCGACGCCCAAACCTTCTTCAAAATTTTGTACGCGGCGTGTAATTGCGGGCTGCGTCAATTGCAGAGATTCAGCGGCAAGACTGATGGATTGGCAGCGAATCACGGCAACGAATGCCTCAATATCATCTATCTTCATGAGAAATAATCATAATAGGTTGGTTGAAAAATGCATATAACAAATATTATCGTTAGCACACCATGACAGTCAACCAACTTTTTCATCGAACTATAGGAGCAAATTTCAATGTCAGAGCCTGCTCTTAACGCCCGGTTACGCCAATTTATCACTGACTTTGCTGAACTTTTGACTAAAGAGTCCGTCGAAGCCATTGTACTGGAACAAGGTAGCCTGCTCCTCAGGCAACTTGTAGCACATGACGATTGGCTTCCAGAAGACTTTGCACAGCCCGATCCTGAGCGCTATCAGCAATATTTATTACATGTTGATTCTGCTCAGCGCTTTTCGATCGTCAGTTTTGTCTGGGGTGCAGGTCAAAAAACACCCATCCATGACCATCGCACATGGGGGCTGATCGGTATGCTTCGAGGTGCTGAACTTTCCCAGCATTTCCAAAAATCAGCGCTAGACCAATCGCTGATACCACTGGGCCACACCCATCGCCTGCAAGCTGGTCAAGTCGAAAGTGTCTCGCCCAATACACAAGACATTCATCAAGTCAGTAATGCCTATAGTGACCAAACCTCGATCAGTATTCATGTTTACGGCGCCAATATCGGTGCAGTCAAACGTGCAACCTATCAACCTGATGGCACAGAAAAAACGTTTATCTCAGGATATTCAAACAGCGTATTACCCAATATTTGGGATTTATCCAAGGAGCATGCTGCATCATGAGTCAGATTAAAACACGTCACTACACCGACATTCGTAACGCGTTACTTGAGAAGAAAGAACTCGCTTTAATTGATGTCCGCGAAGAAGGACCTTTCGCTAAGAGTCATCCGCTATTTGCCGCTAATATTTCATTATCCCGTTTAGAATTAGAAATTTATGCCCGTGTTCCAAGGCTTGATACAGCCATTACCGTTTATGATGATGGCGAAGGACGCGCGGCAATTGCGCTAGAACGCTTAAACAAGCTCGGTTATCTGGATGTAGCCATACTGGAGGGTGGACTGTCGGGTTGGCAAAGCGCAGGCGGTGAACTGTTTGAGGACGTCAATGTCCCGAGTAAATCGTTTGGCGAACTTGTAGAAAGCGTTCGACATACGCCCTATCTGACTGCACATCAAGTTAAAGCCTTGATTGACCAACAAGCGGATATCGTGGTCTTGGATGCCAGACGTTTTGATGAATATCAGACCATGAATATCCCTGGCAGCATCAATGTGCCTGGCGCAGAACTGGTCTTACGCGCACGCGAGTTAGCGCCGAATCCACAAACCCAGATTATCGTAAATTGTGCAGGCCGCACGCGCAGTATCATCGGTGCACAATCATTGGTTAATGCAGGCATTCCAAACCCTGTTGCAGCACTACAAAATGGTACGATAGGCTGGACACTCGCTGGACTGTCATTACAACACCTGCAAAGTCGTACGTTTAACGGCGTGAATGAGGCCACTAAATCAGATGCACATCAAAGGGCTCAACACATTGCAGAGCAAGCAGGTGTAGGTCGCGTCTCATTAGAAACACTGAATCTATGGCTCAAAGCGCATGAGCGAACAACGTATTTATTCGATGTCCGCACGAGCGAGGAGTTCGAGCATTCACACTTACCTAAAGCACGCCATGTGGCTGGCGGTCAATTAGTCCAAGAGACCGATCACTATGCTTCTGTACGCGGAGCACGGATTGTCCTCGTCGATGATGATGGCGTGCGTGCCAATATGAGTGCGTCATGGTTAAAACAGATGGGCTGGGATGCCTATGTCATTGACAAAATTTCGACTGATCACTTCACTGAATCCGGGCCTTGGAAAGCCTCACTTCCACAGCAAAGTCCCGCCAAAGAAGTTAGCCCAACGACCCTACAAGAGTGGCTTTTACAGGATGAAGCCGCAGCAAAACCATCGACGATCGTCTTAGACTTCACGACCAGCGCCAATTATGTCAAGCAGCATATCCCAAATGCTTGGTTTACCTTACGCGGGGATCTGCCCCATATCTTGAACGTTTTACCCCCAGCTGAGCGGTATGTATTGACCTGCGGCAGTAGCTTATTGGCACGATTTGCTGTAAGCGAACTACAAGCTTTAACCGATAAACCGGTATATCTACTGACTGGCGGAACTCAAGCATGGATTACAGCAGGATTGCCCCTTGAGTCAGGAGAAACTTTATTGGCTTCACCACGGATTGACCGTTATCGTCGTCCCTATGAAGGCACGGATAACCCTGTCGAGGCGATGCAAGGTTATTTGAACTGGGAATACGGCCTTGTTGAGCAATTAAAACGAGACGGGACACATGGCTTCTTTGTTCTCTGATCAATTTGATTGCATCAATACTTATATTCGATAAATTATGGGGAGCAGTGCTTCCCCCTAATCATCAAATACTCCTAGAAAATGATCATGCAAATTGCTGTGGCAAAAGCATAAATAAAGAAGCATTTAAATTTTGAATATACTTCAGCCAAACTCGGAACTAAAATATTTAATAAATGGTTAAATATTTTAGTTCCAATATAGAACCAACCATAGAAAGACGAGATATGATATGCTTTATTGCCAATCCAAGTTGTTTAAACATACCAGTCACCAATAAACTGAATTCTGGTCAGTCAACCCATTAAAGTGTCTTCGTCAGCTGTAAAACGCTACTTTTTGAAAACTAGTCAGAATTGGATTATTCGATTAAAATATACAGATCAGACAGGAGTACGATTTATGAAATGGCAAGATGTAGGCGATATGCCATGTTCGGTTGCTCGTACTTTGTCAGTGGTTGGCGATCGATGGACGATGATGATTGTGCGCAATGCATTTATCGGTATTCGCAGATTTGATGACTTTCAGTCTATCTTAGGTATGACACGCCACGTTTTGGCTGAACGCCTCAATCGCCTCGTAGAATCCGAGATTCTAAAGAAAGTGCCTTATCTCGAAAAACCACCGCGATACGAATACCGGTTGACCAAGAAAGGAATGGATCTTTACCCCATTCTGCTTGCATTGACCACTTGGGGCGACAAGTGGATGGATCAAGGGAAAGGTGCACCTATTGAATACTTGCATATAGAATGTGGCCATAAGTTCACCCCCCTGATGGTGTGTTCTGAATGCGGCGAACCTGTTCATGCAAAAAACGTGACGCCCATGATTGGGCCTGGACTCTCTGGCCACTCCGACACCCCATCTGTTAAATCTGCATAACATTTCTTGGGTACAATAAAAAAGGCTGATCAATTGATCAGCCTTTTTTATGTCGTTTTGAAGACTCTCAGTAACCTTCTGGACGCTCAAGTGGAAGCTTCTGTCCAATGGCCTTTTCTAAATCGGCAAGCAAGAAAGAATCATCTTCACACGCAAAGCTAATACTGACCCCTGAAGCACCTGCGCGACCTGTACGACCAATGCGATGGACATAATCGTCCGCTTGTTCAGGCAACGTATAGTTAATCACGTGACTTACACCATCAACATGGATACCCCGGCCTGCCACATCGGTTGCAATCATGATCTGTGTTTTACCTGACTTAAATTGATCAAGCATTTTGATGCGTTTATCCTGCGGAATTTCGCCTGACAACATACCAACTTTATAGCCCTGCGCTTTTAAACGATCAAACAGCTTCCGCACTTGATCACGACGATTTGCAAAAACCATCACTTTATCAATTGTTTCAGATTCAAGGAGCTCTTTAAGCAAACGTTCTTTATCACGACGACCAACGATGAATACACGCTGTTTAACACGGTCACTCGTTTTCTGTTCCGGTTCAATCTCCACAGTGACAGGCTCGAATAGCCACTGCTGCGCCAAATTTAAGACATCGTAGCTAAAGGTTGCTGAGAACATCAGCGTTTGACGATCAGCTTTTGGAGGAGCCAAACGGACAATCCGTTTCACGGAGGGAATAAATCCCATATCCAATAAACGATCCGCTTCATCAATCACCAGAAACTCAAGGCGATCAAGCCATATTTCTTTTTGTTCTAAAAAATCAATTAAACGACCCGGCGTCGCGACAATGATATCGACAAATCGCTTATCAAGCGCTTTACGTTGCTTATCATAATCAACCCCACCCAGAAGCGTGACAACACTTAACTTGGTATGTTTGAGTAGAGCAATCGCATCACTTTCAATTTGAAGTGCAAGCTCTCTTGTAGGTGCCAGAATTAAAGCACGAGGCTCCCCACGAAAGCGTTCATCCGCAACAGGATTCGTCAATAAATCATTAATAATACTAATTAAAAATGCGGCGGTTTTGCCCGTACCCGTCTGTGCTCGACCTATGGCATCATGTCCAGCCAAAGTAAAACGTAACACTTGTTGCTGTATCGGCGTCATCTGGGTAAAACCAAGATCAGCAATTCCCTGCTGTAATTCAGGGTGCAACGCGACTGAGTCGAAACTCGAACTCATTATATTTGATACTCCAATACACCACGATAAATACGCAATACATTCAAATTATTGTTGCGCACAATTCTACGTCATATCATTTTATAAATCTAAAAATGACACCCTTAAAATCATAACTTATATCTCAAATGTCACAAAACAAAAAACCGAAGCATGGCAAGCCAAACTTCGGTTCATTGAAACGCCCAAATCGACACTACCCATGGGCAATGCCGATTTAGAAGCGATAGTTGATATTGGGAGCGTTGTCCTTAAAAGACTTCGCTACCAAAGATCAATTAGTCAACTGCGCGAACTTCTTCAGCTTGAAAGCCCTTTTGGCCTTTC
>CAYJTU010000120.1:0-11189 GCA_964373105.1 uncultured Moraxellaceae bacterium | reverse complement strand
GTTTTGCAGATCATTTGAATCATGAAGAAGAACGATCACTCTATTTAAAAAATAAGGGCTAAATAACGAAAGCCATAACCATAGATAATCTTTCGGAATATAAAAATGAGCACCTATGGCTTCCCCTACCTCAATGTGTATCGAGTACAGCAAAACCTTTTACCAAGTCATCAAGTTGCTTAACTTGTGTGAGAAATGCCTCAAGCTGAGACATGCGCAGAGCGCATGGACCATCGCATTTCGCAACATCAGGATTGGGATGCGCTTCCAAAAACAGTCCAGCCAAACCGGTCGCCATCCCTGCACGCGCAAGCGTTGTAATTTGAGCACGTCGACCACCTGCAGAATCTGCACGACCACCGGGAGTCTGCAGCGCATGTGTTACATCAAAAAACACAGGTACATTCATAGCCTTCATGGTATCAAAACCGAGCATATCGACAACAAGGTTGTTGTAGCCAAAGCTTGAGCCGCGCTCACAAAGAATGAGCTTATCATTGCCCGCTTCTAAACACTTATTCATGATGTGGCGCATTTCATGCGGTGCCAAGAATTGTGCTTTTTTAATATTGATAATCGCATCGGTTTGCGCCATCGCATCAACCAAGTCGGTTTGACGACTCAAGAACGCTGGCAACTGAATGATATCAGCAATCTCAGCAACAGGCGCAGCTTGGTAGGGCTCATGGACATCGGTCAGGATTGGCACATTGTATTTGGCTTTCAGCTCAGCAAGCCATTCCAGACCTTTTTCTAAGCCGGGGCCACGATACGAATGTAGACTCGAACGATTCGCCTTGTCAAAACTCGCTTTAAAAACATAAGGAATGCCCAAACGACGGGTAATATCAATGTAAGTCTCTGCGATCTCAAAAGCGAGATCTTTAGACTCTAAAACGTTCATTCCACCAAATAAGACAAAAGGCTGGTCATTGCCAATTCGAATTTGATCAAGAGTAATGAGTGATTGTGCTTTTAATTCCATGCTCATCGGTCGCCTATTTACGCTGAAGGAAATACCATCGATCAATACTTAATTTTTTATCTCAGGGGGCGTAGATAGTGCGTAAAGATTCACCATACGCACGACCACCTAACAAACTCTTTAAGCCAATCGGACTGCCGAGTAGGTCATCGCCGCTTCCACAAAACTTGCGAACAACGGATGCCCACCGCGTGGTGAACTGGTGAACTCTGGATGGAACTGACACGCCACAAACCATGGATGATCAGCAACCTCAACCATTTCCACCAAATGCTGATCCGCAGAATAACCAGAAACAGTCATCCCTGCTGCTTCCAATTGAGGAATATAACGATTGTTGACTTCATAACGATGACGGTGGCGCTCAATAATTTCTGTCTTACCATAGATCGCCAATGATTTACTACCAGCCTCTAGGAGTGCTTTTTGAGCACCCAGACGCATGGTTCCACCCAAGTCAGACGTATCATGACGCGTTTGCAAATCACCACGCTCATCCATCCACTCCGTAATCAAACCAATCAATGGCTGAGTGGTACTGCGATTGAATTCAGTAGAAGTCGCTTCAGTTAAGCCCGCCACATTACGCGCATACTCAATGACCGCCAATTGCATGCCCAAACAAATCCCTAAATAAGGAATTTTATTTTCGCGTGCAAATTGAATCGCATTCATCTTACCTTGCGTACCGCGCTCGCCAAATCCACCCGGCACCAAGATCGCATCGACTTGTTTTAAGCGTGATAGATCCGCATTTGGCTGACCTGCCTCTAAACTTTCGGCATCGATATAGTCGATATTGACTTTAATACGGTGAGTGATACCGGCATGCAACAGCGCTTCATTGAGGGACTTATAGGCATCAGGCAATTCAACATACTTACCCACCATCGCAACCCGAACTTCACCTTTAACGTTGAGCAAAGCATCCGTCACGATATTCCAATCCGTCAAATCCGCCGGGGGTTTATCCCAACCGAAACGCTCACAGATTAAATCATCAAGCTTTTGGTCATGAAAGTTCTTTGGAATGAGATAAATACTTGGTGAGTCTTCTGCCAAAATAACCGCACGCTCTTCAACGTTAGTAAACAACGCAATTTTACGGCGATTTTCTTCACCGATGGGGTGGTCTGAGCGACAGATGAGGATATCGGGTTGTAAACCAATAGAGCGTAACTCTTTGACAGAGTGTTGCGTCGGCTTGGTTTTAGTCTCGCCAGCAGACGCAATATAAGGCACGAGTGTCAAATGCATCAGCAGCGAATTACGACTTCCCAGCTCAACACGCATCTGACGAACCGCTTCCATGAAAGGTAGGGATTCGATGTCACCCGCAGTGCCACCGATTTCAACGATAGCGACATCATAGCCTTCGGCACCCGCATGGATACGATGCTTGATTTCGTCGGTGATATGAGGAATCACCTGAACAGTCGCACCGAGATAGTCACCACGGCGTTCTTTTTGAATCACTTCCGAATAAATACGACCCGATGTAAAATTATTCTTTTTCGTCATCCGCGAACGACGTAAGAAACGCTCGTAATAACCCAAATCAAGATCTGTCTCTGCGCCATCTTCAGTGACGAAGACCTCACCGTGTTGAAAAGGACTCATTGTTCCAGGATCAACGTTGATATAAGGGTCCATTTTAGTCATCGTGACTTTTAAACCGCGCGCTTCTAAAAGCGCGGCGACCGAAGCCGCAGAAATGCCTTTACCTAGCGATGACACAACGCCGCCAGTCACAAAAATATACTTCGTCATCAAGCTCACTCTAATCCTACCTATTCTTTGTGACGCAACATGCGACTTGACCACACGCTTCATTCGACACGAGATCAGCACAAAGACTCATGCTGATCATAAATTAATGGGTAATTTTAACGATCAGGGGGGGATAAAGCAAAGGCTTGCGACCAAGATATGTTGTTTTAGTGACAATTAACTGCACTGAATTGATAAATCATGGCACGCAGACATTTTCATGCATAAAAAAACCCGCAATCAATGCGGGTTTTTTAACTAAAACTTAAACTACAGATTCAATCTTAGAACTTTTGTTCCAGACCCAAGCCGAATGCTGAGTATGCATATTCGGTGTCTTTACCCGTTGTAGTTGGTACAGTATTAGCTGGATTTTTCAGTGTACGTTTTGCCCAATAACCATAAACTTTAGTTTTCGAACTGAATGCGTAATCTACGACAGTACCAAGTTGATCAATTTCCACATCCGATGCGTTAACTGCCAAATCTTTGGTCGTTGAATTCTGCCATTGAATTTTAGCTGATACACCATCCAAAACTGAAGCTGGGAACTTGTAAACAGCACTCACTAAATAAGCAGTTTCTTTAGGATTAGATTTCAATGCAGAGTCATCAGACAACTCAGCGCTTTGGAACAATGCATTTAAGCTCAGACCATCGATACCCGCTTTAGTCAAGTCTAAGCTACCGATCCAACGTAAAGTATCAGTAGGGAAACCGTTGATGCTGCCTGCAGGAGCCTTTTGGAATGTGCTCACAGCATTCCATGTGCTAACTACGCTTGAGTCATAAGCCAGTGCGGTATACAAACCAATATCTTTATTGGTGTATACAACTGATGCAGAAACACCATTTTTGTTCTTGTTCGAACCGTTTGCACCAGTATTAGTGGTATCTACACTTGGAGTAGTGCCGATCTTAGGCAGGTTTTCTGGATTGGTTTGAGCTTTTTCACCAGAAATAAGCATGATGTTACCTTGAAGTGCGCCAAAACCATCTAAATTGAATTTAGCAGTTTCAAGAGCAACAACGTTACTTACACGATTTTCACCACCCAAGGTGCGTTTCATGTCCAAGTTACCCGCTTGCAAGTCATCAAATACATCAATGCCGTTTTGCGCAGTTTTAACGTAAGTATCCAAGCGACCAACTTTCAGCGCGCCAACACCTTCATATTGCAAACCGATAAAACGATTACGTGATTCAAATGTTTCGTTAGCTGATCCATCGTTAGGACCATCAACGTTATAACCCCACTCAATGCCGTAGATCCCGCTTAAGTTATCAGACAGTTTTTCACTACCTTTGATACCAAAGCGTGATGCGTTTGAGTCCACTTGAGTAGAACGCTTGTTATTCAAGTCGCTTTTAACGCTACCAACAGAAACGTTAAGTTTACCGTAAAGTGTAGGGCCATCAGCTTGTGCAGCACCAATCGATGCAGCGGTAACCAAAGTAGCAAGAAGTAGCTTTTTCATTTCCAAACTCCAAAAGGACATCAAAATACGGTTATTGTGTGAGAAAAGTAGTTAAATCACCTTCAACTGGCGCTAAGTATAGGCACCAAATTGTGACAATCTAGTTACAATTCAAAAATTCCTGTTACAACTTTAAAACTTCCTTACAATTTAATTCTCTCGCGTCCTCATCATACATAAAACTTTCTGCTTTGCAATCTTATAAGACTAAAGTATTAAACCTTTATGACAACACCGCGAGAAGCACAACCAATTTATTGAAATATAATAAATAATATTTAATATAAACTCAAAAACAACCCGTCTATCACGACCTAAACATCAATAAACTCACAAAGTGACAACTCAAAAAACCAACAAATTCAAAAAATAAAAATTATTAATAATAATTTTGCAACCATTCTGTGATTTATTTTGTGAGAATTTACGTCATTGCGTGTAAGATTGTGACGGTAATATTTCATGTCGTAAAATAAGATTTGCTGATTTACAAATCACTTTTACTTACACAACCATTACACTTGACACAAATTACACCCTAATGTTCACGCTTCATCATTTTTAAAACAAAAAAAAGCTGAGGAAATCCTCAGCTTTTTCACATATTCGCTACTTATTAGGCATGCGCTTTACGCAAGAACTTACTCGTCACTTTGAAACATGGCTGCAACAAAGTCTTTTGCGGCAAAGGGACGCAGGTCGTCAATTTTTTCACCGACACCAATAAATCGAATTGGGACATGGCTACGGCTTGCAATATTAAAGAGCATCCCGCCTTTAGCCGTGCCGTCCAATTTAGTAATAGTCAAACCAGTCAATCCAACTGCAGAATCAAATTCTTGCACTTGGTTTATAGCATTTTGACCCGTACCCGCATCGACAACCAACATAATTTCATGCGGCGCAGTGGCATCAATTTTTTGCATGACACGTTTGATCTTTTTAAGTTCTTCCATCAAATTACTTTTGGTATGCAAGCGACCCGCAGTATCCGCAATTAACACATCGATACCTTTCGCTCTTGCACTCTCAAAAGCATCAAAAATGACGGACGCACTATCCGCGCCATTGCCTTGAGAGACAACGGCGATGTCATTTCGCTCGCCCCACACCTGAAGCTGCTCAGTCGCAGCAGCACGGAAGGTGTCGCCTGCAGCCAACATCACCTTTTTGCCTTCGCCTTGCAAACGTTTGGCCAGCTTACCAATGGTTGTCGTTTTCCCAACACCATTCACACCAACCATTAGAATCACATAAGGACGTTTATTCGGATCAATATGCAAAGCTTTGACACGCGGCGCCAGGAGTGCCACTAACTCTTCTTGCAAGGCTTTATAGAGTGCATTGGAATAAATCAATTCGCGGCGCGCGGTACGCTCCGTTAGATTCTGAACGATAGTCCGTGTTGCATCGATCCCGATATCAGCAACCAACAGTTGGGTTTCAATTTCCTCAAGGAGTTCATCATCAATTTCTTTACCACCAATCAACAGGTTAACCACACCATCGGTAAACCCACGACGGGTCTTCGCAAGTCCCTGCTTCATCCGCCCAAAGAAACCACCGCTGGAGTCGGCATCCTCTGAATCGATTTCAGTCGCTGTTGCTTCAGCAGTCTGCTCAACGATAGGCAGGACCTCAGTCTTGACACTAGCAACAACGACCGCAGTGGGCACTGGCTCAAGCTCAGTACTAGCAGGCTGAGGCGTTTTTTCAGGAAAAATGAGGGGGGCATTCAGACCTGAATATTGTGATTGTGGATGAGACGATTGGTTTGACATGCTGCTTTAGCTCGCTTTCAAGCAAAATAATAAAAGAAAAGGATGCGCTGTTTTTTAATGCAAAGATGAAATAACGATTAATTCTAACATGCAGACTTCTATAAAGATGCGTGTTGCTCGATATGGAAAATAAAAACGCTACATTGGGGATTTCAGATCTTTGATAGACAAACAAGATAACCTTTAAACAACTTGAGCACAGTTTTAGATCATGCACTATGAAAGTCTAATGAGTGCGGCGTGATTGGTTTGCAATAAGTTGTTTGAGCCGAAAGAGAGATATTTAAAAAAAATCGTAGGCTTTTTGATTTGATCCGAAACTAAAAAAAGATTTTTTGTTTGCAACTGAAGCCGCGACTGGCTTTTATAATTTTTAGACTAAGACAATATCAATAAATGGGTGGCAACCCCACTAGCAAAGCTTCGGCACATATCATAATTGCTACCGTTGCTACCTTCCGGTCCTGGCGGGGTTTACAAAGTGACATTGCGAAGTAACCAGCAGGGCTACCATTGAGCGAGCTAGTATAGTGAAATGCACTATTTTTGCAAGCCTATTTCTTGATATACATCAAAACATGCATAAGCAACAAAATGCGTATAGGCGCGACAAATAAAGATAAAATTGTGATTTATGTCACATAAATACCACTTAATCATGCATTTTACTACAGTCTTGTTAGGCAATTTAGACGGGACATGATTCATAAAATGCGCTATGGTCTATTATAAATTTTTCTACAGTATTTTTTTACGACTCCTTGAACGAGCTTCTACTCTCTATGGCAAAGTCCCTAATTCCAAAATTTTACATTAAAAATTTGTTTATAAAAAAATTGTCGGATAAGACAACGACGTTACCCACTGAAATGAGTATCAGTGAGAGCTGGTTTGTCCCTGCTTATGAACGTCCTAAAGTCAGTCATGCAACTCAAACGCATTTCAAACATCCTTGGACTATTCCTAAACGAGGGATGACAGTCGCAGAATGGTTGATCAACCGAAAAAAAGCACAATGGCCTATTTGGGAAGAAAATATTCCTTTTGATGGTTTGCCACAAGCTCGCCCTGATGCGGCGCTCAACGACTGGCAGGCATGGTTTGTTGGTCACTCAACAGTCTTAGTCCAAATAGGACCCTACAACTTTCTAACAGATCCCGTCTGGGCTATGCGCACCAGTCCGGTACCTTTTGCAGGTCCGCGTCGCGTACGCCCAGCAGGCATAGCACTTGAAGACCTGCCCCCCATCGACGCTGTGCTATTGAGTCACAATCACTACGATCATATGGATATCGCCTCTTTAGCATGGCTTTATAAACGTGACCGCATGCCTATCTATACCGGTCTTGTAAATAGCCAATATTTACCCCCCCATATGCGCGTGATCGAATTAGATTGGTGGGAGTCCATATCCTTTCATAAAGATGATCGCATCAAGATTGTCTACTCCCCTGCACAGCATTTTTCTGGACGCGGTCTTAAAGACAGTAATATGGCACTTTGGGGGGGACTATCTGTATTAACCCCAGATGATCATTTGTACTTTGCTGGGGATACCGGATATGCCCATCACTTTAAAGAGGTTCATGAGCGTTTGGGGGCACCGCGTTTAGCATTATTACCAATCGGTGCTTATGAGCCTCGAGCAGTGATGCATGCAATGCATATGAATCCTAGCGATGCGGTACAGGCTCATCAAGATTTACAGGCCAAGCAATCTCTTGCCATTCATCATCGGACCTATCAGCTGACCGACGAGGCAATGAATCAACCCCTGCTCGATCTCGCCAATGCGCTCAGTCACGCCGCGCTGCCCGCTGAAGTATTTGCAACACCCAGCGAAGGCCATATGATTCCAGCTTAATGATGATGAACGTCAGTGATGTCCATCTTCTTTCTTTATAAAACGATACGAATCATCAACGTCCTGCAACGTAACGTCACGTTATCATCCTCTACATGGATGGTCCAAGCACAGAGATATCATTTTTAAGGCAATATATACAGAATTAATGCTAGTCTCTGGCTCATCAGCCTGATTATATGGATTTTTATTATGAGAAACATCACCGTGAACTCGCCTTTAAAAAAAACAAGCCCGACTCTAACTATACGTACCGCCGTCACAAGACTCACCTTGGGGCTAGGGGTTACCGGCAGTCTCATTATCGCGACCAGTATGTCGAGCAATGCCGCAATTCCCGTTGAATCACGTTCACTAACTACAGCCACATCGGCAGGTGTAGATAACTCGCAGAGTTCGCAACTCTGGCAACTTACTCAACAAATCCAAAAGCTGCAAAATGAAGTTCGCGAACTACGTGGCAAAGTCGAAACGCATGACAATGATATCGATCAATTGCAAAAAGAAGCCAAAAATCACTATACCGATTTTGATCAACGCATTGCCCAGAGCCAAGAAGATATCAAAAAACTTCAAGCCGCTCAAACGCCTAATCCAGTCACGCCCCCACCTGCCGACGGTACTCTTACACCGGCAAACACGGTGCCAAATGTAGCACCAACGGCATCAGCCACTGGCGATGAAGCCGATAAAGTGGCCTATATCGCGGCCTATGACGCTTATAAAGCAGGCGGCGCCGCGAAGGCAATTGCGCCCATGAAGAAATTTATTACTGATTATCCGAATAGCCCCTTTGTACCCAATGCTTATTATTGGCTCGGTGAATTTAATCTTGCCATCACACCGCCAAACTTCACTGCCGCTTCAAGCAATTTCAAAATTGTCAGTAATCAATTTCCCAAAAGTGCAAAAGCAGCCGCAGCGACCTATCGTCTCGCGACACTGGCTGATGTAGATCAACATCAGCCCGTTGCAATTGCTCTGATGAAAACCATTTTGAAGAATTATCCGGGCACACAGGAAGCAGGCTATGCGAGTGAGTACTTAAAATCACATGCAACAGTCACTGAAGAGAAAAAAGTGACTCCCAAGAAAACTGAGAAAGTAAAAACTGGGGAGGCCACCAATCAAAAAACCAAACCCGCAGTCAAGAAACAAGCAAAAACCAAAGATGATGAAGATGCATCTGCATAAACGTCAGAAAGTTATCACTGTACTGATCAACTGACTTTACGTGGAAAAATTAATTTCAGGCCGTTTAAACTTATTAGGATCGAGATATTATGTCAGTGCCCATGCAAAAAAACTTTCTACTTGCCAGTATCTTAGGACTGAGCGCAATGGTGACGAGTATGCCTACATTTGCAGAACCTCCGCGCGATCACCGCATCGTAAACCTACAAGCTGAAACCAGTCGTGATGTACAGAACGACGAAATGCAAGCAACGCTTTATACCGAACTGAACAATACCAATCCAACGACTTTGGCTCGGGATACCGCAGTCATCGTCAACAAAGCCTTAGATCTTGCGAAGGCTTATCCAGCTGTTAAGGTGAGCAGCGGCACCCAAAGTACCTACCCGATCTACAATGATAAAAATAAGCTAACAGGCTGGCGTGGTCGCGCTGAAATTCAGCTCAAAACCTCTGATTTCAAAGCAGGCAGTGAACTCATTGCACAGTTACAAAGCAATTTGCAACTTGAAGCCGTGAACTTTTCCGTTTCAGCACAACAACGCCTGAAAGTAGAGAATGAGCTGTTGACCGACATCACCAAGATTTTCCGTGAGCGCGCAACCATACTGCAAAATGCTTGGGGCGCAGGAAAATATGAACTGGTCGAGATGAATATCACAAGCAGTAATGATGAACCACGCCCTTATCCACGGATGATGAGCATGGCTAAAGCCGAAGCCAGCGATGGTGTTCCTGCACAAGCGGTGCAAAGTGGCAACAGCAAAGTCCGTGTTCAGGCCACGGGCAGCATTCAACTTCAGTGAATGAGTAAGCGCTAGAATTAGAAGACATAAAAAATCCCACTTTTAAAGCGGGATTTTTTTATGCTGATTTTACCAAGAGAACGGGTTCCACCAACGGAATGAGAAGGGGCGCCCCAACACCACATCTTGTTTTTCTTCAACGCGTGCTTTAGGCACAGGTTTACCCTCTTGACCATTAAAGGAAGCAAAGTCACCTTTTGCCACATCTTGCGATGCAATCTTAACGGCCTTGTCTGGATCATCCACAAAGCTATAGCCGGGTGTCTTCAGGGTTGTGCTACGAATCTCAGCCAAACCATCTTTCTCGGGCATTTGGTTCAGCGGGCCTGCACTCAGCAATCCAAGAGCCTGATCGGGATGACCACGGAAATTCTCTTCGTCATATCGCAGATAATATGTCCGACCAGCTTCAACCTGAAAATCAACCACAGTGCCTTTTTGGAAATAGAGCGGGCCGAGAGGACGGCTGATTTTAAGACGATAGACCCCAGGGTTCATTTCCAGCCAGTAATAATGATTATCGAGTAGGCTAGGTAAACGCATGCCATTGATAAAAATACTATTGGCAAGAATTTCTTGCTCATTCCACTTACTGTGCGGTCGATAGAGATAGACTAAAGCAAATTTTTGGTCCAAGACTGGAACTGGCTGAAATAGCTCACCTTGATTCTTTTTGAAGCGATCTACAGCCCAGCTTCCCAGTGAAAAACCATGAGGCTTAAATCGGTCATAGGTTGAATCAGGTTTGGTCGTATCCAGCTTTGGCAGTTTTTGACTTTCAACAATGCCGGGATCACTGACCGTTCCACCTGAGGTCAGGCTACCTATCGAGGGTAAATGATCGCGTGCGGATTGAATCATGCTGCATCCCGGTAGCACGAGTAACCCTGATATCGTTGTAATAGATATCAATGTAGTAGACAAATGACGCATAGCTTCCCTCAGCGTTTTAATCTTGTTTTTTGGTTATCTTCACTCAAATTCTATCGATCTAAAACCAACGCTCACGTTGACACTTTAGATAACTATAAGCAATCGTATCACTCATCAAGGTTTTGACAAAACTTTATCATCCGAAATACTGACTTAAATACAAACAAACATCATTTTAGATGTGAGATCTGTAAATCAAGGACATAAAAAAAACCGATTGGATCGGTTTTTTTTATGTCTTTCAGCAAAGCATCGCACATCTATGCACGATGCTCATCACCCACTGCGATTAGCCTTGGCCTGGATCTGATGCAGGTGGATTCACCCTAATTTCAACACGGCGATTCTGGCTACGACCTGATTCAGATGTTTTTTCC
>CAYJTU010000119.1:7437-11390 GCA_964373105.1 uncultured Moraxellaceae bacterium | reverse complement strand
CTGTACTCACACAGCTTATTAATGAGTGTGTACATACAAACCCAGATTTGCCTTGTCCGATTATTGCTTCTCTTGGCGGTGAACAGAATGGTGAGGGATCATCTACAATGGCTTGATCGAAGCAGGGTATTTGGCTATTTTTTCGGATTCAATCCAGACTTCCTATTAGCGCATCGATGATCGGACAACTTGACCTGTCTTTGCCCGTCTTGCACTGCTGTACCAAGCCTTCAAGTGCCTGTCGCATAACATCAAGATCAGCTATTTTTTGTTTAATTAATTCTAGCTTTCGAGTAGCCAGTGCGGACGTTTCATCACAACACCCCTGATTTAGCGTCAACAACTTGCTAATTTCAGTCAAGGTAAAGCCAAGTGCCTGTGCGCGCTTAATGAAGCGAACACGATTTGCTTGTTCGGATGTATAACGACGATGACCGCCCATGGGCTTAGTTGGTTCAATGAGCAACCCACGCCGCTGGTAGTAGCGAATAGTCTCGATGTTTACCCCAGCAGCTTGTGCCAGTTTACCAATCGTTAATTCTACCACTATCTACTCCCTCTTGACTCTGTACTTAGGTACGGAATTTATAATAGCACGTAAGCAACTCGATTTTAGGAAATAGGAATGAAGCTCCTCACCAGAAAATGTTCGCTGTTCGCTGGCATAATAGCCGCCATTGTCGCATCGGTATGCTGTGTTGGACCATTAATACTACTCGCGCTCGGCATCAGCGGCGCATGGGTAGGCAATTTAACCGCAATGGAGCTATACCGCCCTCTATTCATCGGATTAACGCTTTTATTCCTCTGGTTAGCTTTTCGCAAACTCTATTTGGTGCCGCCAACCTGTGAGTTAGGTACACCTTGCGCTGACCCACGCACAATCAAACGACAACGACTCACATTCTGGATTGTTACTGTCTTACTAATGGGTTTATTGGCTGTGCCGTCGTTGGCACCGCTATTTTACTAAAAAGGAGTTAGTCATGCGTAAACTACTGATTACTATACTTGCCGCTCTGCCTCTTGCTGTGCTGGCAGCCAGCCCAAAAACGATCACGCTCGATGTACAGAATATGACGTGTCAACTCTGTCCAATTACAGTTAAAAAGTCACTTGAAAGAGTGTCTGGTGTAAGTGTCGTCAAGATTGATTTTGATAAGAAAACAGCCACAGTCACTTACGATTCAGACAAGTCTAAGCTAAACGAACTGACTAAAGCGACCACGAACGCTGGCTATCCATCTACAGTGCGGGAGTGATACCACGATGAATACGGTTATTCTTGAGTCAATATTGACCTGTCCGCATTGTGGTTTTACTAAGCAGGAAACTATGCCGACGGATGCTTGTCAGTTCTATTACAAATGTGAGGGCTGTAACGCGTTGCTGCGCCCGAATCTAGGCGACTGCTGTGTTTTCTGTTCGTTCGGTTCAGTGAAATGCCCACCGATTCAGCAACAGCGGGATTGCTGCCAGCATCCGTAAAGGCTGGGTTATATATTAAAAGTGATCAACCACAGCTTATCTCTAGGTAGAATGGTATGCCGATTGACCAGCTTGTTGCCAAACAATGGGGATAGGGATAGTATAAAAGCATGCGCACTCTACGACTGATATTCACATGCTTTCTGTCACTTGCTATCCTCTCAGTAGGATCGGCAGCAGTTGCGATGTCCGTCCATAGCCCATGCGCGATGCAACAAATGCAGGCGGAGGCGGAGCATGCGGCAATGATGATGGATCAGCCAGACATGTCAGGCATGGATTGTCAGAAGGTCGATAAATCGCATGCCCGTCATAACGTTCTGTGCAAGTCTGGACAAGACTGTGTGATGTATAACGTGCAGTTAGCTTATCCCGCATCGTTTATGATCGCGGGGCTGTTAAAACCTCAGTACCTTGTTGCACAGCAAATCACACTACACCCGCCTCAGTTTTTCCCTACGCCTGATCTATTTGGATTGTGGCGACCCCCAAGCGCGCTTTAATTCACCTATCGATTTAGAGGTTTATCGGCAGTAAAGCCTTTAAGCCATTTGCACGCGCCTGCGTGTGTCTATTCTAGGGAATGAGAGCATGTCTCCATTTTTTGTAACATCGATCTGGCATAGGTCTGTACGGCTAATGCTGCCTGTTGCGCTGGTGTTTAGTACCAGCGCGGCTGATGCAGCACCACTCTCATTAAATGCAGCTTTGGCGCTTGCTGAGCAGAATTCGCCTGAACTTACAGCAAACAGCGCCCAAATTGATGCGGCGCAATCAGCATCAATTCCTGCGGGGTCATTACCGAACCCCAAAGTCTACGCGGGTCTCGACAACTTCCCCGTAACAGGTGATGAGGCTGGGCAATTAAATAGGTATAACATGACGATGTCGAATATTGGCATCATGCAAGATATTCCAAATTCCGCTAAACGACGGGCGCAAGTCGGTGTGAGCAAAGCCACGGTCGACATTGCCCAAGCACAGCGACCCATTGCCCTGCTAAAACTGCGAGAAAGTACCGCTGTTGCGTGGTTTAACCGCTACTACTTAGAGCGCAAAATTGCGTTATTCGACTCATTGTTCTCAGAAAATAAACTTCTCGCTCAAACCGTCCGTGCTCAAATTGCATCGGCTCGCGGTCAAGTAGCGGATGCAGTCTTGCCTCAGCAGGAAGCTGCGCAACTGGAAGATCAACGGGATGACTTAAATCGTGATCTAAGCAAAGCGAAATCAGCATTGCGCCGCTATTTGGGGACGCAATCAAGTAGCAACAATGATCAAATACTGACTCAAGACGCACCCGAACTGCCGATTAATGAGGAACAGTTGCACCAGCATTTACACCACCACCCAGAGTTACAAGCATTTGCCGCAGAGTCGCAACTGGCTGATGCTAAAGTAGTCGAAGCACGGTCACTTAAAAAATCGGATATGAGCGTTGAGTTTGGTTATTACCATCGCGCACCACAGTTCGGCGATATGATCGGCGTGCAACTGACCTTTGAACTTCCCATCTTTACCTCGCATCGTGTCGATCCGTTGATTGCTGCCGCAATGTCTGAACAAGCGGATATTGATGCGCGGCGCGAAGTCATGCTACGTGATCACACCAACGTGCTGGAAAACGATTTGGCGGATTATGCTGCGCTCAATCAACAACTTGATCGAGCCAATCACACCAGTCTTTCCCTTGCAAGGCAAAAAGTTGATTTGCAACTTGCCAGCTATCAAGCCAGCAAAGTTGACCTCAGCATGGTATTTACGGCTCGCCGTGAACTCATTGAACAACGTCTCAAAATCATCACCCTTGAAAATATGCGTGCTGTCACAGCAGCACAGCTCTATTACGCCTATGGCGGTGGTAGTGATGATGACCAACAAGGAGCAATCATCAAATGAAGCATCAACATATGAAATTAGCAGTGATGGCGGTTGCGATTGGTGCGGCTCTCGGCGTGGGAGGTGGTGCGGGATATTGGTACGCTAATCAACACATGCAACAGATGTCAGATATGGCTCAAGGTGGCACTCAAAGTAATGCCAAAGTATTGTATTGGTATGACCCAATGAAGCCTGACCAGCATTTTGATAAACCGGGCAAGTCGCCGTTTATGGATATGCAGTTGGTTGCCAAATACGCAGACAGTGGCAGTGATACAAGTGCTCCCAGTGAGACTGGAATCAATATTGATCCTAGCATCACACAGAACTTAGGTGTTCGCGTGGTTCAGGTTACTCAAGGTGTGCTCAATGACGGGATTACTGTGACGGGTGCAATTCAACTGAATGATCGTCTGGTTGCGGTGATGCAAACCCGCAGCAATGGTTTTGTCGAACGAGTTTATGCCCGTGCCACAGGGGATGTGGTTGCGCGAGGTGCGCCGATTGCCGAACTGCTCGTACCAGATTGGGCGGGAGCTCAGATTGAGTATCTCGCTGTACTTCAGATGGGCGACCAGTCACTC
>CAYJTU010000119.1:5094-7427 GCA_964373105.1 uncultured Moraxellaceae bacterium | reverse complement strand
CTCATTAATGCTGCGAAACAACGACTACTGTTGCTTGGTATGCCTGCTGACTTGATTACCCGTGTTGCTAAAACTCGGCAACCACAAGCAACGATCACATTATCAGCCCCCATCGGCGGTGTGATTCAAAGCCTTGATGTGCGCTCAGGCATGACGATGAGTACAGGTCAAACACTGGCAAAGATTAATGGATTGGACAGCGTTTGGTTGGAAGCGGCTGTGCCAGAAGCGCAAGCTGGTGGAATTCGAGTTGGCAGCACCATAACCGCGCATTTAACGGCTTATCCGAGTGAAACATTTCAAGGTAAAGTCATTGCCGTATTACCAGACATCAATATGGACAGTCGAACACTGCGAGTACGGATTGAGTTACCGAATCCAAACGGGCAATTAAAACAGGGCATGTTTGCGCAAGTGCAGTTGCAGATGGGCAATAACAAAACTCATTTACTCATCCCAGAAGAAGCTGTGATCCGTACAGGAACACGCAACGTCGTTATTTTGGCTTTAGAGGGCGGTCACTTCCAACCTGTGCAAGTGGAGTTAGGACAATCCGCGAATGGTCAGATCGCCATATTAAGCGGATTACAGGCAGGTCAGAAGGTGGTTGCCTCGGGACAGTTCTTGATTGATTCCGAAGCGAGCTTACAAGGCGTACTTGCGCAGATGAACTCGGGTAAGCCGACTTCGGTAATAATGACAGCGTCCACGACCCCCCGTTATTTAGGCATTGGTAAGGTCGAGTCGATTACCACTGACGACATTACAATCTCGCATCACCCTATCCCCGCTATCGGCTGGGGTGCCATGACCATGACGTTTAAGTTGCCTGACGCGAAGATCGCCGCTGGGTTCAAGGTGGGTGATCAAGTCAATTTCGGCTTTAACCAAGTCAAAGATGATTATGTTATTGCGGCTTTGACAAAGACTACGGACGGTTCTATGCAGGGGAGTCAACCATGATTGCCCGTATTATTCGTGGATCGATTGCCAATCGCTTCTTGGTACTCCTAGCAGCCTTGTTTATCACAGCATGGGGCGTCTGGGCAGTTAAAAATACACCGATTGATGCGCTGCCAGACTTGTCCGATGTGCAAGTGATCATCCGCACCAGTTATCCCGGTCAAGCGCCACAAATTGTTGAAAATCAGGTGACGTATCCATTAACCACCACCATGTTGTCGGTGCCCGGAGCGAAGACCGTCCGTGGCTACTCATTCTTTGGCGACTCCTTTGTTTATGTCATTTTCGATGAGGGAACCGATCTTTACTGGGCGCGTTCGCGGGTGCTGGAATATCTCAATCAACTGCAAGGTCGCCTGCCTGCATCCGCCAAGACCTCACTCGGCCCTGATGCAACGGGTGTTGGCTGGGTCTATGAATATGCCTTGGTGGATAAAACGGGGCAACATGATCTGTCTCAGCTACGCAGCATTCAAGATTGGTTTTTAAAATATGAGCTGAAAAGTCTATCCAATGTGGCGGAGGTCGCCAGCATTGGCGGGATGGTCAAGCAATATCAGGTCGTCCTTGATCCTATCAAAATGGCGGCCTACCAAATCCCACTGAATAAAGTCATTGATGCCATTCAGAAAGCCAATCAAGAAACGGGTGGTTCGGTACTGGAAATGGCTGAATCTGAGTATATGGTGCGCGCATCAGGTTATCTTAAAACACTGGATGATTTCCGCAACATCCCGCTCAACACTGCTGCCAATGGTATCCCCGTAACGCTTGGACAAGTGGCCACCATTCAGCTTGGGCCAGAAATGCGCCGTGGCGTTGCTGAACTGAATGGCCAAGGTGAAGTGGTCGGCGGCGTCATTGTGTTACGGGCAGGTAAAAATGCACGTGAGGCGATTTCTGCTGTCAAAGCCAAGTTGGATGAGCTTCAAAAGAGCCTGCCTGCTGGTGTTGAAGTCGTCACCACTTATGATCGCAGTCAACTGATTGACCGTGCGGTGGACAATCTAAGCCACAAGTTACTGGAAGAGTTTATTGTCGTGGCATTGGTCTGTGCCTTATTTCTCTGGCATTTTCGCTCGGCATTGGTTGCGATCATTTCCTTACCGCTCGGCATATTGATCGCTTTTATCGCCATGCACTACCAAGGCATTAACGCCAACATTATGTCACTGGGCGGGATCGCCATTGCCATCGGAGCGATGGTGGACGCCGCTGTGGTGATGATTGAGAACGCCCATAAGCAGATTGAAGCTTGGCAACATGAACACCCTGATGAAACCTTACAAGGTGAGGCACGTTGGACAATCATTGCCAATTCAGCCAGTGAAGTTGGGCCAGCATTGTTCTTTTGTTTGCTGATCATCACG
>CAYJTU010000119.1:0-5084 GCA_964373105.1 uncultured Moraxellaceae bacterium | reverse complement strand
ATCACGCTATCGTTCATTCCCATTTTTACCCTGCAAGCCCAAGAAGGTCGTTTGTTTGCGCCGCTGGCATTTACCAAAACCTATGCGATGGCTGGGGCGGCACTTTTGTCGATTACTTTAGTACCTGTGCTCATGGGTTATTGGATTCGCGGCAAGCTGCCCAGTGAGCAGAAGAACCCTCTTAATCGCGGTTTAATCCGTATCTATCGCCCACTATTGGATGTGGTATTGCGCCGTCCTAAGACCACACTGCTGGTGGCCTTCATCGTCATGCTCACCAGTCTGTGGCCGATCAGTCGGTTGGGCGGTGAGTTTATGCCTGCAATGGACGAAGGCGACTTGTTGTATATGCCGTCTGCTTTGCCTGGCATATCAGTTGCCAAAGCGTCTGAGCTATTACAGCAAACCGACCGTTTGATTAAAACTGTTCCTGAAGTGGCGACTGTGTTTGGTAAAGCAGGGCGCGCCGAAAGTGCCACTGATCCTGCACCAATGGAAATGTTTGAAACCACGATTCAATTCAAGCCGCGCTCAGAATGGCGCGCGGGGATGACTCCAGACAAATTGATCAATGAACTGGATCGCGTAGTCAAAGTGCCGGGACTGACCAATATCTGGGTGCCGCCAATTCGCAACCGTATCGACATGCTCGCCACAGGGATTAAAAGTCCGATTGGCATCAAGGTATCGGGAACCAGTCTTGCCGATATAGACCAAGTGACCAAGTCAATTGAACAGGTGGCCAAAGGAGTCTCTGGGGTCAGTTCTGCGCTGGCTGAACGACTGACAGGCGGACGCTATGTCGATGTGACGATTGATCGCGTTGCGGCTGCGCGCTATGGACTCAACATTGCCGACGTACAAACAGTCATTTCCACCGCTGTCGGTGGAGAGAATGTTGGAGAAACAGTTGAGGGACTCGCGCGCTATCCAATCAATGTCCGTTACCCGCGTGAGATTCGAGACTCGCTGGAAGGACTGCGCAATCTACCGATCCTGACGAATAGTGGTCAACAGATCACTCTGGACACACTTGCCAATATCAGCATTAGTGATGGCCCACCCATGCTCAAGAGTGAGAATGCACGTCCTACAGGCTGGGTGTATATCGATGTTCGCGCGCGCGACTTATCTTCGGTAGTGGCTGATTTACGTCAAACAGTCGCCAAGCAAGTGCAACTGAAAGCGGGTATGAGCATCACTTATTCAGGTCAGTTCGAGTTTTTAGAACGAGCCAATGCACGACTGAAGCTGGTGATTCCTGCGACCTTGCTGATTATCTTTGTCCTGCTGTATCTGATTTTTAAAGACATCAAAGATGCCTTACTGATCATGGTGACGTTGCCATTTGCATTAGTAGGGGGCGTTTGGTTTCTCTATATTGCTGGATACAACCTATCGGTGGCAACGGGTGCGGGCTTTATTGCACTGGCAGGGGTATCCGCCGAGTTTGGGGTGGTGATGCTGTTTTACCTCAAACAAGCCATCGTTCATGCTGAGACTCAATCAAAAAACACGCCGCTTAATCAACAAGATCTGGATGATGCCATTCGTTCTGGCGCGGTACTGCGAGTTCGTCCCAAAGCGATGACGGTAGCGGTCATTCTGGCTGGACTGCTCCCCATCCTTTGGGGCAGTGGCACAGGTTCAGAAGTGATGAGTCGAATTGCCCTACCCATGGTCGGTGGCATGATCACTGCACCTTTATTGTCGATGTTTGTTATTCCCGCTGCGTATCGCTTGTTGCGCAGACGGGGTCAAAAGGCTGACAAGGCCTAATGTTGTCCCCCTGTTGTTTTTATTACTTAAGAGGATGTTGCGATGAATAAATTTACGATTTCTGTTTTGACTACCTTTATGCTGGGTGCTTCATTGTCCGCTCTAGCTGATGACAGTATGAAAGGCATGGACATGAGCAAGATGCCAATGTCATCAAATTCAGGGTCTATGCACGGCATGGATATGGGCAACATGAAAATGAAGTCACCTACAGGTGGAAAAGTGGCTCATGGCGTTGGTGTCATAAAAAGCATTGATGCCAAGGCAAATATGATTACCCTTAATCATCAAGCGATCAAAGAGTTGAACTGGCCACCAATGAATATGGGTTTTAAGGTGGCTAATCCAAAGCTTTTGATGGGATTGAAAGTGGGTCAGAAAGTGAATTTTGAACTGAAGGATGAAGGCAAAAAGAAGGTCGTGACCGCAATTTCTATTGCTAAGTAGTTTTAATTATTCATTTTTTTATCGGGCTTGCATAAAAATTTATCTATGCAAGCCTCTGATCAAATTCTCTCAAAAAGGAAATAAAACCCGTGAACACTGCAACCCTATATGCAAGCAAAAACTACTACTGAGAGTTATCATGAACTTGTCGTCTCTACTATTTGGACAGTAAGGATGATATTTGTTGATTTGATAAGATATTGATTAGGTCTTAGCTTGATGTGTAACTACATAAAGCCATCGAAAGACTACAACCGCTGCAACCGCACCTAGAATCTGCATCACGATAAAGTACGGCGCATCCATTGGACGAATTCCTGCAAACGTGTCCGTCAGTGTGCGAGCAATCGTGACCGCTGGATTCGCAAACGAAGTGGATGAGGTAAACCAGTACGCTGACGTGATATATGCCGCTACAGCAACAGGTGTATTTTCATGACTGCTGCGAGAGGTTGAAATAATGACGGCAAGCAAGCCAAAGGTTGCAACAAACTCGCTCCACCACTGAGAAGCACCCGTTCTCACATGCTGAGATACTTCGATGACAGGTACAGCAAACATGAAGTGTGCTGCGTAAACACCCAGTACACCACCGATGATTTGGACGACCGTATAGAGGGCCGCTTCGCGATTAGTGATGTGGCCTTCCATCGCGGCATACAGGCTAACGGCTGGATTGAAATGTGCGCCTGAGATCGAGCCAAACATTAAGATCAATGCGAACAATCCAGCACCTGTTGCGAGTGAGTTGGCAAGTAACGCCAACCCCACTGAGCCACCCGATAATTTGTCACCCATGATGCCTGAACCAACTACAACTGCTAACAAGAACGCAGTGCCAAGTAGTTCAGCGACCAAACGACGATTCAATGAGACGTGGTGCATTATGCGTCGCTCTCGCCAATAGCTTGTAGTGCTGCAGTCAGTTCTTCCTGATTGAGCGTATCCATCGGCAAGTTCACTAACTGGGTAATCTTCTGGCGAATCTCATCAAAGGTATGCGCAAACGCCTGACGTTTCTCTTCATCAGTGCCATCAACGTGTGACGGGTCAGCAAAGCCCCAATGTACTTTGATCGGGCTACCACGCCACAATGGGCAAGATTCACCTGCTGCGCTATCGCAGACGGTGATTACGATGTCCATTTTTGGTGAATCGGGTTGAGAGAACTCATCCCAGCTTTTGCTACGCACGTTTTCGGTTGCATAACCAATCGTTTTGGCTTGTTCAACGGCAAACGGGTTTACTCTACCCATCGGTTGACTGCCTGCGCTATACGCATGGAAACGGCCTTCGCCAAGCACATTGATCAGTGCTTCGCTCATGATGCTGCGTGCTGAATTGCCTGTGCACAGCACGAGTACGTTGGTGACTTTGTTGCTCATAATCATTCCTTAAATCAAGATCGATAAATACAAAATAGGTGGGTTTAAATACTGGTCTGATTGACCCGTTTGGATAGCTCTTCGGCGGTCTCTTTGCGTTCAGAATAGCGGTCTACCAAGTAGTCTTTGCGTCCACGTAGGAGTAAGGTGAACTTCACTAATTCTTCCATCACATCGACGACGCGGTCGTAATAGGCCGAGGGCAACATACGACCCGCCTCATCAAACTCTAAGAATGCTTTAGGGACTGAAGACTGGTTCGGGATGGTAAACATCCGCATCCAGCGGCCAAGAATCCGTAGCTGATTGACCGCGTTAAACGATTGCGACCCGCCACTGACTTGTAGCAATGCAAGAGTTTTACCCTGTGTCGGACGTACCGCACCCGAAGATAAGGGAATCCAATCGATTTGTGCCTTCATAATGCCCGTCATCGCGCCGTGGCGCTCTGGGGAGCACCAAACCATACCCTCAGACCAGATCGCAAGCTCACGAAGCTCTTTGACTTTCTCATGCGTATCAGGCTCACCATCAGGTAGTGGTAATCCGTCCGCATGGAACACTTTGACATCGCAGCCCATCGATTCTAGCAAACGTGCCGCTTCCAAGGCCAATAGACGGCTATAGGAGCGCTTACGCAGCGAACCATACAAAATCAATAAACGGGGTGGATGATCAAGCGAGACTTCACTATCAAGGTGTGCTTTGGTTGGCACCGCAAACAATGCGGTATCGACATTCGGTAGATCAGTATTATTTAGCGACACGTTGCCCATCCTTACCCACCACAGCTTCGCCGTCTTCTTTGGTAAAAGCACCCTGTTGAGGCGCTGGCAAAATATCGAGAACCGCTTCTGATGGTCGGCAAAGTTTTGTACCAAGTTCTGTCACTACGATAGGACGATTGATTAGAATCGGGTGGCTTAACATGAAATCGACCAGTTCATCATCCGTCCACTTTGTGTCATCCAAATGAAGCTCATCAAATGGAGTACCGTTGCGACGTAAGACATCGCGCACGGGGATTCCCATGTCAGCAATCAACCCCTGCAAGGTGGACTTGTTTGGGGGCGTTTTGAGATATTCGATGACTTCTGGTTCAATGCCCGTATTGCGAATTAGTTCCAGCACATTGCGCGAGGTGCCACATGCTGGATTGTGGTAAATCGTGATGGTTGAGGTGTTATCAGGCATCTTCGGTCTCTACAGGCTGTTGCCCGATTTTGTTTAATTCGTATTGCAAGGCATGGCGATCTAATGTCGCAAGCGGAAGGCTGGCAAAGGCATAGATGCGATTACGGATTTGCTGAAAAATATTGAAGAAGTATTTACGCTGTTGTTCTTCTGTCCCTTCAAACGCGGCAGGGTCTTCAAAGCCCCAATGTGCCGACATAGGCAATCCCGGCCATACGGGACAAGTTTGTCCTGCGGCTTTATCACAAACGGTAAAGATAAAGTCCATTGGCGGGGTGT
>CAYJTU010000118.1:8313-11460 GCA_964373105.1 uncultured Moraxellaceae bacterium | reverse complement strand
ATGGTTTATGATTTGCTGTAAGTTAAAACTACCCATAAGGACTCTCAGTTCATCAATGAGCTCAACTGGACCATCAATATCAATTTTTTTTAGTGATGAGGCCGGTGCGGTTATAAAGCTATGCAATAAGTCTTTGAATGATGCGGTAACTACTGCATCAATAGGTCGTGACGGTTTTTTCGCATCTAGCAGTACTCCGCGCGACGTAAAGGTGACAAATATTACCATCGAAGGCAAGAGTGTTCTGAGTTCAACTAAAGCTTGTTGCTTGATAAGGTTTTGAGCAAGTTTTTTTGATTCCTGATCTGATTTGAGTAAAAAAGTTAACAATGCTTCAATAACGATCAGCACAATGGATTGCACTAAATCTGCAAGACTTAAGTGCTCTGATCGATCTACCATGAACATCCGGCTCCATCAACAAAGTCAGCTAGCATACAAGCCTAGTAGGCTGATCAAATTCTAGTTTTTGATGTGACATAGTTGTACTTTTGTCAAACAATCTCATCTATCTACCAAAGATATCACATGCTTTCTCTTGACGCTAACATAACTTAATCAGTTTTTTGCAAGAATGCGCAAGAGTGTAATCTGTAGTCGTCTATCAGACTCATATTGTTGCAAAATAAAACTCTGCTTTTTTTTAGCGATACACGTATTGAAATTGTCTATGCTACAATTCAGCGGTCAATATAATGTATTTGCATCTTGAGGTTTCAGGGTGGGTTTGTCATGCAAACTGACGCATTACCTTCTTGTTGTGTTTAATGAGCATTTTTTTGATCTAAAAATGTGACGGGCGCCTTTAATCAGCACGATTCATGCAAAGGATAGATTTGTAATTATGAACCAAAAAACTGCAAAAGACCAAGTTTTACAAACAGAAAGCGAGATCAGTGCTGTGGTCGGTGAAGCGTTGCCGTCAGATGAGCCGCGACGTAAACCTGGTCTTGATTTCCGGAAATATACTCAGCAAATTTGGCTGGCGGGTTTGGGTGCTTTTTCGCGTGCAGAAGAAGAGGGTACTCGACTTTTTGATTCTTTGGTCAAAGTGGGCGAAGAGCTTGAATCCAAAACCACTGAAATTGTTGATACAACTACTGAAGCCGTCGACGAAGTCCGTGAAAAAGTGAATGAGCGTGTCACTGGGACGCGCAATAAAGTTGAAAAAGCTTTAGATGACAGTATCAATCAAGCCATTTCTCGTTTGGGATTTGCGTCACACCGTGAAATTAACGAATTGACCGCAAATATTCAAAATTTGACAACGAAAGTTGAAAATTTAACGAAGGATATTAATGCATTGCAGGATTCTATTAGAAAAAAATAATTGCTCATATGATTCTATATCCCTAGACTATGTGTAATAATATTCAACTTATTTCTAAGGTTCTGCTCAGGTATTGCTTGCCAAGCCTTAAAGTCATTGATATAAAGGGCGCACGTCCCTTGTAGGACACAATTTTTTTACAACGATATAGGATATTTCTTTATGAACAAATCTGAACTGATTGACGCCATTGCCTCTACAGCTTCTCTTTCAAAAGCGGATGCAACTAAAGCATTGGATGCTGTAATTTCTTCTGTGGGTGAAGCGCTTAAGAAAGGTGATTCGGTAACATTAGTAGGCTTCGGTACTTTCAGTGTTAAAGAGCGCGCTGCACGGACTGGCCGTAACCCTAAAACTGGCGCCGCAATTCAAATTGCTGCAAGCAAAGTTCCGGGTTTTAAAGCGGGTAAAGGCTTAAAAGATATCGTTGCTTAAGAATACAATTTGCTCTTAGCGATAAGAGCCGTATAGCCTGAGGCTACGCTTTCTCATTTGTTTTGTTTTAAGAGGCGCGCCTGTTGGCGCGTTTTTCTTTTTTTAAATTGCCTGCTGAACTGGAAATATGATTTATGGAAGGCTTTAGAACGTTAGTGCGAGGTTGGCTGGGCAAAGTGCTCATGGTAATTTTGGCATTACCATTTATATTCATCGGTGTTGATAGTTACTTCAGCGGTGGCGGTTCCGATAGCAAAAATGCTGCGATCATTGATAAAACTAAAATCACACAGCTTGAGCTTGAGCGAATTGTGGGCGAACAGCGCCGGGCATTGCTCACTAAAATTGGTGGTAATGCCGATCTCATCGACGAAAAAGTGTTGAATCAGCTTGTATTAGATAAATTAATAAATGATAGCGTTCTTCTGACTAAAGCGAATCGCTTAGGCTACACCATGAGTGATAGTGAAGTTCTTGCGGTGATCCATCAAGAACCGAGTTTTCTACAGGATGGTAAGTTTTCTGAAGACTTATTTAAAACGTATTTAAAGCAAAGTGGCAACGATCGTAATTCGCTTTTTAAATCGATTCGAGATAACCATGCTCAAGTTTTATTAACGAAAGGGATATCAACTAGTAGCTTTGTCAACGCTACAGAGACTGATCGTATTTTAGCATTACAGTTAGAGAAGCGTGATGTAGAGTTGGCGACTGTTTTAGCATCTCCTTATCTTCCGCAAGTCAACGTCTCTGAGCCACAAGTTGCGAGTTATTACGAAAGTCATAAAGTCGCGCTGAAAAGTACAGAGCAGGTCAACCTTGATTATATTGTTCTCGATAGCGCCAGTTTGACTGAGCAAGTTAAAGTTAGCGATGATGATTTAAAAGCGCGCTATCAAGACATTGTGAATCAGAGTGAACAGCGCCATGCTCAGCATATTTTGGTTTCGACGGATAAGCTCAGTGCGGATGCCGCTAAAAAGAAAATTGATGGTATTGCGGCACAGCTTAAAGCGGGGGCCGATTTTGGTGCTCTAGCAAAAACGAATTCTGATGATCCAGGCTCTGCTGCTAACAATGGTGATTTGGGATTTGCCAGCCATGGCATGTTTGTTCCTGAATTTGATAAAGCTGTATTTTCCCTACAGCTGAACCAAGTTTCTGAACCGATTAAAACTCAGTATGGCTACCATATCATCAAACTTCTTGAAGTGAAGAAAGGTGAAACGCCTTCATTTGATACTCTGAAGGCTCAAATGACAGCAGAGGTGCAGAAATCTAAGTTAGATGCTGTTTATGCTGATGTATTGAGTAAAATCAATGAACAAGCCGCGGGTTCTGATTCACTGGCTGATTTAGCAAAGGCATACAATCTTTCGATT
>CAYJTU010000118.1:0-8303 GCA_964373105.1 uncultured Moraxellaceae bacterium | reverse complement strand
ATTGCTCATTCTGGGTTGATTGGACGTGCAGGAGGAGCCGGCGATTTCGCTAATAAGGATTTGCTTGGAACTGCATTTAGTGACGAAACGATTAAAGATCGTAAAATCACCAGCGGTATCGCTGTTTCACCAACGCGGACAGTGTGGTTACAAGCGACACAGTATTTGCCCGTTAAACAATTAACACTTGTTGAGGCATCGCCGAAGATTCGTGCAACCCTGCAGTTGCAAGGTGCCGTAGCGATTGCAAAGGCGAAAGCACAAGAGATTGCCGCGGCTTTGAATTCTGGAAAATCGTTAGATGATGTTGCGAAAACATTCTCTACGACTTTCCAGACGACAGCAGCTGTAGGTCGTCAGGCAGGCTTACCCACACGAGCATTATCACAAGCCGCATTTAGTTTGTCAGCACCTGCTGATGGTCATGTTCGTGCAACTATCGTCGAGGCACCAAGTGGAGTCACTGTCGTCGCTGTTAGTAAAGTCATTGCTGCTCCTTCAGGCGAGCTGTTACAACAGCGCACACAGTTTCAGACCGCTTTAAATACTGATCGTGGTCAGCAGGAGTTAGCAGATTACGTTGAGTACCTAAAAAACCATGCCAAGATTGAAAAATTCAATGTGAAGAGCGTGAGTGGTTCTTAAAACTTAATTGATGATTATTTAAAAAAACCTATCAACCTGATAGGTTTTTTTATGGGTATCTGATCTCGTCACAAAATTTCACCCCATAAATTAACGCTTTGCATCTTGCGCACTTAACGAAATTCCCTACAATGAAAAACAGGAAATTAATGCATAAATATAAGGCGAAATGAATGCCCTCGATATTGAAACCCGTCACTTATCTCTTTAGACAAACGCGTTTGGGTCTACGTAATTCGATTAATCGTCGTAGTCATCCTGAGCGCTATTGGCTGCAAGATAAGACGGAAAGGATTGAGCTTTTAAGGGAGGGCTTGTTTTCAGTTCATTATTATCCTCCTTTATCTGACAATCGTGTCGACATTGAGGGTGATATTCTTCCTGTCAATAAAAAATCTTTTCCGATTCCATTAATTCTTGTACCGCCTTTAGGGGTCTATGCGTGGATTTTTGACTTAATGGCTGAGCGATCATTAGTTCGTTATTTTTTGGTACGTGGCTTTCAGGTTTATTTAATTGACTGGGGTAAGCCGGGTCGGGGTGAAGCAGAATTGTCATTAGAAACCTATACACTGAATTGGTTTCCAAAGGCAGTCAAAGTGATACAGGCACATAGCGGTCAAACAGAAGTTTCACTTTTGGGCTACTGTATGGGCGGGTTGTTATCGCTCATGTATACCGCAGCTCGAGGGACTGAGGTTGTACGCAATCTTATTACGATTGCTTCACCTGTCAATCTGCATCAGATGGGCAATGGGATTGGCAAGTTATCACTGTTGGTTTCGGGCCCAACTGGATTGATTCGACGGGTCACGGGATCTCAGCTTTCCAAGTTAGACCCCAATCTGTTTCATGTCGATGGCAAGATTTTATCAGTGCTGTTTAAGGCGTCATCGCCTGCAGCTACGGTGCTGAGTTATATCGATTTGATTAGAAATTTAGCAGATGATGACTATGTCAGCCGTTATATGACGATGAATGAGTGGTTTAGTAATATGCCTGATTATCCCGGTGCAACTGTGCTTGAGATGATCCAGAAACTGGGTATCGCGAATCGGATGAACCGTGGCCATTTCAGTCTGGGGGGGCATGAGGTGAGCTTTAGTCGTATCAAAAGTGCACTGCTTGCTTTTGCCGGTGACAATGATGCGATTACCAGTATTTCTTCTGCCAGCGCGGTCATGAATGTTGTCGGTTCACTTGATAAAACGTTTCAGGTCGTTTCGGGAGGACATGCAGGGATTTTTACGGGAAGTCGGGCCGCCCACTCGACTTGGGTGATCGCTGCAGATTGGTTGGCCTTAAGGTCAGATTTTGATGAAGTTGAACCCGCATGAAAACACAAGCAGAAACACTCTTTGATATGATTAATGCGCGGCAATCCGATGGTTTATTGTCTGCACCTGCACCAAGTCATCTCGAGTTACAACATGCAATACAGGCGGCATTGACCGCTCCCGATCATCATCGTTTGCAGCCATGGCGTTTTCTCACCGTGAGTGGAGACGCACGATTGAAGATGGGGGAGGTTTTAAGGAGTGCTTTAGTCGCTCGCGGAGAAACCGATGAGACGGCACTCAATAAAGTGCTTGGGCAACCCTTGCGCGCGCCTTTAATTTTAGTCTGTATTGTTGATGTTAAAGAGCATCCTAAGGTGCCTAAAGTTGAGCAAGTCTTGAGCATGGGGGCTGCAATTCAAAATATTCTATTGATGTTAAAAGCCCTTGGCTATGGTTCGATGTGGCGCACGGGTGCGATTACGGAGTCCTCCGTGGTAAAAGCAGCTTTTGGATTACGTGAACAGGATGTGATAGCGGGATTTGTTTATATTGGCACTTTATCCCGCGTGATTGCGCCGCGCGAACTATCTGACGTCAATCATTTTTTGACGAACTGGCTCTAATTGCTTTTTATGTTTGAAGAATAAATGCTGTAGGTAACTTTGACTTTACTGATATCAAAATGGATATATAAGTTTTATGACTGATATTGCGATTGAAAAAAAACCATTGCCTGAGACACCAAATCAGAAAGTGCCTATGCGTGTCACTGTCTTGGGCGGTGGTAGCTTTGGCACAGCGATGGCGAATGTCGCGTCAAGGAATGGTTGCGATACGCGGATGTTTATTCGTGACCCAGCTGTTGCAAAACAAATGCAGGAAACACGTCGGAATCAACGTTATCTCCCTGATTTTGAGATGGATGAAAATCTGTCATTTACCAGTGATATTGAGTTTGCTGTACGTGATCGCGATTTAATTTTAGTGGCTATTCCGAGTAGTTCCTTTCGCGAAGTTTTGCGCCAAATTGCGCCATTCATTACCGGGCAAGCTGTTGTGTCTCTGACCAAAGGGATAGAGCCTGATAGTTTTGCTTTAATGAGTGATATTATCCGCGAAGAGCTGCCACAAGTCGCATATGGCGTATTATCCGGTCCTAATCTGGCCAAAGAGCTGATGGCCGGTATTCCTGCGGGAACAGTGATCGCCAGCCCAAGTGAAGCCGTACGTTTTGCAGTGCATCAGGCGTTAGCCAGTGCTTTATTCCGTGTTTTTGCCAATACGGATGTACAAGGGGTGGAGTTAGGTGGGGCTTTAAAGAATATTTATGCCGTAGCGATGGGCATGGGAGCTGCGTACCACGTAGGTGAAAATACTCGCAGCATGTTGCTGACGCGAGCTTTGGCTGAAATGAGTCGTTTTGCAGTAAAGTTGGGTGCTAATCCTTTAACATTTCTGGGATTATCGGGCGTTGGTGACTTAATCGCGACTTGTAGTAGCCCTTTAAGCCGTAATTATCAGATTGGTTTAGCATTGGGGCAAGGTAAAACACTTGCCGAAGCAGTAGAGGCTTTGGGACAAACTGCCGAAGGGATTAATACCATTCGTCAAGTGCGTGCCCAAGCCCAACTTTTAGATGTATATATGCCGATTACCTGTGCACTGTATGAAGTGATTTATGAGGGCAAACCACCGCTTGGTATTGCTCTGGCGCTGATGCAAAATGGTCATCGCAGTGATGTCGAGTTTGTATTACCGAATACAATCCCTGCATCTTAGTTTTAAAGATCATGTTTACGTGGTGATTGGGCTATTTATTGAATTGTTTATTGAGTTTTTTGTTGAATTCGCCTGTAAGGATAATGATCGGTTATGCAGTTAATTTTAATCCGTCATGGTGAGGCGGGACCTTATCAGTCTGATGATGCAGGGCGTAATCTGACCGCGCGCGGAGTGGCTCAGGCTGAGTGGACTACAGAGCAAATTTTGGCTCTGTATTCACCTGATTTATTGGTAGTGAGTCCTTATCGCAGAGCGCAACAAACGCTTTTGCCTTTTCAAGAACGTTTACCAGACGTGCCTGTCAAAATCTTGGATAGTATTACCCCAGATTCGAATCCACGTACTGGATTGGATGCGTTATCTGAACTGCCATCCCTATACGCCGCTCAGTGTGTTGTTGTGGTATGTCATATGAATGTTATTGCCTATATGGCAGGGCTCTTGCTTGATGAAGATCCCGAAGGTTTTGAGTTGGCTGAAGCTCGCGTATTTGAGCAGCCTTTAATTTTGTTGGGATTTTCTGTTGAGCGTGCGCGTTTCGTGCCATCTGCGGATGTAGGCCGATGAGCCGAGGAAGAAAATAATGCTGTATTTATGGATGCCTGAACGTACCGCGATCAACCCTAGTGTTGATGGGGCAGCACAATTGGACGCTTTCCGCTGGCGTATTTCAAGTGACGTGAACTCAAAGGGCGATGCTGAGGGGCTTGGCTGGCAAACCGCTTTGGGATGGGATGCCTTACTCGCTGCAACAGCGCCTGAAAATCAGTCAGAGGTGGTTGTATTTTTCCCTACATCCAGTGTGCAAATGCTTCATCAGCCCATGTCACGGCAGCAATTACGTCAGATCGGAGCCGATGGGGTGCGGTATTTGCTCGAAGAGTTTTCTTTGACACCGATTGATCAATTGGATGTGCGGTATCAACACAGTGACAACCATCTCACGGTCCGCGCAAAACCTCAGCATGATGTATCGATACTACTATCAGCGCTTGGGTTAATGCCATGGAGCGTCGTTGGGCTGTTGCCATATTTTTTACTGTTAACATTCATCTCTGGGCGCGCGACACTGCTGCTTGATGGACATAACCGTATTCTTAGACTCAATGAAGCTTATGCGGTATCTGCAGATCATCTCGATATTACACTTGCACGATTAAATAGCATCAAAGAAATTCAAGTGCTTGGGCAGCCATCAGAAGCAGATATCGCGACTTTAGATGCGCAGAAAAATATCAGTGGCCTGGATTGGACTTTGCTGGATGTACCCACTTCTGAGATTTTTTCAGTTGACCCCCGTATTACTAAGCACTCTTATAATTTAGTGACGAATGTTAAAGAGAACAATTTATCCTCATACTGGAAGGTCGTTCTCGCTGTTCTCGTTGCGGTGATTGTAGTTCAAATGATTTATGATACGGTGCGAATTTGGCGTTATCATAATGTTGAGATCAATACCAAAGCGCAGACTGAACAACAGTATCGCCAATGGTTTCCTGACGAGCATCGCATTTTAAATCTTAAGCGCCAAATGCAAGCACATCTTGTCGGTGCGGGTGGTGTAGATATGACTGCTTTGACACTATTAAGTCAAGTCGGTCCTATACTCAGTCAGGCAAACTTGCCTGCAAAGAAAATCCATTATGTGGGTAATGCAGGGACTGAAGGCGTAAAAGCCGGGCAACTGGAGCTGGAAATTAATGCGTCAGGGTTAGCGGCACTTGAAAGTATTCGGACACAGATAGCCGCACAGGGGTTGACTGCAGAGCTTGGTTCTGTAAATTCAGCCTCTGGTAAACCTACAGATTCAACTCAAGCGCCTTCAGGTCAAGTCTCTGGCATTATTCGGGTGAAGCAATGACCAATATTTTAAAAACGTCCTTAACAAAGATTGAGACCAGTTCCTTTGTTTTGTCAATGAATGCAAAATTGGCTCAATTACGCGCTTCTTTTGAACAACTCCCTAAACGTGATCAATTAGCCCTGCAAATTCTAGGTGGTTTTTTGGCAATATTTATCGTTTTTGGTGGAGGGTATTGGCTGCATCATAAAGCCGAGGTGACTAAAGATAATGCCGATAAAGCTCGGCAATTATTAGTGTGGATGCGCGGGCAAGCGCCTCATCTACAAGCGACGACGGGTGTTGCTCAACCCTTTTCTACAATTATTCAGGAAGCGGCTGCCCAACAAGGTTTAACCGTGACACAAACGGAAACTTCTGGTCGTATTGCGGTGAGCACGAGTCATCAAAGCTTTGCTGTTCTTGGCAGTTGGCTCACACGCCTTGCCCAATCAGGTATACAGATTGATCAATTGGATATTGAGCAGCAAGCGGGTGGGGTACTTCAGTTACAAGCGACATTGACCAAGCCCTAAGGGGGCTAAACCCTTTTTATGTTGTCGTGTGCGAGAGCATACGCTAAATGATAATCAGAGGAATCCATCATGAATGATGTACAGAATCGTTCGACGAGTCAGACACAGCTTTTATCACCTAATGATGATGGCTTAGTTTTTATTAATCATGTGACCTATGCATTGTATTTTTTGAGCTATTTTACGGCGGGTCTGACATGGCTCGTTGCCATCATTATTAATTATATCAAACGTGGTGACGCACAAGGTTCTTGGTTACAAAGTCATTTTGACTGGCAGATTCATACCTTTTGGTACAGTATTGTTCTTGCCGTGATTGCCACATTTCTATTGATCCTTGGACTTCCTGCCGGATTTGCAGCCTTGATTTCTAATGATGCTGTTACTGGATTTAGTTTGTTTTCTTTAAGTGGAATCTTGGTTTTCGCTGGTGTTTTACTCTGGATCTTTGTGATTTTCTGGCATCTGTATCGAATCGTTCGAGGTTGGTTGGCATTAGCATCAAGAAAGAGTGTCCCTTAGTCTGAGCAGCTTACCTGCGATGGCCATAGTAGATCATAGATATTTTTGCTATGCGTCATCGTCGTGACAATGATAAATGATGCCGCATGTTGGTTAGCAATAACGGCAATAATTCAATGAGACTCTGTTCTTAATCCTTCAACCGCTTGCCCAACAAGTTTTATGGCTTGTGTTAGAGAGTCTTCACGCCAATTCACAGATACAGGGCAAAACAGCTCAACAAGTTTTTTCTTGGAGGCTTCTGTCCTCTTGCTTTTAGGATCTCCCCAAAAGTAACTTTGGTTTTCGGCACGAAGCCCTGCAAGCACTTCTAAGCCTTTGTAGGTTCCAAATTCAGCTAATGCGCAAATATAGTCACGATCTTTTGCATGCGTTTTACAGAAATGACCCAATCCGCCTTTCCATCCAGATTGATCGGTTGTAATCGCTTCAACCGACTCTGCTCCAAAGTAAGATTTCAATCGCACATATTGTTCGTCATTGAGCGGATGATCAAAGAGTAATTTATACGTAGCCCAAGCACCAAGTCCAGTATGGAAGTCGAGATGCATGACTTTTTGACTGTTTCCCAGCCAGCGGTCTAGATTGTCACTTAATATTTTGTTTAAGCGAGAGGGTTCAGTTCCGCCATAAAAGAGCCCTTGCGGATAGTCATATTGGCCGGCTGTGATCGCTTGCTCGAGGATGGCCTGTCCATGTTTGGCTGTGGCATAGATCAGTCTGAAATTAATCCAATCCCAAGGTGATGGCGGGCGCTTTGGGTTCAATATGCCATCAATATCTTTGTAGATGGAAGGGCTACCGCGAAATGACTCGCAGGATAGAATCAAATTGCGATTTAAATCGACATTATCTTCATTGGCTCGACGGCGCCATGCAAAACCATAAGGGTTCAAGGCATGAATTAAAATCAGTCGCTGCGCCGGCCTACTGCTCGGTTCACTATGCCAACGCTGCATGACAGCAAGCTGAAGCGCTGAGCCAAAAAAGCCTTCGACGCCGTGCAATCCACTTGAGAGAAGTAGGGCGTTATTTGAATTGTTGCCAGATTGAATGGCAATATCGATGGTCAGATTCTCCCCATTAGGCCCATATTGTCCGATGGAAAAGCTCTCTAGCGTCATCTCTAAAATTTGTGCGGATTGCTTAAAACGCTCGCGTGCAGTTGCATAATCCTTCGAAAAGAACGGATTCATCGCTGTTTTCCTCGTTTCTCAAGCGTTAAAGAAAAGCTATCATGGTTCTTAGATGCATACAATTGGCAGATTATGGCATGTTGATAATTTCAATATTATTAAAATAAAACAAATGGTTATTTTGCTCATTTAGATAATATTGGTCACTCCGTAAACATTTATAAAAAAATATCATCATTCACTGGCAAAATAGGTGGTATTTTGCAGTACAATCACACGCCTTTGTGTAGGACTTAGCACGAAAGACTTTTATCAAAAGCTTTCATACCCACAATCATAGCTTGAGGAATACTCATGCAAATCGGAATACCAGCCGAAAGCGTTGCAGGCGAAACTCGCGTCGCTGCTACCCCAGAAACCGTTAAAAAGCTCATTGCTGCCGGTCATACTATTGTTATCCAACGTGGTGCAGGCGTTAAAGCTGCATACGTAGATAGCGCATTTGAAGAAGCCGGTGCAACGATAACGGATGATGCCTATCAAGGCAGCCAAATTATTTTGA
>CAYJTU010000117.1:0-11682 GCA_964373105.1 uncultured Moraxellaceae bacterium | reverse complement strand
GGTTGAACCGTATGTTGTTGCCAGATACTGTCGGTACTGGTGGTGACTCACATACCCGTTTCCCAATCGGTATTTCTTTCCCAGCGGGTTCTGGCTTGGTGGCGTTTGCTGCGGCGACTGGCGTGATGCCACTCGACATGCCTGAATCAGTATTGGTTCGTTTCAAGGGCAAAATGCAACCGGGTATCACGTTGCGTGACCTCGTACATGCGATTCCTTATGCAGCGATTCAACGCGGTGAATTGACCATCGAGAAGAAAGGCAAAAAGAACGTATTTAACGGTCGCGTGCTTGAGATTGAAGGTCTGGAAGATTTAACTGTCGAACAAGCATTTGAATTGTCAGATGCTTCTGCAGAGCGCTCAGCTGCAGGATGTTCAATCACCCTGTCTGAAGCATCAGTTGCTGAATACTTGAACTCGAACATCACCATGCTAAAGTGGATGATCTCTCAAGGTTACGGCGATGCACGCACCATGGCACGTCGTGTTGAAGCGATGGAGAAATGGCTGGCTAACCCAAGTCTGCTCCGTGCGGATGCGGATGCAGAATACGCAGCAATCTATGAAATCGATCTGAACGAGATCAAAGAACCGATCCTATGCTGCCCGAACGATCCAGATGATGCTAAGCCATTGTCACAAGTTGCAGGCGTTAAGATTGATGAAGTGTTCATCGGTTCATGTATGACCAACATCGGTCACTTCCGTGCTGCCGGTAAGCTGTTGGACAAAGTTGAGGGTGGTTCACTCGCAACACGTCTATGGCTTGCTCCTCCAACCCGTATGGACGAACATCAGTTGATGGAAGAGGGTTACTACAACATTTATGGCCGTGCTGGTGCACGTACTGAAATGCCAGGTTGTTCACTGTGTATGGGTAACCAAGCACGCGTTGCACCGAACACCACCTGCGTATCGACTTCTACCCGTAACTTCCCGAACCGTTTAGGTCAAGGTGCGAATGTCTATTTGGCTTCTGCTGAATTGGCTTCTGTTGCTGCGGTCATGGGCAAGCTGCCAACTGTTGAAGAGTATATGGTTTATGCCAATACCATCAACAGCATGTCAGCAGACATCTACCAATACCTGAACTTCGACAAAATGTCTGAATACACCAATCAAGCAGATAAAATCGAAACCGGTAAGATCAATGTTGCTCAGTTGACTTAATCGCTCGATTGAGTTGAAGAAAGCCCCTACTTTTAAAAGTAGGGGCTTTTTTTATTGTTGACAATCAGGATTGTCCAATATAGTGTCGATGCTCTCAAGTCTTGAGCAACTCCTACCATAAGGCTTGGTGAAGATAAGGACAGTCTGGATATGAAAAATATTATTACGACACAACAAGAGCTGCAATCTGACGTCATGGCAGATCATGATGCTGTTGGATTATCGGAGCTACTACGCACAGGGAAGATCAGCCCTCTTGAACTAACCCGCGCTGCCATAGCACGCGCCAAGGCCGCCGAACCTCATATCCATGCCATTCAAGAAAAAGCTTTTGACCTTGCAATCATCCAAGCAAAATCTCAACAAGACCAGATAAAAAAGAAAGCAGCAGATTCATATCCTACTTTTGCAGGCATTCCTTTTTTCGTCAAAGATAATACCGATGTACTCGGCATGAAAACGACGCAAGGATCACATGCGTTTACACCGAAGATCGCCACACAGAATTCAGGCTTGACTCAATTATTTATGGATCAAGGATTTAATATTCTGGGCAAAAGCACATTGCCAGAATTTGGCTTAAACGCGTCCACAGAATTCGTCGGTCAGCAAGCAACGCTCAATCCATGGAATTTGGCCTATTCTTCTGGTGCTTCATCAGGTGGGTCAGCCGCACTGGTGGCTGCAGGTGTAGTGCCGATCGCCCATGCTAATGATGGCGGTGGTTCGATTCGGATTCCGGCAGCCTGTTGTGGCTTGGTTGGATTAAAACCTTCACGTGGACGATTAATGTCGCCACCCCAAGCAGCTATCTTTCCCATCAACATCATCAGCGAAGGGGTAGTGACACGCTCAGTCCGCGATACGGCACATTTCTATGCCAGCGCAGGACAGTATTATCAAAATAAAAAACTATCGGCTTTGGGCTTAATTGAGCACCCCAATTCAAGACGCTTACGCATCGGTATCTTGTTTGATTCTATTCGTTCAAAGACAGATACCGAAACGCGCAATACGCTCAGCAGTACTGCAAAGCTACTAGAGAGCTTGGGTCATCATGTGACAGAGATTCCAATGCCTGTTGCAGCGACATTCACCGATGATTTCTTGCAGTATTGGGCCATGCTGTCGTTCTTAGTTTCAAAGCTCGGACGCGTGGCTTTTAATAAAGATTTTGAGAGTAAAAAACTTGAGCCGTTAACTCTCGGGCTGATGCAGCATTTCAAAAAGAACTTTATCCAGACTCCCAAAGCAATTTCTCGGCTAAAACAAAGTGCCAGAGACTATGAAAAAGCCTTTGATCAGTTCGATGTGATTATGACTCCGGTACTGGCGCATACGACTCCCAAGATCGGTTATATCGGCCCTGAAGTGCCTTTTGACACATTGCTTGAGCGCTTATTGGATTACGTGTCCTTCACACCAATTCAAAACATCACAGGAACCCCTGCGATTTCATTGCCCATGGGCACCTCTCAAGCAGGTTTGCCAATCGGGATTCATTTCTGCGGAAAATATGATGACGAACACACGCTGCTTGAGCTGGCCTATGAGCTTGAACTGGCAAAACCGTGGGCAAAAATCTCAAGAATTCCTCGGAACTAAAGAAATTTAACTCATTTTCCTGCGATCACACGATACTTAAAACACACAATATGAATGCTTAACTTGGCACAATAATTGTAATATCAGACTGTTTGGAAAAATTGATAAAGTATTTAGGGTTAGACTATGAAAAACAGAATTTTGAGTATAAGTTTAAGTGTCAGTCTGGGTATGGCTATTGCCCATATGGCTCATGCAGTAGATGCAACACCCGTAGAGCAGACCGATGTCGCATCGCGCGTTAAAGCGCTAAATGCTTTACTGGCAGAGCAATGGCAACATAATTTAGAAAATACCCCAGAGTTTGCAACGACTCTCGGTGATTTACGCTATAACGATAAATGGTCAGATATGTCTTTGGCACATATTAAAAATGAGCATAAAATCACTGAAGGCTTTTTAAAGCGCTTTGAAGCCATTGATACCACCGGCTTCTCTGCTGAGGACAAACTCAATCAAGAGCTGATGGTGAGACAACTTAAAGACAGCCTTCGTGGGGCTGATCTAAAATTATATGAAATGCCTTTTGATCAAATGAGCGGTATCCATTTACAACTGCCAGGGTTTGTCAGCTCGATTCCTTTTAGCAGTACCAAAGAATACGAAGATTACATTAAGCGCCTTAAGGCAATTCCTAAGATACTTGATCAGTCCGTCGAAGTCGCTAAACAAGGGCTACGTGATGGCATGATGCCGCCAAAATATCTACTTGAAAAAGTCGTCGTTCAGATTGATAGCATCGCAAAGCCTAGAGGCGCGGCGAGTGCATTTGCTGAGCCCTTGAAACACTTCCCTGAAACCATTTCGAAGACTGATCAGAAGCGCTTAACTGCGGCAATCATTGCAGCCATCGATCATGATGTTCGCCCTGCCTATAGCAAACTCGGAAAATTTATTGCAAAGGACTACGCACCGCACGGCCGCAGCCAACCGGGTGTCTGGCAGTTGCCTAATGGAGATGCGATTTATCGCTATCAAGTCGAACAAATGACGACCACCAAAGAAAGTCCTGAGCATATTCACCAGTTAGGACTAGCTGAAGTAAAACGCATTGAAGCTGCAATGACAAAAATTGCTAAAGCACAAGGCTATAAAGATTTAGCCACGTTCAGAGAGGCTTTAAAGACGGACCCTAAGGTCCATCCAAAATCTCGTGAGGAAATCCTCAATGCGTATCGCGGCTTCATTGCGCAAATGCAGCCCGAATTACCAAAGCTCTTTGGCCTACTACCAAAAACCAAAGTCGAAGTGCTTGCTATCGAAGAATATCGTGAGAAAGAAGCTGCAGGTGCTGAATATCATCAAGGTACACCAGATGGCTCGCGTCCCGGTCAGGTGTATGTCAATACCGGTGATTTCGCAAACCGCTCTTCAACGACCTTTGAATCGACGGCCTATCATGAAGCGATTCCGGGCCACCACATGCAGATTGCCATCGCGCAGACTTTACCGGCATTGCCACCTTTCCGCCAACAAGCGGGTTATACCGCTTATATTGAAGGCTGGGCGCTGTACTCTGAACAATTGGGTAAAGACATCGGCTTTTATAAGGATCCTCTATCCGACTATGGTCGTCTTTCAAGCGAATTACTGCGTGCAAATCGCTTAGTGCTGGATACGGGGGTACATTATAAACATTGGACGCGTCAGCAAATGGTTGATTTCTTCCATACTCACTCCAGTGAAGATGAACCGGATCTACAAGCTGAAACCGACCGTTATATTACCTGGCCGGGTCAAGCATTAGCCTACAAAATGGGGCAGTTAAAAATACTTGAGCTACGCGCCCTCGCCAAAAAAGAGTTGGGTGATGCTTTTGATATTCGTGCATTTCATGACGTCATCCTTGATGGGGGTGCTTTGCCCTTGGATGTGCTCGAAGCGCGGACAAAGACATGGATTAGTCGCGTAAAGTCAAAAAACGTAAACCACTAATCCTTGTTTAAATATGTATCATCAGTGAAGAAAATCCCTTGTAAAAAACAAGGGATTTTCTTTTATTCGAATTGGAAAAAATAGCGTAAAATTCTAGACCACTCAAAATTCCGCGATAACCTATGCACCTCGAGAAAATTCTTCAATCCCAAGGTTTTGGCAGTCGAAAACAATGCCGTTTATTGATTGAAAGCGGTAAAGTGAAGGTGAATGACCAATCTTGCTTTGATGCCAAAGCGAATTTTGCGACAGATCATTTTGAATTTTCTGTGATGGGGCAGACATGGTTATATCGTGAGAAAGTCTATATTGCGATCAATAAACCCAAAGGGTTTGAATGCTCACACACCCCGCAGCATCACCGTAGTGTATTCAGTTTGCTCCCAACTCAATTGATTGAGCGTGGCTTACAGTGTGTTGGCCGTCTAGATCAAGATACCACGGGGTTATTGCTTTTGACGGATGATGGGGCATACCTCCATGCCTTGACTCACCCACGTCGCCATGTCCCGAAGCGTTATCGTGTTACGACGAGTGACCCCGTCACACCTGAACAAATTGCTCAGTTACAAGAAGGTGTTGAATTGATGGGTGAAAAAGAGTTACTGCGGGCAGACCATTGTGCGCTAGAAGAGAGTCACACATTAAGCCTGACCATTCATCAAGGCATCTATCATCAAGTGAAACGGATGATTGCAGCTGTAGGCAATCATGTCGTTGCTTTGCATCGCGAGCAAATTGGGCAGTTTAAACTAACTGAGGTAGAAGCTGGGCAATGGCTCTATTTAGATTCAGAGCAGCAACAGAGCGCTAAACTCATGCCTGTTGAAGCACAACTTTAGGTCAAACCATGAAGCAACCTCGTATCGTTGTTTTGACAGGCGCAGGTATTTCTGCGGAATCTGGCATTCGGACGTTCCGAGCCAGTGATGGACTCTGGGAAGATCATCGCATTGAAGATGTCGCAAGTCCTGAGGGTTTCGCTCGGAACCCTTTATTGGTACAACATTTTTACAATATGCGACGACAACAACTTTTCGAACCCGTGATACAACCTAATGCGGCACATATAGCACTGGCGGAATTAGAAGCCGCTTTAGGTGATGATTTTCTGTTAATTACTCAGAATGTCGATGACCTACATGAGCGAGCTGGATCTCAGCGACTGCTGCATATGCACGGGGAGTTACTCAAGGTGCGTTGTGCTCACACCGAGACCATTTTTCCCTTTAATAAAGTTATTACTGATGAATCACGCTGTGCTTGTTGTGATTTAGTGGGAACATTACGCCCACATATCGTCTGGTTTGGTGAAATGCCGCTATATATGGATGAGATTGAAGCTGCTTTAAGCCAATGTGACATTTTTTTGAGTATCGGCACCAGCGGCGCCGTGTACCCTGCCGCAGGATTCGTCAGATTGGCCAAAGATGTTGGCGCAGAAACCATTGAAATCAATTTAGAGCCCGCAGCCAATCAGAGTGCATTTGCAAAGCATCTCTATGGCGCAGCGACTCAAATTGTACCTCATTGGGTTGCTGATTTTCTTGCCAAAAAAAATTCTATTTAAGTATATCCTGATCAATCAAAGCGCCCTATTTCCTATAAAAATTAAGATAAACACTCGCGTTTAAAACAGACTTATTTCAATAAATTCTGTTATATTTTGAGCGCAGTCACATCTAGGGAAGAGGTGCGTCGATGTTCACGATATCAAGAACTGGCATATTAGTGGGTACGGTCTTATTGCTCACTGCTTGTGGCGATGACAATAGCATAGCGAGTATAGAAAATAGCAATATCACGTCAATTGCTGCTGCCTCAAGCGTGAATAAAAATCTCGATGGTCCCCTAACTCCCGCTCCTCAATTATTAGCATCTATGTCTGCGACTCAATTGACTAGCTACTTAAATGCATCCCCTACAGGACAAAAAATATTAAAAGTCGCGGGCAATCCAGTCTGTGGCATCGATTTTAACTATATCAAATACAATACTGTGGGCGCCGCCAATGAACCCACAACCGCATCTGGCGCACTCATGACACCCACGGGTGGGGCTGGATGCACAGGTCAACGTCCTATCGTCATGTATGCTCATGGCACACAGACCAATCGAGCTTATAATATTGCCGATGTCACAAACTCAACAAATCCGGCGTCTACCGAGTCGATATTCATTGCAGCAATGTATGCTGCGCAAGGTTACATCGTCATTGCACCGAATTATGCGGGTTATGACTCCTCTACATTGTCCTATCATCCATACCTAAACTATAAGCAGCAGTCACAAGAGATGATTGATGCTTTAAAAGCAGGACAGGTAGGCCTCCCACAAGTCTCGTCTGGACTCACAACCGATTCAGGTAAGTTGTATGTGACGGGTATCTCTGAAGGCGGTTATGTCGCTATGGCGGCATTGAAGGCAATGTCTGCCGCACATATCCCCGTTACGGCCGCTGCGCCGATATCTGGTCCCTATGCGCTTGAAGCGTTTGGTGATGCGATATTTATGGGCTATCTAAACCGTAACGCCACAAAGTTCATCCCTCTCCTCACAACGGGGTACCAAAAAGCCTATGGCAATATTTACCAGACACCTGCAGATATATATACGCCCAACTTTTCATGGACGGTAGAAACGTCATCTCCGAATACGAGCGCTTTATTTCAGGGTGCTCCCACTGGCAATGTTCAACTAAATGCTCTTTCACCTATTGATCCTGCTTATGCTTATGGATTTGCGCCCAGTAACTATCTCATTAATAACAACTACCGACTCTCATATCTTGCGGATATGAATCTCAATCCAGATGGCGTCTTATCCGGTAGCAATACCTTTCCAGCAGCATTACCCCAAAACACACTACGGCGGGCTTTAAAAACCAATGACTTAAGAGGGTTGACACCAACGATGCCCATGTTGATGTGCGGAGGTGGGCGGGATTCAACCGTATTCTTTGCAAATACGGTATTGATGAGTAGTACATTAGCGACTGCTTCAGCGGCAGGGATTCCAGTAGCGTTTGCCCAGTTGGATATCGATGCAGCCTCTGCGATTCCACAGACCTTTTCCTTGACTGGACTAAGTCCAGGCATGCAAAGCTTCCTATCCTCAACGGCTCAGCGATATGGTGTGGGTCAATTGGGATTATTGAGCAGTATCGGGCTTTCTCCAGCGATTGCACAAAACCTAGCCACTTCTTCTCTGAATTTCCAACTGCAATTTTTAAATGAAATAAGCACAATGACTCCAGCCGCGATTTCAGAGAACTACCATGGTGTCCTCGTGGCTGGATATTGTTCTGCTGCTGCACGAGAGTTCTTTAAGCAGTATTAGCAGTGAAGTAATTTTGAAATTTTAAAGTACGACCAAAATCATAACTTTAATCGAAAGCTGATGCTTTGAGTCCTTCATTTTTTGTTAGACAATATTATGATGCGAGTAGATTGAAACGTACAATCCCACCATGAATTTTGCCACCGATACAACTACAAAAAATTGATTAAATGATGTACCAAACAGTCAAGAGGATTCTCACAACTCTCTTGATTGTAGGACAATAATATGCTATTTCTGGTGGGCTAATTTTGGCAAGGAGTGCTGTAATGTTTCAAAAAACAACAATGGCTGTAGCCATCACAATTGCGACGAGCGTACTACTTGTCGCCTGCGGTGGAAGCAATGGTGACAACGAAGGGGCGGTAATCCCAGGCCCTGTTGGCCCTACGACTGGAGCATTAACCAGTAACAAAGCGACAGTAGCTTTATCTGCCGCACAATTCACGGGTGCATTGCAATCATCGCCATCTGGTGCACAATTATTACAAATCGCTGGCGCACCCAAATGCGGTGTCAGTGTTAACCATATCGAATACACGACGACAGGTGGTGCTAGCGAAGCAACAACGGCTTCAGGTGCAGTTATGGTTCCTACAGGAACAGATCCATCTTGTACTGGTAAACGACCAGTAGTGCTCTATGCACACGGTACAACGACCAGCAAAAACTACAATATGGCTGCTCTGACCGATCCAACCAATGCAGCATCAAGTGAAACGACCTTGGTGGCGGCTACGTTTGCAGCACAGGGTTATATCGTTATCGCACCGAACTATGCGGGTTATGACACATCGACTTTGGCCTATCATCCATACGTCAACTATAAGCAGCAATCGCAAGAGATGATTGACACGCTCAAAGCCGGACGTACAGCCCTGTCTTCAGTCACGACAGGCGCAGCAGATTCTGGCAAATTGTTTGTTACAGGTTATTCTGAAGGTGGCTATGTGGCAATGGCCGCATTAAAGGCCATGGATGCAGCGGGTATCCGTGTCACCGCTGGTGCACCTATGTCAGGACCCTATTCACTGGAGGCTTATGGCGATGCCATTTTCTATGGCAATACACCGATTGGCGGCACAGTATTTGCGCCACTCTTAACCACCAGCTATCAAAAAGCTTATGGCAATATTTATAATATTACTTCAGATGCTTACACTTCGGCGTATGCCGCCAATATCGATACGTTATTGCCCACAACACTTTCCCAAACGCAGCTATTCACGACTGGAAAGCTACCACAACTTGCACTCTTTCAAAGTGTAGCAGGGCCAAGTGGTAGTCAAGTAGATCCAGTAACAGGTATTGATTTAGCAACGAGTAAGTTTAGCTTTGGATTTAGTCCAACAAGCTATTTAATTAATAGTAGCTATCGTGCTGCTTACTTGAAGGACGCTGCCGCTAATCCAGATGGTGCAGTCCCTAAAGTCACAGCAAGCCCACTACCAGCCACTGCACCGCAACACCCACTGCGTAAAGCATTTGCATTAAATGATTTACGTGGATATATCCCTTCCATGCCTGTTTTAATGTGTGGCGGTAATAGTGACCCTACCGTGTTCTTTGCACCCAATGCACAGTTATTTGCTGGGATATTGGGCAATATCGCGGCTTCAGGTGCTCCTGTTGCATTTGGGTTACTTGACGTGGATGCCACAACGCCAACAGCAGCACTCGGATTTAGCAGTGCTGGACTCGGAACAACTGTGACCAATAATATCAAGACTGCGGCTCTACAAGCTCAAGCTGGATTTGCAGCAGCATTTGGTTCAACCAGAGATACTGCTGTCACCGCAACTAAAGCCGACCCTAAAGTTTTGGCTGGGGCAAATGATGCAGGGCAAGCTGCTTATGTCAAGGTACTCGGTGCAGGCGGTACACAAGCAGATGCTGCTGCTGCAGCAAATGCGGCAGGTGTAGCTTTTGTGACTGCAGCGGCTACTAGTGCAGCAACTGCGGCAATTGCGAGTAGTTACCACGGGTCTTTGGTTCCACCGTTCTGTACTACCGCAGCACGTTCATTCTTCCAGCAATACTAAGTCGATTCATAAATTTGAATCATGCTTAATGGTGGCGGCATAGAATAAGTTTTATGCCGCCATTTTTTTTGACCAAAATTAAAAACAAACGATTCTCATTGACATTCAAATAAGGCCTTTAGATACTGCGCGACACTTTATTTAATCATTGATGTGATCGCTTAGATATGTCTAACGAAACGAGCCCCAATATTTTAAAACTGACAGACCAAGACATTATTAACTTGTTAGCAGGAAACCCTGAGCAAGTCGCTGCGGGACTATTGGTCGCTGCGGAGCACGGCTACCCAGAAGCTCAAGCACTATATGGCCAAGTATTGCTTGATGGTCAAGGCGTAATGGTGAATCAGGCTCAGGCGCTTGATTGGTTTAGCAAAGCAAGCTTAGCGAATCATCCCATGGTGATCAACATGGTTGGGCGTTGCCTAGAGAATGGCTGGGGCGTTGATGCAAACCCAACTGAAGCGGCAAATTGGTACAAGAGAGCCGCCGAGCTAGATCTTGACTGGGGGATGTATAACTATGCCAATCTACTTGCGCGGGGTCAGGCAATTCCGCCTGACCGAAAACTCGCATTCGAGCTTTACAACAAGGCGGCATCACAAGGTCATGCAAAATCGATGAATGTCATCGGTCGCTTTGTTGAAGAGGGATGGGAAACTGAGCAAAACTCCGCTTTGGCCGCGGACTGGTATCGCAGATCCGCAGAAGCGGGTGACTTTCGTGGACAATTTAATCACGCGTCAAAACTAGCCGAACAAGGTAAAGACATTGAAGCTGCGGCTTGGTTACGCCAATGTGCAAGTACTGCAACATTGGGCTTTAAACAAAAAATGGCTCAGACTTTATTAAAATCATGTAAAGCCCCTTTTGTTAAAATTGCGGCAGAGATCCTTGCTGGTCACGGTATTGAAAGCTGATGAATAAATTAGGATCAAGCATCCGAAAATTTTTTATTCATAGTTATAAAATAATTTGCAATTAATCGGTTTGCCCATGATTTTGCTTGCCACCCCTCATAATGCGCACAATGGCTGCCGCGTTTCGTCGTCACCAGTATAGAGCTGGGAATCAAATCACCGGATTGAATATAGGCCTCGACATTCTCTTTTGCGCAAATAGGATCATCTTCGGCATTCAGAATCATGAGTGGTGTTTTCACTTGATTGAAGACAAGAAACGGATTGGATCCTTGAGAAAATTGCGGGTAATTAGGATACCCGGCAAACTCATAAAGATTTTGATGAAACTCCTCTAAATCTTTTGAGGCCTCTAACTGACCGAGGGTCGATAAATGGATAAATTTATCACGATGAGGTTTAATAAATTTCTTAATGAGTTTCTTCGTCATTAGCCTGCTATAGATAGGCTGAGTATATTGAAGAGCGTCATCCATATTGTAGCCAGGACAATAGGCAAAAGCTGCTTGAAATACCGATTGCTCAGCTTCTTCTCCCAAATAACGTACGAGTAAGCCCGAACCCGCAGATACGCCCACCCCATACAATGGTGATTGTGGGAAACGCTCTTGAATCAAGTTTAATTGTTCACGTAAATCATCTGTCGAACCCAACGTATTCACTTTAGGG
>CAYJTU010000116.1:0-11826 GCA_964373105.1 uncultured Moraxellaceae bacterium | reverse complement strand
TGGTGCGTCTACCAATTCCGCCACATCCGCGTAGGTCGGCAATGCTATAGATTTCGATAAAAATCGTCAAGTATTATCTAGGCTGTCTGGCTATTAATTTTCATCAATGTGCAAAATATCTGCACAGCACATCAAAACAGTCACTAAATCCGATGAAATCGCCTCAATCATGCAATGTTTTGAACCAAAATCTTACGCAAAATCATCCATTGCCCAGCTTGCATTTTCCGTATTGTCATAAAAGCTGTGCTAAACTTCATCTATGAAAAATACAAAAGACCCCGCTATGACTTGGAATGACCCTGATGCGCTCAGTGAAGCTGAACGTTATGAATCACCCATCCCAAGCCGCACTCTCATTCTCAACATCTTAGGGCAAAACCCACAACCCCTAAGTCACGCAGAATTCGTTACTCTCTTCAACTTACACGAACCCGATGCGATTGAAGCCGTCAGCAGACGCCTCTCCGCGATGGTGCGTGACAGTCAACTGACGACTGTGGGACATAACCCACAGCGCTACCGACTGATCAGCGAAGATGATCTGTTTATCGGCAAAGTGCAATCACATACCAATGGTTTTGGTTTTGTGGTGCTCGCCGATCACCCCGATTTATTTCTGACTGAACGTGAAATGCGTTTGGTGTTCAACGGCGATACCGTCAGCGCACGCGCCACCGGCACCGATCGCCGTGGTCGTCCACTGGGCCGAATCGTTGAAGTCAAAACACGTCAGCAAACCCAAGTCATCGGTCATCTACAGATGGTTGAAGGGCAATTTTATATCCAGCCCTCACACCCCAACGCCCACCAACCGATCGCGCTTGAGCCCGATCAAGTTGAAGCAGCGCAGTTGACCATTGGTGATGCCGCGCAAATTGAAATTGATGATTGGCCAACCCGTGAGGAATATGCCAATGGTCACGTGGTTGAGGCTTTCTCAAATAAAGTCGATACCCAGCTCATCATTCCAACGACGTTGATCGACTTTGACTTGCCGCATGTGTTCAACAAAGCGGTGATCACTGAGACCAACAAATATAAAGAACCATCGGCCAAAGACCGTGCAGGCCGTAAAGATTTACGTGAATTGCCTTTGGTCACCATCGACGGCGAAGATGCGCGCGACTTTGATGATGCGGTCTATGCAGAAAAACGTACGGGTGGCGGTTTCCGCCTGATCGTCGCGATTGCCGATGTCAGTCACTATGTGAAACTCGGCATGGCGCTGGATGATGAAGCGCAATCTCGCGGGACTTCGGTTTACTTCCCGAACTACGTGGTGCCGATGCTGCCAGAAGCGCTGTCCAATGGCTTGTGCTCACTGAAACCCGAAGTTGATCGTCTGTGTATGGTCTGTGATATCAACTTATCGCGGGTCGGCAAAGTGATGAGCTACGAATTCTACGAATCCGTGATGCACTCCCAAGCGCGCTTGACCTATAACCAAGTCGCGGATCATCTTGCAGGCACGGCAGATGCGATCCCAAACATCCCTGCCGTGCATAAATCAATTGAAACGTTGAATCAGTTGTTTCATGTGATGCTCGATGTGCGTGCTAAGCGCGGTGCGATGGAGTTTGAAACCACTGAAACCTACATGACCTTTGATGACAAAGGCGGTATCGCTTCGATCAAACCACGTACCCGTAATGATGCGCACCGCTTGATCGAAGAGTGTATGTTGCTGGCGAATACCTGTGCCGCAGCCTTTGCACTGAAAAACTTGATTCCTGTGCTGTATCGTAACCATGAACCACCTGAAACCAGCCGTGTGCAAAAGGTGCGCGATTACGTCAAGTTGCTCGGTTTAAGTTTCCCTGAGAAGCCGATCCAATCGGATTATCAAAAAATTATCGAAGCGACCAAAGATCGAATCGATGCAGCAAGTATCCATACCGTATTACTGCGTTCGATGATGCAAGCGGTGTATGCGCCTGAAAATCTCGGCCACTTTGGTCTAGCGTATGAGGCCTATACTCACTTCACCTCACCGATTCGTCGCTATCCTGACCTGCTGTTGCATCGTGCGATTAAAAACCACTTGCAGGGTAAGCCTGCAGTTCTTGAAGGTAACCAACTGATCGCAGCAGGTGAGCAGTTCTCACGCACTGAGCGCCGCGCAGATGATGCGGCACGCAGTGTCATGAGCTGGCTTAAAACCCAGTACATGCAGCAGCATATCGGTGATCGTTTTGTCGGTGTGATTACCGCTGTGACCGAATTTGGTTTCTTTGTCACGCTCAGCGACTTGTATGTCGAAGGTTTGGTGCATGTACGCAACCTCGGCAATGACTTCTATGAATACAATGTCGCAAGCCAAAGTATGAATGGCAAGACCCACGGTCAGAAGTTTGCGCTGGGTGATAAAGTCGAGATTCAAGTCGCAGGTGCCAACCTCGAAGAACGTAAAATCGACTTCCAACTCGTCAAGCAAATCTCGAGTGGTGGCAAACCTGTGCGTGAAAAAGCACCGCGTGCTAATCCTGCAAGCCCAGCAACTCAAGCGCCGGCAGCAAAAGCACCAACCACAAATACACCCGCGAAACGTCCCCCAGCAGCAGCTAAACCTGCCGCGAGCAATGCAACTAACGCGAAGCCGACAGCAGCTCACTCAGCAAATGCTAAGCCAGTTGCGAATCAGCCAAGCCAAGGCGCCGCAGCTCAAACTGCTGCAGAGAGCTCCGCGACTACAGCTCCGCGTACGGGACGTAACTCACGCAGAAAACCGGCCCCCCAGGCGGCTACGCCAGTTGCAACACCCGCAAAAGCGCCTGTGACGACTCAGACTCCTGTAGAGAGTCCAGCAGCGACCACGGCTCCTCGTACAGGGCGTAACTCACGTCGAAAACCTGTGGCTCAGGCGACTGCACCCACTGTAACGCGAGCGACACCTGCTCAAGCACCAGCCGCAACGAAGCCGACCACACCACCTCCTAGTCGTCGTAAAACACCTGCGCAGAATGCGAATCAGGCGAACCAGACGAAGCCCGTTGCAACGCCGCAGCCTGAAGTGATTAAAGCTAGTCCTGTTGTGCCTGAAACAAAAGCAGCCCCAGCGGAACCTGTAATTCAGGCTGTAGAAACATCAGTCAGTGATCAAACCAAAGTAGCGGTCAGCAAAGCCAAAGCAGACAAATCGAAGAAAGCCGATAAGGGTGAGGAGAAATCCAATCCCAAAGCTAAATCGAAAAAAGATGCAGGTAAGGACACGTCGAAAAAATCTGCGGATAAATCCGACAAGGAAGGCAAAGCAGATAAATCCGACAAAGCTGACAAAAAAGCAGGCAAGAAATCTTCTGGTAAAAAAGAAGATGCAGGAAAGGCTAAAAAGAAAAAATCTTCTTAAGCATTAAATGCGATCAACAGCAGCGGGTTACTTTTGGGTATCCCGCTGTTATTGTTTTATATTCTGATCAATCCAAAATGAGCACCGCGTTAGTTGCAAAAGAAAATAACTCACGCTTATACAAAAACGCCTTGAAACATCCCGCTGCAAGCCGTATTAATAAAGCCATATCTAGACCTATAAAGTACACGACACAACCATGAACGCGATTACACCAGCTTCCTCTCTATTACCCGCACGTCTCCCTCTACCAGACTTTCCCGCCCTGACCAATGCGGATATGAAATCTGATATCGAAGCGTTATTGGCTGAAGCCTTTGGGTTATTAAACCAAGCCAACCATATCCAAAGTGGTGGTGAGTTTAACTTCATCGGGCAACTGGAGGCATTTGAAAATCGTCTCCATCAAGTCTGGAGTGTACTGTCCAACCTAAACGCAACCTGCAACACCCCAGAATTGCGTGAAACCTATAATGCTTTACTGCCAGAATTATCACGCTACTACACCGAACAAGGTCAGCATCAGGCGCTCTATCAAGCGTATTTAACGATCCAAAATCAAGATGGCTTTGCAGGACTGCCACAAGCAAGGCAAGAAGCGGTACGTCTGGCAATTCGAGACTTTAAACTCTCAGGCGTTGCGCTTGAAGGCCCAGCAAAGATACGCTATGCCGCGATAACTGAACGCCTCTCTCAGCTCTCATCCCAATTCTCCGATCATTTGCTTGATGCCACTCAAGCTTATCAGCGCCCCTTATCAGAAGATGAGCTTTTAGGTCTACCTGAATCGGCGGTCTCGTTAGTGCAGCAAATGGCAAAGCAGAAAGCGACTGACTCAAGCGACTCACAGGTTACAGCGCTTGCAACGCTCGATGCGCCCGTTTTCATCGCGATCTCCACCTATGCTGATGATCGCGCTTTACGCGAGGAACTCTACCGCGCCTATACCACCCGCGCGTCAGAATTGTCACAAGTCGCAGATGCGCAAGCACAGGATAATAGCGCAATCATCGTCGAAATCTTGGCGCTGCGCCTTGAGATGGCGCAGTTACTGGGGTTTGCCAGCTATGCCGAGCTGTCACTGGCCAGCAAGATGGCGCCTGATGTCGCCACCGTACGCGAGTTCCTAGTGGATATCGCGACCAAAGCACAAGCCGCAGCACAGGACGATCTGGCGGAGCTGCAAGCCGAAGGTGCACGGATTGGTCTGACCAATATCCAGCCTTGGGATACCGCTTACTTAGCCGAGAAAGTCAAACAGCGTAAATACAATTTATCACAAGAAACCCTTAAGCCGTATTTCCCCGCTCATGTGGCGATCAGTGGTTTATTCCAAGTCGCGAAGCGGCTCTATGGCATTGAGATCGAACAGCGCAGTACGCCAGTGTGGGCTGATGCGGTGCAATACTTTGAAATCTCTGAACACGGTCAGGTGATTGCAGGATTCTACTTCGATCTCTATGCCCGCACGGGTAAACGCGGCGGTGCTTGGATGAGCGGTTTCCGCCCCAGAATGCAAACCAGCCAAGGTTTACAGCTCCCTGTTGCCTTTATGGTCGGTAACTTCACCCCACCAGTCGATGACAAGCCTGCGCTGCTTAGCCATGATGAACTCGTGACTTTATTTCACGAGTTTGGTCATGGCTTGCATCATATGCTCACCGAAGTGGATGTGATCTCTGTCTCAGGGATCAATGGTGTGGCATGGGATGCGGTTGAACTACCCAGCCAATTCCTTGAGTTTTGGACATGGGAGCCCGATGCTTTGGCACTCGTCAGCCAGCACCATGAGACGAGCGATAGTCTGCCCAATGAACTTTTAGAGGCGATGCTTGCTGCACGTCATTTTCAAAGTGGCATGCAGGCACTGCGTCAAATCGAATTTTCACTGTTTGATTTAGACATTCATCACTTAAATCCTGCGCCCAATATTCAGCAAGTGCAGGCGGTATTAGATCATTTGCGTCAGCAGTTTTCAGTTCTGGCCCCACCCACTTATAACCGCTTCCAGCATGGTTTTAGTCATATCTTTGCGGGTGGCTATGCTGCAGGGTACTACTCGTATAAATGGGCAGAAGTCCTCGCATCTGACGCCTTTGATCGCTTTGAACAAGAAGGGATATTTAATGTTGAAACCGGACAGGCCTTCCGCAAAAGTGTCCTTGCTGCAGGAGCGAGCCAGACTGCGTTAGAGACCTTTAGAAGTTTCCGTGGCCGGGACGCTTCGATTGAGGCATTGCTACGTCATAACGGTTGGTCTGTCCCTCATTCAGAAAACCCTTTAGTTGAGCAATCGGTATGAGTACTGACGGACGCATCAAGAAACGTTTCATCGCAGGTGCCCGCTGTAGCGCCTGCCAGGCCCAAGATAAAGTCATGATTTTTATTGCACCTGATGACGAATGGATTGAGTGTGTAGAGTGCGGACACACTGAGCGTAGACCGAAAACTGTGGTTTCTAAGGGATTCTTTGATGCAGTTCACAAAGATAATGCTGAATCAGAACAAGTGAATGTGGTGCAGTTGCGTCCGATGCGCTAGAATCAATGTGACCGCAATTGTCACTTATTACTTAGTATGGATACACTATTATGTCACTTGTAGAACGTGTGCTAGCTCGACCCACACTGATTATTGCAGTGGTGGTGGCTGTCATTGCATTGATTCTATGTGCATGGATTGTTATCGGATTCAATAAATCTCCAGAAGCACCTGCCAGTGTTGTCGCTAAAACTGCTCCTGTATCCATACCCGCTCCATCGACCGAGTCGGTCGCGAGTGAAGTGATTGCCAGCACTGCGCTACTCGATACGCCACCCACTGTAGCGACCTCAGCAAGCAGCCCTTTGCCGACGGATCCCGCACTCGCCGCTGAGGAACTGGATCGCCTCCATGATGAAAACTCACGTTTGGTGGATCGTAAAGCGCAGTTGGCAAAGCAACTCGATACCTCAAATAAGATTCTGGCTCTAAAAGAACAACAAATCAAAGAGCTTGAACAAAACTCTCTCTAAGTGACTAGCGATGACTCCCTATACACTCTATCTGTGAGTACTGAAGAGCCTCTCAAGCGGTGTATAGAAATGCAATTTATTCCGCTTAATGCTCTGCTAAACTAACGCCCTATTTTCCACCCCCTTCCTGACCGTCTTTGAAATCAAACGCTCGCTCTCAAGATACAATCCGTATTGGTCGTGGCCTTGCCTTACTGGCTCTCTCTGCTGCGCTGTTTGCACTGATGGGTGTATTGATCCGATTCGCCTCACACACAGTAGACAACGTCACCATCGTCTTCTTTCGCAATGCTACGGGCTTGCTCATGCTGCTGCCCTTGATCATGCTGAAAGGTTTCTCATTTTTGAAAACTGAAAAACTGTGGATGCATAGTTGGCGGGCATTGGTTGGATTGGTTGCCATGTATGGCTTCTTCTATGCCATCGCACATCTCAAACTGAGCAACGCGATGGTCTTCACCTATTCATCCCCCATCTTTATCCCGCTTGTCGCGTGGTTGTTTTTAAAAGAACGGATGACCCCGATCATGTGGCTTGCGGCATTTGTAGGCTTAAGCGGTGTGATCTTGGTCGCGAAACCTGAGCAAGGCTTCTTCAATTTTTTATCGGTCATAGGCATTGTTTCAAGCTTTCTAGCTGCGATGGCCTTTGTCACAGTGCGCGCCCTGACAGCAACAGAGCCGGTTACGCGGATTGTTTTCTATTTCTGCCTCATTGGCACACTCTTCTCAAGTATCCCGATGCTCTGGCATTGGCGGGTGTATACCTGGCAAGAACTGGCATTTCTGATTGGTGCAGGACTACTTGCAACCACCAGTCAACTCTGTCTTTCGAAAGCCTATAGCTATGCGCCTGCTGGAAAGATTGGTCCCGCCAACTACCTCGCCATTATCTTTGCCGGTATCTATGCCGCACTGATTTGGCAAGAGTATCCTGATCGCATCAGCATTTTTGGGATGATTCTGATCTTAGTGGCACTGATACTCTGCATGCCACGATCGCTAAAAACAAGGCCCATAAACGAAGCCTAAGTGTTTTCAGATGGATAACCGCTTTGCCCATGATAAATAACCTATCGCTAATTGCGTTGCATCAACTGATGCAGGGATGACCCCCGCTCAGGTAGTCCTTTTATACCTTAGCGCCTGACTTCAGCGCGCTGTCATTCACACCCGTCGAATACTGCCCATAAAAAAAGCACCGCTTAAGCGGTGCTTTTTCTTAATAAAACCAGATGTTAAGTCTTTAGGGCTTATTTACCGTATAGCAACAGCGGTAAATACGCGACGATGATCAGACTGATTGAGATCACAATCACTGGCAACAACCAGCGCTCGTAGCGATAGTAGAAGCTCTTGTGCCTGACTTCAGCATCGGCTGCATTCATCACATCCTCACCCACGACCTGACGCGTCAACAACTGATTGAGCGCAACAGGGGGGAGCAAGTATCCGAGTTCAAGAGCGGTCAGTACCATCATCCAGAAATGCACGGGGTCGATGCCGTTGGCATACGCAATCGGTGCCAATGTCGTCGATACCAAGAGCATCGCACCCATCGGCTCCATCACCATACCGATAAACACTTTAACCACGACCAAGAACGTCATCGCGATCCAAATGTTGGAGAAAGTATGCGGCAGCATATGCATCAAGCCGGTACGCTCAACAACCCCTGCAAGACTCATGGACAATGCCATCAGCAATAGCAGTGCGCCGATGTGACCAATCGTTTCATTGGTCGCAGTACGAATTGCCTGTTCAAAGCCAACACGACGATCCTTACCACTGCGACGATCACCCCACTCAGCATCAGACTCCGCAGTACGGCGCTCTACGGGTGCTGGAGGAACTTGACCACCCAATGTCGGTGCAGGAACGGGATGCACTGGCGCAGGTTCACGACGAATCTTGTCAAAGAACACGATGGCAAGCATCACATACGGCAAAATCATCGCTGCTGTGTATTCATCCAACTTGGTATCCAGCACATAGCGATAGAACATGATGACGAGCAACATGATCACGACATAAGGCGCAACTGGAACCAATGCACGTGCTGATGCAGGAAGTGCAATTTTTGCAGGCACTAAACGGTATTTAGGGCCACCTTTCTCACGAACCATCAGTGAGACGATCAAGAAGATCGTTGAGGTCATGGCAAACACCCACAATCCATGACCGTAGAGCTGATCAGAAGTCACTTCTTTATTCATGGCCGTGATCAAGATGATCAACAAACATGGACGAAGCACGACGCCGAGCGAACCTGACATCGCAGTCGCAGCCAGTGCATATTGCTTACGCGCACCAGCATTAGCCACTTCGTAGTAAATAATCGAGCCCGCAGCCAGAATGAAGATCCCTGATGCGCCAGTGTATGCGGTTCCGAGAGCCGCAAACAACATGATGATCCACGTCAGGACTTCTGGTGACATACCCCACGGACGGAAAATATCAAGCAGCATATCGATCAGACGCGTCTGTCTCAGCAGCATCCCGATCCAGATAAATAGGGTTAAGCTCAGGAACAGTGCGGAATAATCAGACAACTGCCCCATATAGATGAGCAAGCCGCTGTAATATTGCTGAAAGAAGAAGACTAGACCAGCAACCACTGCCATCACCGCATAGAGCGGGATAGACAAGTACGCCATAAATAGATTACCACCTGGCTTGGCATCTTTAGGCATATTGAATGCTTGAACGATACTGATAATCGTCAAACCAGTAAACAAGATGAGCCAAGTGAAACTGATGACCAAATTCACCGGATCCATCGCAATCCCTGAAGCACGCTGCCCCAAGAGAAAGAAGATCGACGATGCCATACCGATCGCATTACCAATGATGGTCGCTGCGAAGTACACCCGGTAATCCATCACGCTTTGTGGCGGGCGTAATGTCAGATGATGGCGATTCAGTGTTGTTGCCAATGCAGCAAAGGCAATCATCAAAATCAAAATCAGTGAGCGATACTGTGTCCCAAAATGGAAGATATAAAAGAACCCTTCCTCAAAAGCACGGTAGGCACGTACAGGTGTTGTCACGTGGCTATTAACGTTCTCGTAGAATGCGTATTTTTCTTGACACAATCCTTGCGCGGCAAGCAATGACTGCTTAATTTGTTCTGGATTTTTAGCATCATTGAACAATCCGCCTAACCCGTCATCGACAGTAGGCGCTGCCATTTCTTTTTGCACGAGTGCATCAATATTGGCATCTTTATCGCAATCGGGCTTTGCAGGATCTGCTCGAAGGAAAGAATATTGGATACCTGCTGCAGGATCACCAAACATCTTTTCACCCATGCGCAAAAGTTGCCCATGGATCATTTCACCTGTACCGATTAATAGTGTCAATATCAGTAGACAGAAAACTGGAAGGGTTGTTAGCCACTCCATCCATGTCCGATTTAACGGACCCATTCGCCCATCAGCGTTTGTATGTTCCATATGCACCCTACTTGTCTTTTTTTGATTTTTGACTTTAATAACGTCAAACGCGTCCTAGCATTTTTCCATAGCCGACCAATAGATCGTCAAACATCCTCATTACAGGCAGAGCTATTCAAAAATATAGAATATACGTTTAATCCGTTACGCCTTCACGATGCTTTTTAACTCAAGACACATCATGCAAAGATCATGAAATGCTTTAGACATCATTCGTCCATGATGCATATAATGCCTGAACTGGAATCTAATTTATATGTCTTTTAATCCATAATTTCATTCTTAAAAGCCAATAAAGTTCAAAAACCATACGACTTTAGTCTAATTTTGCTTAATTTTTATGTGAACTGTTTATCGATTCGATATTCACCGTGTTTTTTAAACACTTTTTCAAAGCTTTTGATCAGTCTTACGCTGTAGGCTACGCAGCAGTAACCACCATAACAAACCCACTCCCGCCCCATATTGATGGGCTTGGAGTATGACGGGTGCGCCAATGAGTTCAGCTGTCTGACTATTTCCAGAATACGCCTCCCAGCCGACCTTAATGCATAATCCCAAAATGACGACCCATCCTGCAGCGCGTTCTGCCTTCACATTAGACTGAATAGCAACTAGCGCCAGCACCAAGTAAATACCATGCAACACACCTGAAAGCCCTGCATAAAAGGTCAGTGTCGGCAAGAAGACGTAAAATAGCAGACTGATTAAAACAGGGAGCGTTAACCAGAGTAGAATGAAGATGCGTACCGATGCATAAAGGAAAATTTCAGGCAGTAAGATGAGACCGAAAACATTGAGCACCCAATGCCAGAACCCCAAATGAACCCAGTGCATCGTCCATAACCGCCAAGGTTCAACAAATATCAAGTCAGGCTGATAGGTCAATTGTGCCGAGAAGAGCTGACAAAACGTCATCAGTAATACCGCACTATAGACGACGACTCTCATTCTATAATGCGGATTACCCCAGATCACTCTGATCTTATTCAGCACCTTCACTGCACTCAGCCAGGGAAGGCTCTTTCTGACAACGAATCTTCTTCAGCAACGCCATCATCCGTTTATCGTAGATCCCATCTTTGATTAAATCAATACGCGACGTACGCGCCATATCTTGATAGCGTTTACGGCTGTCCGCTGTAATTCTAACCCAATACGCAGGATCCACCTCACTCTCGTAGCCTTGGACCGTTTTAAAGTAAGCATCGTACTGCGAGGCCAAATAAGTGCGTGACGCTTGCCCAAATCCAGTTGGGAAACGATCGGGATGAATCATCAATTGCAAGCTGACTTGTGCTAAAACATAATCAACTACACCGCCCGTTTTACCCAAGCCACGATAGAGCTCAAGGGGACGATAGGCTGTGGCTGGGGCGATCACAATATCAACTTTGCCATTATTAAATTTACCCGCAAAGTTAGTCACATCCGAAGGATCAGATTGCGCCCCGAGATTACGCACCAGTTTTGCTTCCGCTTTATCGTAATCAAAAATCGCAATTTTCTTACCTGGCAAACGCTCTGGACTGTCTATTTTGCGATCATTGACAAATCCATACGCAGCACCAAAAGGCATAATGCCCGCAACTTCATAAGTCTGACCATCGAGATCAGTGGTCATATAGTGTGCAGCAGTAGGACTACTCAGTACAGCGACCAAAGTCCGCATATGATCATAGCTTGGAATGGCGCCCACGGCCTCAATCGAACCTGTGAATGAATTAAAGGGTCGCACCCGAAGTCCCGTCACCACCGTTGCATCACAGTAGCGCACTCGAAAGTCTTCACTGGCGACACGCTCATCCACATAACCTTTGACTTCAAAATCAACGCCTAAGGTTGCCGCTTTCACTTGATAGTCTTTCATTTTGGCGTAAATTTCGCCATTTTGCCCCATAATATCCCAGACACATAAGCGTCTGTTGACCTGATCGGCGGCACTACGAACAATAGGCTGAGCTTAAGATGAAGCGGATGGCGCAATTGAGATCAAACCTTTTGCTGAA
>CAYJTU010000115.1:0-11895 GCA_964373105.1 uncultured Moraxellaceae bacterium | reverse complement strand
ACACGCCATATAACACACTCTTTCCCTACAGACGCTCTTCCGATCTAAAATCGGTCAATCCATGAACTAATATCATGGCTAAAACACCAATACCCAAATAAAATGCTACATTGTTTTCAGCAGTAAAGTTCTGACGTACTTTGGTCATCAGAGTCCAAAACCAAACCAGCCAAAAAATCACACCGACGATGCCACTTGCATAGAACAAACCAATATAGATACTGTGTGGATGCGTGAAGTGATCCGGTCCGTAGGACATTTGAATCGTATCTAGCGCAATCGCATGCGGACCATAACCGATCCATGGCGACTGCTCCATGCGCTCTAAAACAAACTGCCAGATCGCCAGCCGACCATTATCTACACTGTTGCCATGGAGGAAATATTCCTTCAAAGCATGAATATAAAAATTATCATGGAAAAGGATAGCAACGCCAACAAATCCCAATAGCACAGCCATAATCAGTAACTCAATACGCAAGACCTTGCGCCACCCTTCCCTGATGATCCCCGATAGCATAATGCACAGCAAAGCGACAGCCATCCCCAGAATTGCCCCCCGTGAGCCGTTTAAGAAAGCCGCAAAGCAGATCATCGCAATTGATATCGCCCACAGCCAATACTTCCTACGGCAGGTCTCGGTGATCATCAACGCGATGGTTAAAACAAAGGTCAACGAGATGCCCACAGCCAATCGATTTCGATTGACGACCCAATCCAAACCACTCTGAGACGCAATTATTTTATCAAATCCAAAACGATATAAACTAAAAGCCATAATCGCAGAAATAGCAACGACCAAAATCAACACCGCGGACTGTAGTGCTTGACGCAGCTTAATCTCAGACAATTGGACTAAATATAAGGCAACAACACTCAGGCCAATACCCCGCAGTACCGCGCCGGCATCATGCAAAGTCACAATCCATGAATAAGAATAGGTTCCCATAACGCAAAAATACAGTAATACTAACAGCACCCACAACTGTACCAGTTTCCACCAGCGCTGCCGTAATTCAGGCTCTCTCCATAAAATAAAGAAAAAAACCAGCATGATGCCATTTGATCCAATTGAGTTCGTTGGAACCAGTATTGCCAAAAATATTAAAAACAGAACTGGAATCATCAAGTCAATGAAACTTGTTTTAAATTGCGGAAGAAAACGCGCTGGCAAACTCATATAACACTCAAAGGGATAATTTTAGTTAACAACCAATCGACAGCCCGATCTGCTTCACGCAGGGGGAAGGCTTCTTTAAAACTTTCACCGTTTAAATAGGCGCCTAGCGGGAGAAAGACACGTTGTTCTGCAAGAAGGTCCGTTGCCTGAGTAACCGTATCTTTTTTGATTTGCTGCATGCTTAACAATCCGACATGACAACCTGCAGTCAAAGCCTCAAACAACATCGATCCGCTATCCTGTGTGACCCAAACCACCTCTGCAAGCTGAAGCTGTTCAAACAGCCATCCGGAAGGTGTCTCGGAGACAGGGAAAATCTGTACATCATATGAAAGATCGTGCAACGACAACTGCGTCAGAAACGTATCAGGGGTCCGTCTAGAAGTCGTGAGGAGAATGGTAGCAGTTTGGTTTTTTTGACTTAAACACGTCACGAGCGCTTGGATCTGAGTCATTAATAGTGCTTCTGACCAATCGTAGCGTTTAGACGCTCCGCCTATCAAAATCAAATGGCGATTGGCAAGATGGCGTTGCTCATTGACCAGTGGATTTAGTACGCCTCTCGAGATCAAAACATGATCTGGCACAATCGGATTCTGGTCAACAAAATCATGTGCAGGAACAATCGCAAAATCAAACCATTGCATCGGCAACGTCGGTCTCATCAAGACTATACTTTTAGCTTTCGGGAAGCACTTCTGCAACAGAATCAATATCCAATGCGTGGCATGACCCACACCGACAATTAAATCCGGTTCGTGCAATCGCATAAGAAATTGCGGTAGATGCCCTAACCGACCAGCTGATAACCAATAGATGAATAATGAGAGTGTAGAAATTTCACTAACAGAAATATCGTCAACTTGAAGCAAAACACCTCGCCGCTCTAATGCAGCAAAAAGGCCACGCGCTTGAGCAACATGACCCGCTTTACCATCAGAGAGATGCCAAATATTCATAGTCATGAAAGTTTGTGGTTATTTTTTAAATGAGGCACTATGAATAAAATCATGTAATTCATCCTGAAAAATCGTGATTGATGGGTACCAAAACATCCATATTAAAAAGATGTGATTGGATCCACAACAACTCAGATCAAATCACATCCCAAGGTACCACTTTTAAAAAAACTAATAACATTAGTTTAGTACATGCAAAGCATGGGCTTAAACGTATGTTAACCAATCTTGGTGTTTCGGATTCTTACCCGCAACCGTGTCAAAGTACAGCTGTTGTAATTGCGCTGTAATTGGACCGCGAGTACCAGAACCAATCTGACGACTATCCACTTCACGAATCGGTGTCACTTCAGCAGCTGTGCCAGTGAAGAACGCTTCATCCGCAATATAAACCTCATCACGGGTTAAACGCTTTTCAACCACCTCAAAGCCAAGATCATGCGCAAGCGTAATCAATGTCGCGCGGGTAATCCCATTTAAGCAACTGGTGACTTCTGGGGTATACAGCACACCATCGCGAACGATGAAAATATTCTCACCTGAACCTTCTGCTACGTAGCCTTCGGGATCAAGCAATAGTGCTTCGTCAGCACCTGCGGACAATGCCTCTTGCAGAGCCAACATGGAGTTGCTATAGCTGCCTGTTGCTTTCGCACGGGTCATGGTGATGTTCACATGGTGGCGTGTGAAAGAACTGGTACGCACCACGATGCCGCGCTCAAGCGCTTCTTGACCCATATAAGCAGGCCACTCCCAAGCAGCTACGCTCACGCGTACGGTCAAGCCAGTCGCACGTAGTCCCATCGCTTCAGAACCATAAAATGCCAATGGACGGAAGTAAGCGGACTTCAGCTTGTTCTCACGTACAACACTGATGTGCGCAGCATTGATCTCATCTTGCGTAAAAGGAATTTTCATACCCATGATGTGCGCAGATTCGAACAAACGGCGGGTGTGCTCTTTCAATTTAAAAATTGCGGTTTTCGGCGCTTCATCAGTCCCCGTGTTATAAGCACGCACACCTTCAAACACGCCCATACCATAATGTAAAGTATGTGTTAATACATGAACTTGCGCTTCACGCCAAGGAACTAATTTACCATCAAACCAAATAAAACCATCACGGTCAGCCATACTCACGGCAGAATCTCCACAAATTTGAGAAAACAAAAAAGGTACAACTCCAAGGCAGCCGTTAATCGGCTGTTGGATCAATTAATTGTTGCCAGAAGGCGCGAACCGTCGTGCGGGTATCCAGCCAATCCGCCGCTGGGACTTGCAATGATTGATTTGCAAGAGCGAGACGGTGACTTTCAAAACGTTCGCGTAAATACGCATCCGTCAAGGCTGTTGCTTCGGCGCGGGATAAGCGGCCAGCTGTTGCCAAGGCGTCTAATATACGTACATTGTCTGAGTAGTGGGCCAATGCAGGTTCAGCATTAGCCCAAGCCAACACCCCATATTGTGCCATAAACTCAATATCGACGATACCGCCAGCATCTTGCTTTAGATGAAAAAAACCATTTTCTTGTTGTGTTTTTGAAGATCCCAGATGATCTTGCATCTTTTGACGCATGGTCTTTACTTCAGTGCGCACAACTTGGGGATCTCGGGGCTGGGTCAATATTGCCAGCCGTATCTGTTCAAAGGCATCTCGGACAGACCGATCACCGGCCACACTCCTTGAACGTGCCAGTGCCTGATGCTCCCATAGCCAAGCGCTTTTCTGCTGATACAGCTCAAAAGCATGCAGGCTCGAAACCAACAACCCAGCCTGCCCAGATGGCCTTAAACGCGTATCCACCTCGTAGATGCGACCATCTAAGGTCTGCGTGGACAATAGCGTCATAATCTTTTGCGCAAGGCGCGCACAAAACTGAAAACCACTCAGTGGCCTCTCACCATCGGTGTCAACTTGCTCATCGACATCATGCAAGAAAACCAAATCCAGATCCGAGCTATAGCTCATCTCGATCCCACCAAGCTTGCCATAACCAATAATGGCAAATTGCGGATGGATGCTCGATGCCCGCTCAGCATTGCTATTTTCACGATAGTTCGATGCACGCAGCGGCCAGCCATGTTTTGCAACTAAAGGTGCCAGCGCCAATTGCAGCACCGTCTCAAGCACCACCTCTGCGATATCGGTCAACGCATCACTGATTTTCATCAGGGGTCGTTCTGCTAAGACGTCACTGGCGGCAACTTGTAAAACATGACTCTTCTTAAACAAACGTAAGACTCGCATTTGCTCTTCGACATCATCACGCTCAATACGCAGTAGCTCTTGACGCAGTGAATCTGACAAATCCTCTCGGCTCGGAAGCTGATACAGGTCCACGGCTAGGAATTCATCTAAAAGAACCGGATAACGCGTCAACTCTTCACAAATCCACGGACTGGCATGCACCATGCGCACCAAATTCAGTAATGCTTTTGGATTTTCTAATAACAGAACCAAGTAGACGCTACGTCGAGCAACCGCCTCAATGAGCGGTAATAAACGCTGCAAAGTCGTTTGGATGGCTGATGATTCACCTAAGGACAGCAATGCATCCAATAATTGCGGCCAGAATGACTGCAATCGCTCGCTCGCCAGTGTCGGTAAACCCTGTACCAAACGACTATCCCAAAACGCTTGCAGTTGAGCTTGAGCTTCACCATCTAGATGAGTTTGTAATGTTTGATTGAGCTCTTCAAGATTTAAACTCCTGTGCTGTACACGTCGATCTGCGACGACATCCGCAAATTGAGCCCTTACGCTATCGCGCACTTGCTCCAGATGCTCAAGTAACGCTGCCCAGTCTAAGAAATTTAATGACTCCGCTAGACGCTGCTGCAAAGAGAGGTCGACGGGAAGATGCTGAGTTTGTTGGTCATTTTGCGCTTGAATACCGTGTTCAAGACGACGTAAGAAAAGATAAGCTGCGCGTAGCTCCGTAACATCATCGGAGGCCATGAGGTCTAATTGCCCTAACATGGCTAAAGCCGATAAACAATTGGCAATCCGCAGTTCGCGCCATGTCCCGCCATAAATCAACTGAAAGGCTTGAACGATAAACTCGATCTCACGAATGCCTCCGGAACCGAGTTTGATGTCGCCTTGCACATTGCGCCTGATTTGCTCGCGCTCAATCAATCCCTTCATTTCACGCAGTGCGGCAAATGCGGAAAAATCCACATAACGCCGATAGACAAAAGGCCGCGTCATCTTCAGTAAGTGTTCACCGGCCATGGCACCGGTGATCGCCCGCGCTTTAATCCATGCATAGCGCTCCCACTCGCGTCCATGTTGCTCCAGATAGCGCTCAAGCGAGACATAATTACACGCCAATGCACTGCCATCACCCCATGGCCGTAGGCGCATATCGACACGAAACACAAAACCATCGGGGGTGACGGTATCCAGCAAACGAATCACGGCTTGCCCCCAATAGATACAGAACTGTTGCACGCTGATCGAACGTCGACCTGTCGTCTCTCCAGATTCATCAAAAGCGAAGATGAGATCGATATCACTCGATAAATTAAGCTCACGCGCACCCAACTTGCCCATCCCAATCACGATCAAATCTTGGAGCTGCCCATCTACGCCGATCGGCTCTCCAAACTTCTCTATGAGCTGTGGGCGCGCAAAGCGAACGGCCTCGATAATGGCGACATCGGCAAAATCGGATAACTCGCGCGTCAACGTCACAACATCTGTCAACTGATTGGCATCTTGCCATATCCAGCGGAACATCAAACGCGCGCGCAGACGGCGCATCACTTGCATCCACGCAGACTCGGAGGTCACTTCCTTTAAAGCATGCTGGGTTTGCTCTTGAATGCTTTGTAAGCTTAGGCTCGATTTGAATTGATCAACGGCAAAATCCAGCGCTATGGCATCCGATTGTTGCTGAAGGATTTGATCGGCGTAATTGCTCGCAACTAAGGTTTTACGCAGTTCTAGGTCAGGAAAAACAGACAGGGTATTAATGGTCATATCCATATGGTTTTTAAGTTTTGAATCATCGCTTACCTTAACTTGCTCGGCCCCATGCAAGCAAGGGCTATGAACAAGATCAAAAGACCGAAGCCAAGTATGTTGTCGTCATGCAGCAACCCATAAGCATACATAGAGGTCATTAAAAGCAAAAAACCACCTAATACTCATCAAAAGGCGGTTTTTACCATGAGATACATGAGCGCAAACAACCGTAGAGACTAGACCGCTGTGGGCTCCATGAAAAAGAACTCCCAAACATGTCCATCTAAATCCTGAAAACTATGGCTATACATAAAGCCATGATCTTGAGCGTCTTTATAGGTTGTCGCACCTGCGGCAATCGCTTTAGTCACAATATCATCCACAGCTTCACGACTCTCTGAAGTCAATCCCATCAAAACTTCCGTCACTTGTTTTGCATCAGCCACGTCTTTGGGTGTAAAGGTCTTAAAGCGCTCCTCGACCAATAGCATCACGAAAATATGATCAGATACGATCATGCAGGTCGCAGAATCATCTGTAAATTCCGGATTAAAGCTAAAACCCAATTGTGTAAAAAAAGCGACGGACTTGTTCAAATCTTTGACGGCTAGATTCACAAAAATACTGGTACTCATCTTCACTCTCCTTGTCAATTATTTAAGCGGCTTCCAAAGCGTTCAAATCTGGGCTGCCAATTCTGAGTAATATCTGCTGAAGCAATCACACCAACGGCACGGCCGATCAATAGATTGCGCGGAACAAGTCCAAAATAACGATAATCTGCACTGTTATCGCGATTATCCCCCAACATCAAATAATGATCGGTGGGGACCACGATTGGCGCAAAGCTATCGCGCGCATCGTCTTGTTGTGGGCGCAACCATTGCACGACATGTTGGCTTTTGCCCTCGCCCTCATCCAAACGTAAGGCATTTAACACAAGGTTGGGTTTCACCGGCTCTCTGACTATACCGATCGGCGCATAAACCTGAGGTTTGCCATTCACGATCAGGATCTTATTGCGCATTTCCACAGTATCACTGGGTACGGCAACCAATCGTTTGATCAAGCGCTTGTCATCTTTAGGTGAGAAGAAGGTGACGATATCGCCACGGTGGGGGTCTCCGGTATGCGCAACCAGGATATTGCTGAGTGGCAGTTTTAAGTTAAACGCCAATCGATTGACCAAAACCACATCACCTTCCAGCAAGGTCGGGCGCATTGATCCAGAGGGTATCGGGTTCCAATCGGCAACTGCGGTTCGAAACAATCCCAATAACATCAAAAAAATCAGGAAAGCACGATTGCTATGTACCCACGTACGAAGCCACGCTTGCATAAAAACCTCTGAGGAAAAAGTTCCCGACCACCTATAGCTTGAGTCACTGTCTCAATGACATCTCAAGACTTCATAGCAGATCAGCATGGCGGATCAAACCTTTGGCAGAGGAAAGACACTCGTCACCAAGCCTTGACTCATGTTGTATCAAATCTAAAGAGGGCCAATGTGATCATTTATATTGTTTATGACAGCGATCATGTAAGTATCCTTTTAACTGAAAAGCTGTATGCCAAAGACGTCATAGCCTCTATCTCGAAATCGCCATAAAGCTTGTCACTAGGCAGTCACACATGCCATATAGGATCAATTAAATTTTCTATTTGGTCAAAATTATGAACGCAGTGCTCAAAACATCCTCGAAGGTTTTAATCTCCGTTTCATTATTTCTAGGCGGCGTCGTCACGACCTATGCCTCATGCTTGGAAGACTATTATGGTGGTCAATCCCCGATTATCATCAACAGTAAAATGAAAGATCGATTTCATGAATTATGCTTTACCGCTTTTGCCGTCGGTCACTCCGGTATAACCCGCACCCCACTCTGGTCCGCAGAATATCTGACTCAGGCTCACATCCAACAAGCGTCTACTCTGGTCCGTGTTGACAGTTTTCATGAAGAAACCGCCCTGCCAGTAGAAGATCGCTCTACCCTCGCCGATTATAAATACAGTGGTTATGATCGAGGCCATACTACGCCGAATGGGGATATGTATGACAAAGCGTCTCAAGGCGATAGCTTCTCGCTCGCCAATATTGTCCCCCAAGTACCTAAGAATAACCAAGGCATTTGGGCGTCGATTGAAAAAGCAACGCGAAATTATGTGACGGCCAATAGCAATGCTTACGTCATAACCGGCGGTGCATTTATCGGCAGCACACTTTCAAAGATAGGCAATGTCACGATCCCAACCCACATGTATAAAGTCGTCTATGTCCCGAGTAAAAATGCCGCTGGCGTCTACTGGTCAGCAAACGATACCAGTGGTACAGTCAGTATTATTTCTTTAGCAGATCTTGAGAGCAAAATCGGCATCAACCTGATGCCCGGTGTCTCTGACGCGGTCAAGAGCACAGCCTTGAATCTACCGACACAATAATAGGAGCGTCTTATGTCTGAGAAAGAACTGATCCCGTATGCCGATGAAAGTACAGTACTCACCATTCAAGAGTTCACGGTAGAAAATCGACTTGATCGAATTAGCCTGTATGGCTCTTTGAGCCTGACCAAAGACAAGGCCGGCCTTGCATCAGCGAAGCTGTTACAAGGGTTGTTGAATTCAATCGTCACAACGCTTGAATCAAGCAATGACTTGCCCGATGAGATTAGCCTTAAGCCTGTTGTAACGATTGCTAATCCGTTTAATTGATTTGCTCGATCACACGTGTTGGTATAACGTTTTTTTAATACCAACACTTGATGTGAAGTGCATTGCAATAGATCTAAACTCTTTAACCCTTCTGGATCACAGCAGCCTGCTAAGACTCAATCGCGAAAGGCAACTGTGCGCGTAGTCGTGGAACGGGCACGCCCACAACGCCACGTAATGTCCCGCGCGCAATGTTGAACCAATCAAAATAATCCCGCCACAAGACGATCTGACCCTGCTCTACGCGAAAAGTTCCGCAGACCCAAAAGGCGACATGTAAGGGGCCAACTTCAATTACGTCGGTACGCTCAGTCATCACAATATTGCCATTGGTCGCGATGCGATGAATCTGAACCTGAAAGCCTGTTTTCTTCCCCAATAAACGTTTAAACAAATTCGAGACGACTCGTCCACCCTTGATCGTGGGCAAGGACACATTGGTATAACGCAAATTGGGTGCTAGAAGCGCCGCAATGCGGTCATGGTCTTGTGCCTCAAGCGCATGCAAGAAATGAGTGACAATTTCTTCGGGGGATGCTATTGACGCGGTTTCGACAGAAATATTCATGTAAATATGCCTTTATAAAGGGTAGTCTTTGACGCGAGTACCCTTAAGAATCTTAATTAAGGGCTCCAAAAAAGGAATAACTAAAGCTATCCCACAATAAATTTCTCATTTCACTGCGGCTGTTTGACGGCCTCTTGAGGAGAGCTTCCCTTCGGCGAAGTGATCCCCTCAACCATCACTGACATGCCATTCAGTACCGACATCCCCGTCATTGAATCAATGAATTGGTCATCGGTAATGTCATTAAGACTCACGCCTGCTACTTTACGTGCAGTATCCAACTGAACACCCTTTCGATCATGCCCCCAGCCATGTGGCACACTGATCACACCAGCCATGATCTGCGCGGTCACTTCAGCGGGTAGCTCAATGCTGCCAACTCGCGAACTCACACGGATTTGCTGACCCTCGGTAATGTTTAAACGCGCCGCATCATCGGGATGCAGCATCGCCGTACACCGCGTCTTCCCTTTAATTAAACGATGTGAGTTGTGCATCCAAGAATTATTACTGCGGACATGGCGACGACCGATTACTTGCATTTGATCAGGCTGAATCTCGATCAATCTTTTGTGCGCACGCTCTATATCCTTAAGATATAAATCGGGGACCAAATGAATGTCCTGTTTACGATCCGCCAGCACATTGGCCTTTAGAGCGCCCAAATCAAGACCATGCGGGTTTTGCCGAAGTTTCTTTATGCTGAGGCCCTGTTGATCTGGGCGTAGAACCGTTTTGATCAGCTTTAGCCACGAGCTTTGGGGTTGCAGTAATGGCGCATGACTGCCATAGGGACCGGTCCTCAACATTAAATCTAAACCGGCATCAAGTCCCAATCGCTCAACCACCTGAAAAAATTTGTCACGCAGGAAGCGCTCCGCGCTGCCTGTCTCTTTCAAGCGCTGAATTAAGGCCAATAAAATTTGCCAATCATGCAAACTACCGCTGGGTGCCTCAAACAATGCGGGTGACCACTTCGCGGTGTTGCGAACGGTCAGTGCGGCTAAACCGATTTCCATATGTGAGCGTTCAAGCGCACTCGTCGGCGGTAAAATGATATGAGCATGCCGCGTGGTTTCATTGATATAAATATCAATCGAAACCATAAAATCAAGCGAGGCCAATGCTGTATCTAACTGTCGGCCATTCGCCGTAGATAGGACAGGATTACCCGCATGGGTAAATAACGCTCGAATTTTACCCTTGCCTTCCGTAAGAATTTCCTCTGCCATCACCGCAGAAGGTAACTCACCGCCAAAAGACGGTAATTGCCGCACTCTGGATCGACGCCGTCCATACTCACCCTTAGAACCGAATTTCAGCATATCCATGGGAGGGCTTGCAAACATCATCCCGCCCTCACGATCCAAATTTCCGGTCAGGATATTGATGACGTGCAGCAACCACGTGGTCAGCCCACCAAACTCTTGAACGCAAGCACCAATTCGACCATAGCAAGCCGCATGTTCCGCTTGCGCAAAATCCCTGGCCAATTGACGAATTTTATCACTATTGATTCCGGTTATCGCGCTAACGGTTTCAGGGGTAAATGCACTCAATGCTGTACGTAAGGTTTCTAAATCAGCCTCAGGGATCGGCAAACCGCGTAAGCGCACTAATTTTTCGGCAAACATCACCTGAATCATCGCAGCTAAGAAAAAGAAGTCAGTCCCAGGCCGGATAAAGAGATGCTCATCAACCTTCTCGGCAGTTTCAGTCTGCCGAGGATCAATCAGGATCACCTGTCCACCTCGCTCGCGAATCGCTTTTATTCGACCCATGGGATCACCCGCACTCATCAAACTACCATTTGATGCGGCAGGATTACCACCAACGATGAGGAAAAAGTCCGTGCGATCCAGATCAGGTACCGGAAATAGAAGTTGATGATTAAACATTTGTAGATTTGCCAACATGGTTGGCAATTGATCCGCAGAAGTCGCGCTAAACGTTTTCTTGGCACCGAGCGCATGAATTAAAGCTGGGACCAGTAAAAGTGCAGGAGTATGAACAGTTGGATTACCTAAATACGCTGCGATAGCCTCCCCACCATGGGTCTTACGAATTTTCTTAAGATTGTGTTCAATGGTCTCAAAGGCCTCAAACCAAGAGATTTCAACAAATTCCTCGCCCACTCGTTTCACAGGATGTCTCAGACGATCAGGATCTTCATGCAAATCCTTGAGTGCCACAGCTTTGGGGCAAATATGACCTCGTGAGAAACTGTCCTCTTTATCGCCTTTAATGGACAAAATTTCACCATCTTGGTGGGTAATCACGACACCACACATCGCTTCACACAAATGGCAGGTGCGAAAGTGTTGCTGAGGGGTTGTTAAAGTCGTCATGGCCTTGGCTCCGTGCTCGGGCTGAGTAGTTATCGCAAGCAGATGGTAATATCAAACATTGACCCATCATATAATGACAATAATTATTGTCAATCTTCATTGATAAACGAGCCAGACACTTTCGTCCTCTATATTTATAGAGCAAGTAGGGCCCGATATAT
>CAYJTU010000114.1:0-11937 GCA_964373105.1 uncultured Moraxellaceae bacterium | reverse complement strand
CCTATCTCGCTATTCATGGCGTTATACGCATCCATTAAGTATAGTTAGTGCTTTTCTTTACTGGCTTTGGCTGGTAGTTTCGACTTGACCAGATCAAAACGACGCTTGGGATCGACATGACGGAAGCCGTTAGACAGTTGGACTTCAGTATTGGCCAGTTTATTATCCGCACAGTTTTTCTTGGCATATTCAATCGCGACAAAGTCTTTATCAATCAGCAGATGCTGTCCTTCTGGGCACTCACGGGCTGCCGTCATCCCAAGGATCCCGTAACCACAACCGAGATCAATAGAGGAGTCGGCCGGACGAAACTCGATATGATCAAGCAGCATCAGTGAACCTTCATCAAGCTTCTCTGGCGAAAACAATCCCCACGTCGACGTGAATTTCATCGGTTTGCCCAGTACCGATTCTTCAAATTGCAAATCTTTGCGCCAGCGCGTGTGTAGGCTATCGAGTTCTTGACGATTCATGGCGTTTTTACCGAGATGGGATGGATTTGGGCACTATGATAAACGATTTGGGTGGTTTTAAGATCCCTTCTGAATGGAGAGGGGAGAAAAAGCGAACACAAAAAAGCCGCGCTGGGTTCATCCTGATGCGCGGCTCATTTGTTCTTACGCCCTGTTTTGCACGTTTGTCATGCATCTCGCATAACGCACGGTTTTCATCCCGAACTTTTCTTTTTCTGTTTCGCGGCGAGGCTCTCCCCCTTGGCGATCCTTGCCGACTTCCCTGTGATGCCTGATCATAATCTAATTTTTGAGGGGGTTCCGATAGCCGCAAAGCACGTCAGTTTTTGTAAGCATTTGCGTACGTCAGTGCACTTTGCGATGAGATGAATTATCGATACGCCTCAATCAAATCTGATAATCAATGACGACAGGCGAGTGATCACTAAAACGTGTATCGCGATAGATAAATACATTTTTGATTTTATCGCGCCAATCCGCTGATGCAATTTGGTAGTCAATCCGCCAGCCCACGTTCTTGGCCCATGCTTGTCCTCGATTCGACCACCACGAGTACTCTTCCGCATTTTTGTTGAGCTCGCGGAAGGTATCGATATAGCCGAGTGCAAAAACACTATCCATCCATGCCCGTTCGTGCGGTAAGCAGCCTGAATTACCGATATTGCCTTTCCAGTTTTTCAGGTCGATGTCTTTGTGGGTAATGTTGACATCACTACAGAAAATAATCGAACGATTCGCCATACGCCAAGCATCAAAAATCGGCAGCATTTTCTCAATAAATTCATCTTTACGCGCTTGAGCAATTTCTGAGCTAGAACCTGACGGAATGTACACCGAAGCGACGTCAAATGTTTTACCATTCACTTCAAAGGTAGCAATGGTGCAGCGGCCTTCGCTATCGCACAGCTCAAATCCTAAGCCATCATTGATTTGCGTGAAGGGCAAGCGGCTATAGATCGCCGTTCCGGCATAACCGGCTTTTTCAGCAGGGAAGAGATGCGTGTGCCACAATGCGGGTTTATGGCTCTCAAGCCATTGGTGAGTTTGCAAGCGACTTTCTTGTAGACAGATGATGTCAATGTCGGATGCATCCAGCCATTCGATGAGACCTTTGCTTGCTGCGGCACGTAAACCGTTGGCATTCAGTGAAACGATGCGGATTAAACCTGTTTCCTTTGCTATCATTACGCTATCCTCAAACTTTTAATGACACGACTCAATTAAAACGATTTGCCTAACAATATATGCCCAATATGTAGACTCTTTTGGAGAAGATCATCATGTCACAGCAACCTTCACCGCAAAAATTTAGCGTCCATGGACTGATTGAGCTTGCTCTTGCGCGCGGCGTACTTAAATTCGGAGAGTTTACCCTAAAGTCTGGTCGAGTGAGCCCCTACTTTTTTAATGCAGGTTTACTCAATGATGGCGAGGCACTGTCATTGCTTGCCAGCGGCTATGCGCAAAAAATGATGGCGAGTGAGGATGTCGGTGTACTGTTTGGCCCAGCCTATAAAGGGATTCCGCTTGTAGCGGCGACGGCCAGTGCACTGTGGCATGAGCATGGCGTCAATGTGCCATGGGGCTTTAATCGTAAAGAAGTTAAAGATCATGGCGAAGGTGGTCTATTGGTTGGCGCGCCTGTCGCGGGCCAACGGGTGTGGATCGTCGATGATGTGATCACGGCGGGCACAGCCATTCGTGAAGTGATGAATGTGCTGACCAAGGCGGGTGCGAAAGTCACAGGTGTGCTGGTCGCACTAGATCGTCAAGAGCGCGGACAAGGGGAATTATCCGCGATTCAAGAAATCTAGCAGCAATACAATATCCCTGTTCAAGCCTTACTGACCATGACTGACCTGATGAACTATCTTAAAAAAGAAAATCGTTTGGATGATCTGGCGCGGATGCAGGACTATCGCGCTGAGTTTGGGATTCAAAGTAAATCGAACGATTCACTGCAACGTGGTTTGTTTGATGAGGCGGCGTTTTGATTAAAACATTCTAAATGTAACGCGAATAAAAAATCCCCCTAAAATTGGGGATTTTTTTATTCAGAATAATCAGAAGAAATTATTTAAAAAACATTAATTACAATTATACGTTTCGTATAGATTTTCAAATACCAAAGGTTTACGACTATCGATGGCATAAAAAGAAAAAGGAGTCATGAATGATTGTGTCGTCATACAACCCGCTCCCGGTGCTCTGTGTAGAATCGTGACTTTGGTTTGGCTACCCAAATCTGATACGCCTTTAATCCCGATGCTAAATCCTCCAGTTGAAAACGTAGTGTCTTGTAAGTAGACCACTTGCGAAGTATTCCAATTGGCGGAAAACGCGCTGCCATCGGCGAGCGTGAAGTTAGTTGCTTTTGAGTCCAATGCAATCTGTGTTGTAAAAATTTCAGTTTTTTGTACAGCGCCTACACCCCCATACGGAGCGGTTGGGAAAATTTTAGGATTAATGACTTGAAAGGTAATGTCTATCGGTGCTGCATCTGCAGCATCATCGGAATTACAACCCGTCAGTAGTGTACCCATAAGTAATACTGGTCCGAATAACAGCACTCCGTTTTTCATATCTTTAATTCCCTTTTATTTAATTGATCGTTTGTTTTAGTGATGAGCTGGCAGGATGATATCTTTTAAATTATTAAATAAAAGGGTTTTTGGGGTTAAATCAGGATAGTTAATATGTTCGATTGATTTAATCATTGCTGATATTTTAATCAATCAACTTTTACAAAGTCAGATTTAATGGGCCTTCTTTTGAGGCTGACGGAGTGCTGGCTTAAGAGGTACTTTAATGAGAGAATTAATTAATATTTTGATTTTGAAATTTGATAATTAAGGCTGCAACACTATGCGCGTTCTCGTTGTGATGGACCCAATCGAAAAAATTAACATCAAGAAAGACACCACCTTAGCGATGCTGTGGGCCGCCAAGCGCCGTGGGCATACGTTGGGCTACGTGTTGCAAAGTGATTTATTTATCAATAAGGGCAAAGCCTTTGGTTTGGTCCAGCCGTTAGATGTCTTTGAAGGAACGAAGGATTTCTATGCATTAGGCGAGACGACTCAAGAGTCTCTGGCTAGTTATGACGTGATCCTGATGCGCAAAGATCCACCGTTTGACATGAATTTTGTCTATACCACCTATATCTTAGAGCAGGCCGAGCGCGAGGGTGCTTGGGTCGTCAATCGCCCGCAAAGCCTGCGTGATTGTAATGAAAAGCTGTTTGCGACGCAGTTCCCTGATCTGATGGTGCCAACCTTGGTGACATCCCAGCAGTCGTTGATTCGTGCGTTCTTGGCGGAGCATGGCGATATTATCGTCAAGCCTTTGGATGGCATGGGCGGTTCAGGGATTTTCCGCTTGCAAACAGACGTGCCCAATGTCGGTTCTACCTTGGAAATGCTGACGAATTTGGGTCAGCTTCCAATCATGGCACAAAAATACATCCCTGAAATTGTGGATGGCGATAAACGCATTCTGCTGATCAATGGCGAGCCTGTGCCGTACTGTTTGGCGCGGATTCCGCAAAATGGCGAGGTACGTGGTAATCTCGCGGCAGGTGGACGCGGTGAAGCCCGGCCTCTGACCGAGAAAGATCGTGCGATTGCGGCAAAAGTAGGTCCGGTACTGCGTGAGAAGGGATTGATCTTTGTCGGTCTGGATGTGATCGGTGAGTATGTTACGGAGATCAACGTCACCAGCCCAACGTGTGTGCGTGAGATCGATGCGGCTTATGGGACGTCGATTGCGGATGATTTGTTTGAGGTGTTGGAAGCAGGGCGAGGTTAAAAAAGTCTCTAGGAGAGTGTATTTAAATGGAAATCGTTGAAGCCGATATTGATGATACTGAAGAAATTCTGACCTTGCAAAAGATCGCCTATCTCTCTGAGGCCAAGCTACATAACGATGACCAGATTCCACCACTCACTCAAACGCTTGATGAGCTAAAGGCTGATTTTGACAGTGCATACTTTATCAAAGCGCTGGAGTCAGGTGTGCTCATCGGCAGCGGCCGCGCAAGATGTCGTGACAATATCTGTTTTATTAGTCGCCTTGCTGTCTACCCAGAGTATCAAGGGCAAGGTATAGGTTCAAAATTGCTTGCTGCGCTTGAGCGTCAATTCGCAGATGTTGACGCGTATGAGTTATTTACAGGCAGTAAGAGCACGGCGAATATCGCGATGTACGAACATCGCGGTTATCGAAAATTCAAGACGGAAATGTTGGGCCGTACGGAAGTTGTCTTTTTACGTAAACTTAATCCTTCGGCGCAAAAATAATAATACACGCCCCAAGCAAGGTTAACGCGCAGCCCGTGATATCCCAAATCGTTGGACGTACGCCATCCACCGCCCAAAGCCATAAAATCGCAACCCCGATATACACGCCACCATACGCCGCATAAACGCGACCCGCTGCGGCAGGGTGCAGTGTGAGCAGCCATGCAAACGCCGCCAGCGCAAATACAGCTGGGATCAGTAGCCAAGGGCTCTTGCCTTGCGTCAGCCACAGATAGGGGAGATAGCAACCGATAATTTCAACGACTGCGGTGATGGCGAACAGCAAGATGGCTTTAAGTTCGAGCAAGTGAGCTATCCCCAACAACAAATGGTCAGATCACAAGAATAAGCTAAAAATGACTATCCGGCTGGGTTAAAAATTCAATTTCTTCTGGTGTTGATTGGCGTCCCAGCGCCGCGTTGCGGTGTGGGTAGCGGCCAAAACGGTCAATAATCGTTTTGTGTTTCAGTTCAAATTCTAAATTGCCCGGGATACCGAGTGCAGTATAGAGGTGCAGTGCCTCGACATGAATTAAGCGGGATTCACTGTGCATAAAGGGGAGATATAAAAACACGCGTTGTTCACGTGGTAGCTGCTGGTCTAAGCCTAACGAAATTGCTTCTTGTGCCAGAACGAGCGCAATGGTGTCTGCGGCAAATTGACGTGGATCATCACGAAATAAATTTCGTGAAAACTGATCGATCACGATAATTTCAGCCAAGCGGCCTTGTGCACCTGCGTCGCGCCAACTCACGAGTTCACCTGCGACGGCTTGGGTGTGGATCGCCGCAAATCGCGTACGTATCGCCTCGTCAAAAGCGATATTTTTCTCAAACCACTGCGCAGGCGTAGATTCTTCAAACCAAAACGAAAGGATGTCTTGATAATTCATGGGGATTCCTTTTGATTCAGGATTTGAGTTGTGGGTTTGAGGGTGTTGATTAGCCTAAAAAGTCACGTTTGCCAAGCGCAATGCCTTGATGACGAAGAAGATCATAAGCAGTAGTGGCGTGGAAAATAAAATTAGGCAATACCCACTGTGTGAGATAGTTCTGACCTGTCATATCCACGATGAGACCTGGGCCAAGGGGAATTTTGAGCTCGCGCGTTTCCGCACCTTCAAAAGCGCTTTCAGGCACGCTATCCAAAAATGTAATAGTTTTAGCGATCCGTTCTTGCAACTCTGCGATCGTACTTTCGTTATCTTCAAAGACGGGGGCCTCAACTGCGGCTAAGCGGGCGGCCGCTTTCTTGACTGTGTCAGCGGCCAATTGGATTTGACGGACATAAGGCAGCATGTCGGGCGCAAAGCGGGATTCAAGCAAGGCTGAAGGATCGATTTGTTGTTCTTTGGCATACTCTTCGGCTTTACTGAGGATTTTTGATTGATTTGCCAACAGATGCTTTGCCATTGGAATCAATGCGCTATAGATGGTGAACGACATGAATGAGCTTCCGTTTTTCATTGTAATAAGATGGTGAACGTGAATCCGCAATTTAGCACTATCAGATGACAGTTTTTAGGTGAATTCTGTATAAGGCTATGTTCAAAATGACTGGAAAAGTTTTCTCAAGACGCAAGACGTAAGTCTCGTGCCCAAAACCAAGCGGTCTATGGGATAAACTGATTGATTTGTAAGCATTAGAAACAGATCAACACATATTAAAGCTATTGTCGTTTTACAGCACCCTGACGTTGCTTTATCGTCATATAGTGCCGATTACGCCACAAACGCTTCAAACATGACTGTACTTGCGAGTATGATGCGCGGTCGTGGGCAAATGTGATGACATTGACTTGCATTGTCCGTGTTGTTGTTCGTATTGGCATGATCTGTATTCAATCGGTATAGACCCCCTCTAGATCTCTACTTTAGGCAAATTTTGTGTCCTCAAATTCAGCGAAACCTCAAAAAATCCAAAAAAGAATCGCAAATGTCATGATTATGGCAGCAGGTACCGGTGGACATATTTTTCCTGCACTGGCGGTTGCTGAGAAGCTGCGTGCCCAAGGGGTCGCTGTCCATTGGTTGGCAACGCCTTCTGGTATGGAGCACCGTTTGGTTGGACCGTCTGGGATTCCTTTATATCCGATTGATATCCAAGGTTTACGGGGCAACGGCATCAAACGTCTGCTTGCCGCACCTTTCAAAATTTTTAAAGCAACGATCGCGGCAATGCGTCTCATGAAGGCTTTAAATATTGATGTTGTGGTCGGTTTTGGCGGCTACGTGGCAGGACCAGGTGGATTGGCCGCACGACTTATGGGCATCAAACTGGTGATTCATGAGCAAAATGCCATCGCAGGGATGACCAATCGCCAGTTGGCGAGGATCGCGACAACCGTTTTACAAGCTTTCCCCAAAGCTTTTGCACCCGCTGCAAAAGTACGCACCACGGGTAATCCTGTGCGGACGGATATTTTGCATGTTGCGGAGCCTGCACAGCGCTTTCTTGATCGCAGCGGCCCTTTGCAAGTCTTGGTGATCGGCGGGTCCCTTGGGGCGCAAGCGCTGAACGAGCGTGTCCCTAAAGCTTTAGCTCTGCTTGCGTCGGCTAACCAGCCGATCCATGTTCGACATCAATGTGGTCAAAAACAAGTGGATGAAACCTTAGCACGCTATCAAACAGTTGCGGCTCAATCCGCGTCTCATCTGAGCTTCGAAGTCGTTCCGTTTATTGATAATATGGCCGATGCCTATGCACAATCTGATTTGATTATTTGCCGTGCAGGCGCGTTAACGGTGTCTGAGGTTGCTGCGGCCGGTTTACCCGCAGTCTTTGTGCCTTTGCCGCAAGCCGTGGATGATCACCAGACCGCGAATGCGCGTTATTTAAGCGATTCAGGGGCTGCGTTATTGTGTCCACAGGCGACACTAACCCCAGAACATTTGGCAGAACAATTGCGTCCGCTGCTGAATCGCGCGACACTGCTGGTTATGGCTGAGAAGTCACGATTACAAGCGCAACCTTGCGCGACATCGGCTGTGGTCGATGCGGTGGTTGAAATTTAATCAAGGCAAGTGCTTTTAATCATTAACATTTATTTTAAATAATATAAAACATGGAGTTGGGTATGCCAGCGTCAAAGCAATCATCCAAAAAAGTGTCATCTGCTGCATCCCAAACCAAAGTGAGCCGTTTGATCGAAATTCCAGAAATGCGCCGGATTGGTCGAATTCACTTTGTTGGAATTGGCGGTGCGGGGATGTGTGGAATCGCTGAAGTGCTTAAAAATCAAGGTTATGACGTTTCTGGCTCGGATCTGAAAATTGGCGAAACCACCCAGCGTTTAGAAGAAATGGGTGTCAAAGTATTTTATGGTCATGATGCTGCACATGTGGATGGTGCCCATGTCTTGGTGGTCTCAACCGCGATTGATCATGAAAATCCTGAAATTCAAGCCGCGATCGAGAAGCATATCCCATTGGTACGCCGTGCGGAAATGCTCGGTGAACTGATGCGCTATCGTCATGGAATTGCAGTGGCAGGAACGCATGGTAAGACCACGACGACAAGCCTGCTGACGATGATGCTTGCCGAAGAAGGTTTGGATCCGACTTTTGTGATTGGCGGTATGCTGAACAGTTTGGGCAAAAATGCGCAGCTCGGTGCGAGTCGTTATTTGGTCGCGGAAGCGGACGAAAGTGATGCGTCTTTTTTGTATTTGCAGCCGATGGCGGCGATTATTACCAATATCGATGCCGATCATATGGAAACCTATGGCGGCAGCTTTGAGAAGTTGAAAGATACTTTTATTCAGTTCCTGCATAATTTACCCTTCTATGGGCTTGCGGTGCTTTGCGGCGATGATCTGAATATTCGTGAGTTATTGCCGCGAGTGGGTCGCCCATTTATTACCTATGGTTTTAATGACGATAACGATATCCGTGCGGTGGATGTCGTTCAACTCGGCATGAAAACCCAGTTTACTGTACTGCGCCGTGATCGTGAGCCACTGACGCTCACCACCAATCAACCGGGCTTGCATAATGTATTGAATGCATTGGCAGCGATTGGTATTGCCACCGATGAAGGCGTGAGTGATGCTGCAATTGGCCGAGCATTGGCAAGCTTTGCGGGTGTGGGGCGTCGTTTCCAAATCCAAGGGGAATTCGCGCATCAAGACGGCCATGTGATTCTGGTCGATGACTATGGCCATCATCCTAAAGAAGTAGAAGTCACCATCAAGGCTGCGCGCCAAAGTCATCCGAATCAACGTTTGGTCATGCTGTTCCAGCCGCATCGCTTTACACGGACGCGGGATTGTTTTGAGGATTTTGTTGAGGTTTTATCCCATGTGGATGTCTTGCTGCTGATGGAGGTTTATCCTGCTGGCGAGAAGCCGATTGTGGGTGCCGATAGCCGCAGCCTAGCGCGAAGTATCCGTGCGCGCGGTCAGGTTGAGCCGATTTTGGTTGATCCTGTCGATGAGCAATTACCGCAAGTCTTACGTGGGCTATTGCGTGCAGGTGACTTGTTGTTGACGCAAGGTGCGGGAAATGTCGGCGCTGTGTCTAACGATTTGGCACAGCATGGTTTGTATCTGCAGGTAGAATCAGCAAAAAGTAGCAAGCTATAAAAAAACATACATGAAAAACGTCATGGTATGGCGCTTTGCATGATAAATTGCGCGGTTAGACGTCCTATCTCGGTATCGGGATTGGATGGGTCGTGCTGTTGAGTATGAGCTCAGAGTGAGAGCAGCTTTGGGGTCATGATGTTGAGCAGATCAGTAGTTTTAGGCATAACGATTTAGCATGGGTTTAAAGAGCATGGAACAGTTTGGCAAAGTCGCGGTATTGTTTGGTGGAAATTCCGGAGAGCGCGAAGTCTCTTTGAAAAGTGGTCAAGCCGTTCTCGATGCTTTATTGACGAAAGGGGTGCAGGCTGAAGCGTTTGATCCCGCATCTCGTGCGGTGAGTGATCTGAGCGACTATGCACGTGCTTTTATTGTGTTGCATGGCCGCGGCGGTGAGGATGGTCAGATCCAAGGTTTGCTCGAGTGGATGAATATTCCTTATACCGGTTCTGGTGTGCTGGCTTCTGCACTGGGTATGGACAAAGTCCGCACCAAGCAGTTGTGGAAAGGGATAGGTCTGCCGACAGCGCCCTATCGCTTATTGGATGCGAATACTGATTTTGATTCGGTCGTAGCAGAGCTGGGTTTGCCCTTAATTGTAAAACCAGTTCATGAAGGCTCAAGTGTGGGCATGAGTAAAGTGGAGCGGCAGGAGCAGCTTGAACCTGCATATCAAGCGGCAAGTCACCACGATGCGATCGTCATGGCGGAAGCGTGGATCACGGGGCGTGAGTTTACGGTTGCGATGCTCAATGGTCAGGCACTACCTGTGATTCGCCTAGAGCCGCCTGCAGATGTAGCTTTTTATGATTATGACGCCAAGTACATTCGTAACGATACACAGTATGGTATCCCCTCAGGATTAAGTGATGCTGAGGAAAAAGAATTGCGATCTCTAGCCGTACAAGCTTTCAACGCAGTGGGTGCAACCGGATGGGGGCGTATTGATGCCATGCAAGACGAGCAAGGCCGATTTTGGTTGTTGGAAGTCAACACGGTTCCCGGGATGACCGATCACTCGCTAGTGCCGATGGCGGCCAAAGCGGTGGGGTATACCTTTGCTGATCTTTGTGTCGAGATTTTGCGCCAAACGTTGAGTCCGGCAGGATCTGATCCTGTCGTAGCGCCTATTGCTGCGCAAGTGGGTTGAGATAAAATACGATATGGCTCAGTTACCCGTTTCATTACGCTCTAGATCGCAAGTCGCTGTCGGTGATCAGACGATGGTCGGCAAACTCTCGGGTCTTGGGAGTTGGTTGCTGGTTATCGCTGCGTTGATCTTATGTGGTATGGGGGTCTGGGGCTTAGCACATCGTTTATTGCATGCCCCTGTGGCGGAGTTGATGGTCACGGGAGAAATTAGCCGTGCTGAACAAAGCATTTTACACCGCAGTATCCAGCCACTGATTCATGAGAATTATTTTACAGCGGATTTAACTAAAATTCGTGATGCGGTATTGGATCAATCCTGGGTTGAGAGTGTCACGGTGACCAGACACTGGCCAGATGGTGTGTTGGTGCGGGTGATTCCAAGGCAGCCTATCGCCCGTTGGGGCAGTGGGCGTCTGTTGAGTGGTCGTGGCATAGTTTTTACTGAAGCGGTGCGTCAGGATCATAATGATTTGCCACTACTTCATGGTCCATTAACCCAATCTGTGGCGATGATGCAGCAGTATCAACAAATCGATCAGTGGTTTACGCCTTTAGGCTTGCGCTTAAAGGAGCTTTATTTGACGGATCGCATGACGTGGTTTATGTCGTTTGATTCAGGTCTGCGTGTCATCGTTGATCAAGAGCAGACCAATCTCAAGTTACAACGTTTAAGTGAGCTGGGCTTAAGTGATGATAAGCTGCGTGGGCTTTGGCCGCGGATGGCTGCTGTTGATTTGCGTTATCGCAACGGCATGGCGATTCAGTGGACGGGCGTTGCCGTGAATCAACGTCCTGTGATGAGTACCGTAGGTGCTTCAATTGACGCTGTTAAACCGACTGCACCGCGGTTTGCGACGGCAGATACCGCGACTGCACATACTGCGATACAACCATAGATGCCTATCATTATGGGCTAGGTCAGTTTCTATCATGCGTTGAGTGAGTGGGGTGTAGCTCCACTTAAAATATGAATTTTGATGATGTTTTGTGAATAAGTAGGCTGTGATAATGAGTGAAACTGAAACCATCCCGACGATCGTAGCGATTGATGTCGGCACGCATAAAGTTGCGGTACTCATTGGTCGTGTCCATGCCGCGGATCATATCGAAATTATTGGGCTTGGTCATGCCAGTAATCGCGGAATGAGCAAGGGCATGATTAGCAATATGGACAAGGTTGTCGCTTCGATCAAAGAAGCCGTGGCACTGGCGGAAGACATGGCGGATTGTCGTGTACACAGCGCATGGGTTGCCATCCCAAGTCCAGAGCTGCAAAGCTTTAATGCATCAGGACGTACGCCTGTTGCGAACGGGACCATCACGACAGCAGAAATTGTACGGACTCTTGAGATGGCGAAAAGCAGCCATTTGATGCCGACACACTACCTGATTAACTCGGTACCGCTCGGTGTATCGATTGATGATAGTGAT
>CAYJTU010000113.1:0-11988 GCA_964373105.1 uncultured Moraxellaceae bacterium | reverse complement strand
TAAAAATTTACTGATCTGTGTTATTCCTCCAACAAACTCCGTAACATCCATGCAGTTTTTTCGTGGACATCCAAGCGTTGAGTCAACAATTCCGCTGTGGGCTGATCATTAGCAGCATTAACAATTGGCAGCAGCTTGCGTGCTGTCCGAGCCGTTGCTTCTTGATTATTCATCAAATGGCGAATCATTTCTGTCGCAGAAGGTACACCATCGACCTCTTGTATAGATGCAAGTCTAATAAAAGCTTTGTATGTTCCTGGGGCTGGATGACCTAATGTACGTATACGTTCAGCAATCACATCTAAGGCATTCCACTGTTCAGTGTACTGAAGCATGAACATATTATGCAGGCTGTTGAACTGCGGTCCTTTTACGTTCCAGTGAAAGTTATGTGTCATTAAATATAGGGTATAACTGTCTGCAAGCAACTCAGATAGACCCTGAACTATTTTCGCTCGATCATCACGACTGATACCAATGTCCATAATAGTCACCACTCTTTGTTAGTTGGTGTAGATTGACTCCCTATGCACGATGAATTGATGCATAGAGAATTTTTATTAAACCAAATCAAAACGATCCGCATTCATGACTTTTACCCATGCTGCAACAAAGTCATGAACAAATTTCTCTTTGTTGTCGTCCTGAGCATAGACTTCGACGTAAGCACGAAGGATAGAGTTTGAGCCAAAAACGAGATCCACACGGGTTGCCGTCCATCTGACTTTGCCTGTCTTGCGTTCACAGACTTCATACAGGTTGTTTCCCGAAGGACGCCATGTATAGCTCATATCCGTTATGTTCACAAAAAAGTCATTCGTCAGGACACCTACACGATCTGTGAATACACCATGTTTTGTTCCACCATAATTTGTGCCCAACACACGCATACCACCGACCAATACGGTCATCTCATGAGCGGTTAAGCCCATAAGTTGCGTGCGATCAAGCATCAACTCCTCAGCTTTGACCGTATAGTCTTTTTTGAGCCAGTTGCGATATCCGTCATGAATTGGCTCCATGACGTCAAAGGAGTCGGCATCCGTCATTGCATCGGTTGCATCTCCTCGACCAGTCATAAAGGGAGCGGTAATATCAAAACCCGCCGCTTTGGCTGCCTGCTCAACACCGACGTTACCCGCCAATACAATGATGTCCGCTACGCTGACACCCGTATCAGTTGCGATGCCCTCAAGCACACTCAGTACCTTCGATAAGCGAAGTGGCTCGTTTCCTTCCCATGACATTTGCGGAGCTAGGCGAATACGTGCGCCATTTGCGCCCCCGCGCATATCCGATCCACGATATGTTCGAGCACTGTCCCAAGCCGTGCAAACCATATCGCTAATACTTAACCCACTAGCGACAATCTTTGCTTTCACCGCTGATATATCATAGTTAGTCAATCCAGCGGGGATTGGGTCTTGCCAGATCAGATTTTCTGCAGGAACTTCTGGGCCAATATAGCGTGCTTTTGGCCCCATATCGCGATGCGTCAGCTTGAACCATGCGCGCGCGAAAACTTCTGAAAAGTAAGCTTGATCTTGGTGAAAGCGTTCAGCAATTTTGCGATAGATGGGATCTTTTATCATGGCCATATCGGCATCGGTCATGATTGGATTGTGGCGGATTGTTGGGTCTTCAACGTCAACAGGCTTATCTTCCTCCTTAATGTTGATGGGTTCCCATTGTGAAGCGCCTGCAGGACTTTTCTTGAGCTCCCAGTCGTATGTGAATAGTAAGTAGAAGAAGCCATTGTCCCACTGAGTAGGATGCGTCGTCCACGCACCTTCTATCCCACTACTGACGGTATCACGACCAACACCTCGTGTGGTTTTATTGAGCCAACCTAAACCTTGATCATCAAGACCCGCACCCTCTGGACTTGGTCCTAGTAATTTTGCATCACCATTACCGTGACATTTACCCACCGTATGACCACCCGCTGTAAGAGCCACGGTTTCTTCGTCATTCATCGCCATGCGGGCAAAGGTTGCTCGAATGTCTTGAGCTGTGCGCAATGGATCAGATACGCCATCCACACCTTCAGGATTCACATAAATCAATCCCATCATCACTGCGGCTAATGGGTTTTCTAAATCACGGTCGCCAGAATAACGACTGCCTTCGCTGCCGCTGGGTGCCAACCATTCTTTTTCTGAACCCCAATAGGTATCCTTTTCAGGATGCCAAATATCTTCTCGTCCAAAAGAAAATCCATACGTCTTCAAGCCCATCGATTCATAGGCAACAGTACCCGCCAAAACAATCAAGTCAGCCCAACTAATCGTGTTGCCATACTTTTTCTTGATTGGCCACAACAGTCGACGTGCTTTATCTAAATTGACATTGTCAGGCCACGAGTTAAGCGGTGCAAAACGTTGGTTGCCAGTCCCAGCACCACCGCGACCATCTGCGACTCGGTAAGAACCAGCAGCATGCCACGCCATGCGGATCATTAACCCCCCATAATGTCCCCAATCGGAAGGCCACCAGTCTTGGCTATCCGTCATGAAACGATTCAAATCATTTTTGAGTGCGGCGACATCTAATTTCTTAAGCTCTTCACGATAGTTAAAATTTTTATCCATCGGGTTGGTTTTGCTATCATGTTGATGAAGAATGTCGAGGTTGAGAGCATCGGGCCACCATTGCATTATTGATTTACTTGAAGCAGTGTTACCGCCATGCATCACAGGGCATTTTCCAGAGGTATTATTCACGGTATATCTCCTTTCCTTGGTTGATTCTGAATCTCTACAGTAAGCCTGCATCCATCATTAGTGAAACGAATAATTTCGATGTTCTTGAACGGAATTACCGATTCATTTTTTCTTTTTTTGTCGCCTCAATGATTCAAAACAAGCCTGTGAATAAATTAGTTTTCCGATTTTTTAGCCTGTCCGATGGTCATCCAAGAAAAAAGATTCGGTACTTTATGTGCATTAAAATGTTCACATTGAACCCATTCAAACCCAGCCTGTTCGACGATCTTCTTCATATCCCGATTGAGATGACATCCATCAGCTATTATTTTTTGGACAGGTGTTAAACGCGTTTGCCATTTGGCGAGCTGATGATTAGGAGACAATCCATGTTCCACCAAATAGAACGTCCCTGTTGGTTTTAGAATACGTTTGATTTCTGCAAGTGCCGAACCCACATCTGGAATGCTGCATAACGTCCACGTTGAGACAACGGCATCAACCGAATCATTGTCAAAGGGCATTTTCTCAGCACTAAGCTGACGATGCGTTACAGGGAACTTCGCCTGTGCAATCCGTGGTTCGGCCAAACGATTCATGCCTTGGTTGGGATCAACAGCAGTAAGACTCAATACGCCATCGCCGTAAAAGGGAAGATTTAATCCCGTGCCAAAACCAACTTCAACTACATGACCAGAAACCTCTGATAGTAGTTTCTTCCGCGCCTCCATCAGGCTATCAAACTGCATTACATGATCTAAGATCACTGGGAATATCTTTTGCGTATAGAGTTCTTTCATACTGAATCCACTCATTAGGGTGCATCAAAACCAATGACTTGGCCCAACACCCCGCCCGTGGGCGAGGTGAAAGAATTCTAACAAATAATAACTGCGTTCTATTCATCGCCTTGTAAGCGATGAATACCGAATGCTTTAAAGAAATATTTTTCGTAGAATGGCTCAGTATTCCCCGTTTGCATTTTTCGGATGAAATACTTCTCAAATGCAACCTTGGCGAGATGCACCCATTTGCCTTTTTTTGCCCACGTCAGATTGCGCGGTGGAATTTGTGGCAGTGCAACAAAGGCAACGCCTGTATCACCCATGTCAGCTAGACAAATGGCATTCCATGTTGCTTTCGCCGTAGCGGGTTTACCACCAAGGTCAGCCTTAATATTCTCAACAATGGCTGTCCCCATCGATTCAATCATATAGCCTGTCTTCGGTGCCCCTGTCGCTACAGGCGTAACCTCAACTGGCGGGATTGCGACACACACCCCAGTCGCAAAAATATTCGCAAATTTTGGACTGCGCTGATGTTTATCGATCAGTACAAAGCCGCGTGGGTTACATAGCCCTTCGACATTTGCCACGGCATCCACTCCTTTAAATGCGGGGAGAAACATGCTAAAGCTTTGCGGAAGTACATGCTCTTTGAGTGGCTGCCCATTGTCATCCATTGCAGTGACATAAACAGAATCAGCGCAGACTTCTTTTACCTTGGCATTGGTAATCCACTTAATATCATATTCGCGTAGCGTGGATTCAAGCAGCCCTTTTGAATCACCCACACCACCGAGTCCCATGTGTCCGATGTAAGGTTCACTGGTGACATAGGTCATTGGTACCAGATGGCGTAACTTACGTTTACGCAGGTCTGAGGCAAGAATGAGTGCGAACTCATACGCTGGCCCGAAACAACTCGCACCTGCGGCAGCTCCGATGACAATCGGCCCCGGATTTTTGAGGAATTCTTCATAGGCTTCCCAAGCGTGATGTGCATGCGCTGTAGTACAAATTGACTGGGAGTAACCTGTATCGGGGCCAAGACCAGTGACTTCTTCAAAAGCAAGTCTCGGCCCTGTCGCAATGACCAAGTAATCATAATTGATCGAAGAACTATCGCTAAGCTCAAGTAAATTATTAGCAGGGTCAATCTTCGTTACAGATGCAGTAATTAACTTAATCCCTTTGCGTTTCAGTGGGGACTCTATCGGAACGATGACATCGTTCGGCGCGCGCCACCCGACGGCAACCCACGGGTTAGACGGGGTGAACTGGAAATAGTCCACAGGACTGATGACTGTAATTTGATGATCAGTACCTAATTCTTTGCGCAAGTCATAGGCTGTTGGTAATCCGCCTATTCCCGCACCCATAACAACGATATGAGCCATGATATATCCTTCATTAAACTTTAGAAGCTAATCCCGCTCATCTGAAAACCTTTCCATTTAAGCGGGTCGTAAATTGTTGCCTGAGCAGCAAATACAACAAATCAATCAAGCCCTAAAGCACGTTGATTGGAATTTTAAAATATACTCTTCCATCATTTTCAGCAGGTGGCATGTGACCTGCTCTGATGTTTAACTGAATAGACGGAATGATCAGCGTAGGCATGTCTAAGGTGACATCACGGGCACGCCGCATCTTGATGAAGTCCTCTTCACTAATGCCATCATGAACATGAATATTTGCTTTGCGTTGTTCGGCAACTGTTGTTTGCCAAATCGGGTCACGCCCTGCGGGAGGGTAGTCGTGACACATAAAAAGTTGAGTCTGTGCTGGAAGCGCAAGAATCTTTTGAATCGATTGATATAAGTGATGTGCATCACCGCCGGGGAAATCGCAGCGTGCGGTGCCGACATCAGGCATGAATAGCGTATCGCCTACGAAAACCGCATCTGCAAACTGATAAGCCATATCTGCTGGTGTGTGGCCGGGCACGTTTAAGGCACGTCCCGTCAATTTACCTATCTGAAATGTCTCGTTATCGGTAAAAAGATGATCGAACTGCGAACCATTGAGTGCGAAGTCTTTTTCAAGATTAAAAATCTTCTTAAAAACAGTCTGAACTTTCTGAATGTGTTCACCTATTGCGATGCGACCCCCTAGCTTGTCTTGAATATAGCTGGCAGCAGATAGGTGATCAGCATGGGCATGAGTTTCTAAAATCCAATCAATAGTCAGTTCGTTGTCGTGAACAAATCCAATGACAGCATCGGCTGAATGTGTCTGCGTCCGCCCAGACTTCGGATTAAAGTCCAAAACGGAATCAACAACAGCCGCATGTCCACCCACTTCATCGTAGACAACGTAAGTCACTGTGCCCGTAACAGGGTCAAAAAAACTTTCAATGATCGGGGTCATAGTCGTTGCTCCAAACAATCTATTTACAAACATTATGTTTTATAATATACTATCTGTCAATGATATATTTTGCAGCAAACAAACGAGGTCGCCCATGAATTCGACGCCAACCACTACACATCCCACAGATGTAGCTCTAATGCGTGCTGCGGTAAGCGAAGCCACGACTGTACTGCGCACACTAGCGAATGAAGATCGACTGCTCTTGCTCTGCCAACTTAGCCAAGGAGAGATGTCAGTTAAAGAGTTGGAAGAAGCACTCGCAATTCGTCAGCCCACATTGTCTCAACAGCTTGGGGTGCTTCGGACAGAAAATCTTGTAGAAACTCGCCGCGATGGAAAACGTATTTTTTACTCGGTTGCGGATCAAAAAATACTGACCATTCTGGGTGTGCTTTATGAGTTGTACTGTCCTAAAGACGAATAAAAGAACCTTGGGAGAAACGCCATGATGATCGATACGAGTCACTTCACCCCATTATCTGCCTTGATTGGTGGCTTGATAATTGGTTCTGCCGCAGTGCTGTTTATGCTCATTAATGGGCGAATTGCAGGGATTAGCGGCATTGTCGGTGGATTGCTCAATCCCGTGAAATATGATGTGTGGTGGCGAATTGCCTTTGTGGCAGGGCTACTGATGGCGCCGTTGATTTACGGGTTATTTACGGTACTACCAACCATACAGGTAGATGCAAACTATCCAATGTTGGTGATTGCTGGTGTCCTAGTCGGTGTGGGTACCCGCTATGGTTCAGGCTGTACGAGCGGTCACGGCATTTGCGGATTATCTCGACTATCTCCGCGCTCAATGATTGCAACGCTTTCATTTATGGCGTCTGGATTCATTACCGTGTTCATCATGAAGCATGTACTAGGGAGCTTTTAATTATGAATATTCTCTTTTCATGGCTGGCTGGACTGATCTTCGGTGTGGGTCTGATTGTTTCTGGGATGACTAACCCTGCCAAAGTCATTGGCTTTTTAGATATAGCTGGATTATGGAATCCATCCCTTGCTTTCGTGATGGCGGGTGGTATTGCTGTGGCAAGCATAGGTCTTTTTATAGCCAGAAGAAGGACTCAATCTCTGCTGGGTTTGCCGATGCGTTTTCCTACTGGCAAACACATCGACCGCCCACTGATCATCGGTGGTGCGCTATTTGGGATTGGTTGGGGAATAGCGGGAATCTGTCCGGGGCCTGCGCTGGTTTTGCTGGGTGGCGGCGTAATGAAAGGACTGGTATTTGTCTTTGCAATGCTGCTGGGCATGGGCTTGTTTGAATGGATTAATCGTCAAAGGTCTAAACAGCTCGCACCATCCAAATCATCAATCTAGGACATTAGTCATGCTGACGATATTGATTCTTGGGCTATTGGTTGGCATCGTTTTGGGGCTGACTGGTGCTGGTGGAGGCATTCTCGCCATACCTGCACTCGTGTTTAGTCAAGGTTGGTCGGTGGCGGAAGCTGCACCAATCGGGCTACTCGCCGTGACAGGTGCAGCCATTGTGGGTGCTGTTGAAGGTTTCGTGCGTAAATTAGTCCGCTATCGTGCAGCAATATGGATTTCTATAGTTGGTATCCCGATGACGCCAATCGGACTCTCGGTTGCGCGTGTTTTACCGACGCATTGGCTCACGATTGCATTTGCAGTGACGATGCTGGTTGTGGCAGCACGGCTACTCATGCCGAATACCAATAGTGAGCCAAACCATCCTTGTCACATCAACCCTGACACTGGACGCCTACATTGGACACCGAAAACGGTTGTCATTCTGGGTGGTGTGGGTGTGCTGACTGGGTTTTTAACGGGGCTACTAGGGGTTGGTGGGGGCTTTGTACTCGTGCCTGCCTTACGCAAAGCAACAGATATTAGCATGCACGGTATCGTTGCCACATCGCTGCTGATCATTGCATTGGTCGGCAGTGGCGGAATTATCTCAAGCCTGATTCAAGGGCATGTCTTCCCTTTAGCGGTGGCTTTACCATTTATTGTTGCGTGCATCATCGGCATGTTTGGTGGACGAAAATTGATTCATCACTTTAAAGCTCAGACAGTACAGCGTGTATTTGCACTCTTTGTGATCGGCGTTGCCATCATGATGTTGTTTAAAGCACAGCAATCGTAAGATTTTAGGATGATACTGAGCGTGTTCAAAAGCTGACCATTTCTATTCTTTGTATTGTAAGCATCTGTAGTTTCTAAAAATATGTGTAACTGGAGAAATTTATGCTAAGCACTGTCATTAAATCAGTATCAGTCGCTCCCATCCTTCTGAGTCTGATGTTTTCATCGGCAATTTACGCGAATGACCAAGCCATAAGTTCAGACCCGATCAAAGTAGTCTATCAAATCGATGATGCTTCACGCACAAACTTATTGCTCAAAAACGTAGAGAATAATTTAGAGGCCGTTCCGGGAACCAAAATTGATGTAGTGGCATACGGTAATGGGATTAACTTCATGCTCAAAAACGCCAAAGATGAAAGTGGCGTTCTCTATAGCGTTACCATGCAAAAATTAGCACTACAGCATGTGGACTTTAAAGTATGCAATAACACCTTAAAAAGTCGTCACTTAACTGCTGCTGATGTAGCCGTACCTGTCGAAATTGTCCCTTCTGGAATTGCAGAAATTGTCCGATTGCAGGCTAAAGAAGGCTATGTTTATGTAAAACCCTGAGTGCTCATAAAATCAGACTGTTTTAGAAGTGAGAGACTTATCCATTTTTATAACTTGATATAGGACACGAAGATGACTATTTCACCGAACTACATTACCGATGATTTTGCAACAACAGCACAAATCACTCCTGATGACATTACCGCAATTGCCGCAGCAGGATTTCACACGATCATCAACAACCGTCCTGATTTTGAAGGTGGTGAGACGCAACCATTGAGTGTTGATTTAGAGCGGACTGCAAAAGATGCTGGTCTCAGTTACGCGCATCTTCCGATTGATCCAAACAATTGGGGCGAACAGGAAGCGGAAAAAATGCGAACGCTCATCAACTCACTTCCTAAACCTGTGCTTGGATTCTGTCGAACAGGAACACGCGCTGGGAAACTTTATTTAGCTGCAATCGCCACGAAAAACTAAATTTTCGTAAAACGAGCTATTTCATACTGGAGAGCAACATGAAAACTAATATCGGTACGATTGATCGCGTGATCCGAATTCTGTTTGGACTCGGACTCATTGCGGCAACTGCACTAGGTTTAATTGGAATCTGGGGTTGGATCGGCGTTGTTCCATTGGCGACAGGATTATTTCGATTCTGCCCTTTGTATTCATTGCTTGGACTCAATAGCTGCCCCATAAAAAGATAGCCATTCGCACTCCAAATGAGTGCTTTGTTGCAAACAAATTCTGAGTCTTGTCGAGGATGTTGTCATGGATGCTCTGGTTCTGAGTCGTATCCAATTTGCATTGAATATGAGCTTTCATATTCTTTTTCCAACCATCTCTATAGCCCTGTGTTGGGTGCTACTGTTCTTTCGCGCTCGCTGGATGAAAACTCGTCACCTGCCGTGGCTGAATGCCTATCGCTTTTGGACTAAGGTGTTTGCGCTGACCTTTGCCCTTGGGGTCGTGAGCGGCATTACCATGAGTTTCCAGTTTGGCACCAATTGGCCGGGCTATATGGAGCGAGTGGGCGATATTGCAGGCCCGCTGCTGGGTTATGAAGTGTTGACGGCATTTTTCTTGGAAGCGACATTCTTGGGGGTTATGCTCTTTGGACATAATCGTGTGAGCGAACGTGTTCATTTATTTGCGACCTTTATGGTGGCATTTGGCACGACATTATCTGCTTTCTGGATACTGGCACTAAATTCATGGATGCAAACTCCTCAAGGTTATAGCGTTGATGCACAAGGCGTTTACCATGTGGTCAGTTGGCTACAGGTGATCTTCAATCCTTCGTTCCCTTACCGCTTTGTGCACATGGTCACGGCATCATTCCTAACTGTCTCTTTTTTACTCTGTGGCCTAAGTGCATGGCAAATTATCAAGAAAACAGATGATGATGCAACGCCCAAGGTACTTAAAACGGGTCTGATCCTAGCCGCTATTTTAATTCCCATCCAGATTTTTGTTGGTGATCAGCATGGTCTCAATACTCTTGAGCACCAGCCTGAAAAAATCGCAGCTATTGAAGCGGTTTGGCATACCGAGGTCGGTGCCCCACTGGTGGGATTTGCCATTCCAAACCCAGTAACGCAGAGCAATGACTTCGCGCTTGAAGTGCCACATGGCGCGTCGCTTATTTTACTGCATGAATGGAACGGAACGCTGAAAGGCTTGAATGAGTTCCCTATACATCCACCAGTCGCGCCGTTGTTTTTTGGCTTTCGTATTATGGTCGGTATCGGCATGCTCATGTTGGTCGTGAGCTGGTTTGGTGTTTATCAGTTGCGTAGAGTGAAAGGTGATGTGCGGACATTACCCCGTTATTTGCTCTATGGGCTTGCAGGAATGACCTTTATGGGGTGGTTTGCTACGCTTGCGGGTTGGTATGTCACCGAAATAGGCCGCCAGCCGTGGATCGTGCATGGACTGATTAAAATCAGTGAAATTGTCACCCATACCGCACCAGCCAACATCGCCTTTACCTTAACCATGTATGCAGTGACCTATGTAGTTTTAATTATCTCTTATGTCACGGTGCTCAAATACATGGCTGAGCATCCTGCAAAAACCGAAACTGACCCAACACCGAGTTCAGGTGAAGCGATTACTATCGTTGCTAATGAAGGACTAGATGGAACTATACAACCATCATCGGGAGAACAGAAATGACTTGGGCACAAATTGTTCCACTGATTTTCATGGGCTTGCTTGGTTTTGCCCTATTTATCTATGTCGTACTCGATGGGTTTGACTTGGGTGTTGGCATGCTCATGCACCGTGCTAATACGGAAGAGCGTAACATTATGGTAGCTGTCAGTTCCACAAATAAATCAGAGTTTACACAAATAAACTAGAGTGAGAATAAAAACTATACTATTTATATATGAATTTCATTAAGTCCACTAAGAGATATGCCTGCAAATAAAAATGTTAAAGTCACAACTATTGATTGTTTCCCAAATGATAGCATTCGCAGAACTGTCTATAGATATGGTGGGTTTCTTAGGAATGAGGGCAGTGACTCAACCAATCCTTTTATAGAAGTTCTATTAGTTGAACTCCAAGATAATGATAAGTGGATAAACATACAGAGATGCTCAACATTTCTCGTACCTTTTCTTGAAATTGATACTGTTCAGATTGGTAGTATTTGGGAGGGTAATATTTTACAAGATAATGTCTATAAATTTTATGGAAAGTTAATTACCAAAAGTTTTACATTTGATTTTACAAACCATAGACCAAAAAATATAAAACCAACATATAAAGTTCCAAATACTGATGATGAATATTATATGCCTTCAAAGCATCTTATGTTACCTAAAGGGAATGACTTTATTCTTCAAGGATACCCTTTCACTCATTATACCCCTGAAACATATCGCCAAGTTAATCACTGTTTAATGGTATCCAATAATAATGTTCAGGTAATTACTTCCGCAGTTCATATTCTTCATAGTTTATTTGTGAACCGTAAAGATATTAGAGGAATGATATTATCCTCACTAATTCAAAATATTATTAATCGTTATCTTGAATCTTATACAACTGAATCCGTAGAAGATCAAACTGAATACAGAATCAGGATTAGAAAACCTTATGAAGATCTAGGTGAAATCGCCATCATCTTTCTTGCAAATCTCGCTTTAAATGAACACGTTCAAAACATAGTTGAACGACTTCAACACAGTATGGAAATTACTGATTTTGATCCTCTCCAGTATGGTAAAAGATATCCAATTGTATTTCCTCCCCATCCAACAAAGCTATCAGTTGAGGTAGAAGGACTTTGGTTAGATGATAATAAAACACGGTTCTTTATCACTCGATTCAAAAAAGTTGACCCGATTGATGACCATACCATTGATGTAAATCAAGACCACATTAACACTATCCCCAAAGACGATGAAAAGAACCCAATTCCTCGGGAAAAAAGCAAAAATAAGAATGAACATATCAATACCCAAAAACCGCCATCAAAAGTAAATGGTGAATAC
>CAYJTU010000112.1:0-12069 GCA_964373105.1 uncultured Moraxellaceae bacterium | reverse complement strand
GGTGTCTTTTAAGTCCTATGATTCCTGGCAAAGTAAACTGCCAGATCGGTGATGACTTCATCATGACAACACGGCATGTCTCATGAAATGGCAGAACTGATCATTTGATCTTGGGCAACGACAGTTTTGATCATTTTTTAAAAGACAGATAAAACTTCATCATTTAAAAATTTGAACCGAATGGAAAAAACATGTTAATATATGTTCAAGCGTAGTACCCAGCACTCTATTCAGATCCTAAGTTCCTAATAGACTTATTATTATGATCTTTAACGAGAAAGATGGCGGGTCAAAAGATTTATTAATATTGTTTCATTCGCTACATAATTGACATTTGTTTACAGAGTCATGACAGCGACACAACAGATTCGAGCTGCCCACGGACATATACTGCTTATGTCCCCCAAAGACAGTAAGACCCCTTTTCAGTCCGCCTCCCCCGGCGGACTTTTTTTGTCTAAAATTTCTATTTTCAGACTGATCCGCAGTGCTTGGTAAAGATTAAACGCGCAAAAAAAACGCCCAATAAGGGCGTTCTTTTATTCAGCATCAGTGCTCGTAATGAGCTCTGTTGCTTTTCTGGCTTAAGAGTCGTTTGCAGAAGAACCCAGTTGAGATTGGGTGTAGTTCTGAATACCGATACGCTCGATCAAATCCAGTTGGGTTTTCAGCCAGTCGATATGCTCTTCTTCGCTTTCCAAGATGTCGTTGAACAGATCACGCGACACATAGTCACGCACTTTTTCACAGTGTTCAATCGCATCTTTGAGATCTGGATGCGCTGCCATTTCCATGCCTAAATCGCATTCCAGCACTTCTTTGACATCTTCACCGATATGCAATTTGCCGAGTTGTTGCAGATTGGGTAAGCCTTCCAAAAACAAGATGCGCTCGATCAGTCGATCCGCATGTTTCATTTCATCAATCGACTCATGCCACTCATGTTCAGCCAGTTTGGTGATGCCCCAGTTCTTGAACATTTTTGAGTGTAAGAAATATTGATTGATGGCGGTCAATTCATTGAGCAAAACTTTGTTGAGATAGGCAATAACTTGTGGGTCGCCACGTAAAGACATGAGAGGGCTCCTGATGTGTTTTAATTGATGTTGGCATTATTGTAATCGTCTCGAGCCACAGAATAAATCAATTTAAAATCAAATATGCAGGAGATTTGTGACTATCAAGAATAGAACTCATAAGCAGATTTATTCACGTTTGAAACTGATTCTGATTTAGATTATTGATTGTTTTGTGATCGGATGGCTAAGGATCGCTGAGGATGCTATTAAGCGGAATATGAGGAGACCTTTAATCGGTTTAAGAGCCATTCAAGCGATCTACGGATCACTTGAATGTCGAGGCAGAAGGGCGGTTGTTAAGGCCGCTGTTTTAAGATCTTTGCTGTGATTAAGCCGCTTTCTTTCTCTTGGGTACCCAAACCCAGATCATTTCACACTCAACCGGGCTTTGACCCGTTTCATCGGTGATGATGCAAGAGACCGTCACTTCACCTTTAGGCGTGGTGGCAATCAACTCACGCTGAGTCGGGGTGAGTGTGGCGACTGCGGTGATATCACCCTTGGCCACTTTCTTGTATTCCAGTTTCAGAGATTTAATCAGTACCAATTTTTCGCCATCGGGCAAGTTCATCGAGGTGACAAAGCCTGTTGCAGTCTCTGCAACCAATGCCATCGCCACAGCATGCACGCCATTGATATGATTTTGCATCGCGCGGCGATTTTTGATGGTACAGATCACTTTTTCAGGGGTGACCAGCTCATAGCGAATACCAGCGGTACCGACCATGGGAACTGCTTTACCAAAAGCAGTCGAGAGCACGCGAACGCGAACCGATGCCGGTAGCAGTTTGGTTCCGTTAACGATCGTGGCGATTAGATTCTTACTCATAATGTACTCTCAATCCTGCAAAAGGCAGGTTTAGGTTTTTTAATTGGACGCTGCGTTATCCAATTAGTCTTTAAAGTTGTTGAACTGAACGGGTAAGCCAAACTGTTGTTCTTTCAGAAAAGCCATGACTTGCTGCAAGGTATCGCGTTTCTTGTCAGTCACGCGAATCTTGTCACCTTGGATCGAAGCTTGAACTTTAATACCACTTTCTTTAATGGCTTTATTAATTTTTTTTGCGCTATCTGAGTCAAGACCATCTTTGAGTTTGATCAGTTGAGTGATAAATTTTCCTGAGGCTGCCATATCTTGTGGGTCGAGACTTTGAATATCCACTTTACGTCTGGTCATGTGGTTTTCAAGCATCGCGTAGACGTTTTCAACTTGAAAGTCACTTTCGCCTTTGATTTTAATTTCTTTGTTTTTTTCATTCAGTTCAATACTGACTTCGCTACCGCGAAAATCGAAACGGGTTTGGATTTCTTTTTGGGTATTTTGCACCGCATGATTGAGTTCAAAAATCTCTAATTCTGAGACAATATCGAGTGATGGCATAAGGTAACCTATACGGGTAAATTGAATGGCGCCATTATAGCAAATTGTAATCATAAAACGCGCTGCGTCAGCGCTTTGACGTGTATGAAGTGTTAAGTTGTATGAACGCATGCGTTCAAATCTTAAGGAGTAGTATGGTGATTAAACAATTAGCGATTACAGATTTCCCCGCAGTCCAGCAAGACACGCCAAAGGCTGTCGTCTGGGATGTACGGGATAGTCGATCTTTTGCAGATGGACATATTATCGGTGCGGTCAATCGACCGATTGAAGATCTGGGTGCAGCGAGCTTGGAAGCGGTTCCCCAAGGTGAGCCCGTCTATGTCCTCTGCGGTGGCGGCACCAAAGCCGGTCGCGCAGTCACGATTTTGGAAGCCCTCGATCCAACACGTGAATATATCGAATTGAAAGGCGGTACACGCGGTGCGAAAGCAGCCGGCTGGCCGATTGTGACCGAAGCCTAATCAGCCGGAGCAAAGCGAAAACCCCATGAACGGCCCATCGCCACGCAAAATTATCCATATTGATATGGATGCCTTCTATGCCTCTGTCGAGCAGCGTGATGATGCCAGCTTGCGTGGTAAACCAGTGGTCGTGGCTTGGAAAGGGGAGCGTTCGGTGGTCTGCGCCGCCTCCTATGAGGCGCGTCAATTTGGGATTCGCTCGGCGATGTCCGCTATCCGTGCCGAGCGCTTATGTCCCGATGCGATTTTTGTGCCGCCAGATTTCGTGCGCTATAAGGCAGCATCGCGGCAGATGCATGAGATTTTTCATCGTTATACCGATCTGATTGAGCCGCTGTCTTTAGACGAGGCCTACTTGGATGTCACTGAGCCGAAGACCGATCTGGGATCAGCGACCGCTATCGCCGCCCAGATCCGTGCAGAAATTCGCGCTGAGATTCAGATTACGGCATCGGCAGGTGTGGCGCCCAACAAACTACTGGCTAAGATCGCGTCTGACTGGCGTAAACCCGATGGACTGTTTGTCATTCGTCCGCATCAGGTTGAAGCGTTTTTACAGCCTCTGCCGGTATTCAAGATTCATGGGGTGGGTAAGGTGATGCAAGCCAAGCTTACGGAACTTGGGATCACGACCGTTGCCGATCTTAAGTTGCGGGAATTGGTGGAGCTTGAGCAGCGCTTTGGCCGTTTTGGGCGGCGACTTTTTGAGTGCGCGCGTGGGATTGACGAGCGCGCAGTTCAGCCCAACCAGCCTGTACAGTCGATATCCTCTGAGGACACCTTCAGTGTAGATTTACCTTTGAATGCACTACAAGACGCCATTCGCGCACTGGCCCTCAGGACATGGAATGCGACCCGCAAGACCCAGCGTATCGGACGTACCGTGGTGTTAAAGCTTAAAACCGCCCACTTTCAAAGCATCACGCGCAGTTTTACGCCGCAGCACGTGATTCGCTCAAGCGAAGAGTTTACCGAGATCGCACTGGCGCTCTGCGCGCGCGTACAGTTACCAGAGACTACCCACTACCGTCTGGTAGGGGTGGGTTTAAGTGGTTTTGTCGAGCGCGATGAGATTTCACTGCAAGGGGAGCTCTTTGAGTAAGCGCTCTCCCGCCCATGAGCAAGTCAATGATGATGCAAAGGCCAGTCTAGATGACGTTGCAGGGGATCATTCAAGCGATTGAAGTGATCGCTAATCCGATCAATCAGCGCTTTATCTAGCGCCGGATCAAGGCTTTGATAGCTCACGCCGTTATAGCGCCCCTGATAGGTCAAGATCGGTAGGATCGACTGCTGCTCTTGGTAGATGGCGTGAATGAGCTGACTTTCTTTGTCGTTGGGATTGATGAGACGCACGGCGTATAGCAGCCCGAGTGCGGTACCAAACTCCAGCATCGGTGTCGCAATCTCATACTTCTGCGCCAAATCAATACTGCCAATGATCCGTTCTTTACGTTGCAATTTGCGCAAGGGATCGCGACCGACACGGATGCACGGATCTTTAAACGAGGTCTTACAGCTCTCGATAAAATTTTGAATAAAGGTATTCATAAACTCGGCAGAAACGGGGGACTCTTTTTGGATGGCCGGTTTGATTTCATCGTTTACCAGACTTTTGATCAGTGCGAGGACGCGAGGGTCGCCCATGCCCTGACCTATACTTTGATAGTTTAGCAAGCTGCTATACCACGCGATGATGGCATGGGTGCCATTGAGTAACTTGTTTTTGATCAGTTGAATTTCTTTCAAATTATCAAAAACTTGAACTTGTCTCAATTGCTCAAGAATCTGACTGCCTTTTTGCGCATACAGTGCCATTTCTGGACCACTGTTAAACACCGTGACATTGAAGGCATTGACGATATCGCTGATGTTTGACATGACGTCCAGTTTTTCAGAGATACTTTGGATCGTCTGCTCAGCGGAATCATCGCTGTGCGGGAGCATGGCTTTGATATTTTTGCGTGACAGCAGGTTCTTATCCGCTAGACCACCTTCGACACTGTAAAAGTTAATTTTGGCTTGTTTGATCAGAGCTTTATTCGAGGCCTTCGTGACGATACGATTGACGACGGTCTCAGTAAAATAAACCTGATCGATAACCTGTTGGGTGGTTTCTTCGTCGGTCAGCGTCAATAACGCCAGCTTGACATGCTTCTTGACAAAGGTCGCGCCAGATACTTTATTTAAGATAATCAAAAGTGTTATTTCACGTCCGTTTGCATGTAGGCGTGCGAGTAATCCTTGTGCGATCAATGCCGCTTGTTGTTTAATCGCGCCTTCAGGCAGGCTTAGGCCGATAATTTCGGACTCAATATACATCTGCTGCATGGCAGCAGTGTCAGCAATATCAATCAACTGGATATGGTCAATGGTTTGATCAAAAGCGAGCTTGCTGTAGTCGACATGATATTTGCCAAATGCGTTGATCAGTTTTCTTAAGGTCGCGTTGCCGGTCGCGGCAGTGATTTCCATCGGACGGGTATAGCCATCCCAATGAGAGAAAACTTGTGTCAGATAGCCGCCGCCGATCGCACCGAAACCATGAATCCCGACCTTGAGCTGATTGATCGCTTGCGGGAAGGCATCAATCAACTTTGGGATCGGCAGATTGGGTGTCGCATCGGCGAGGTCTTGCAAGAATTCGGTCATGCTCTCATAAAATTGAAAGGCTTTTTCTTTGATCTCAGGGCGAGGCTCTTTGATGTCCTGAATCAGGATCGGTAATCCTCCTGCACCAAATGCCGACAGTAGACCATTTTCTGAGTCTTCAAACATCAAGCTGTGTTCGGGCGCGCAGTTGAGTTCATGCGCAGCAGTTAAGAAAATTTCAGGATGAGGTTTACCCAATTGCACTTCATCACCGCACACGGTGATATCAAAGTACTTCATCACATTGGCATTGATCAGATATTCTTCAGCAATTTCACGGCGACTCGAGGTGGCAACTGCCATGAGCAGGCCATTCTTTTTGAGCCGCTCTAAGACCTGAAAGAGTCCTTTTTTGATGGGCACACCCTGCGTACGGATATGTGCAAGTTCAAGTTCGTCGGCACGCTGGCGGATGTTCTTGTAGGGATAATCTGTGCCGTAGACACTTCGTGCCAGTTCTTCCGCTTTTTTTGCACTGAGGCCGAGTGAGCCGAGTAAGACATCATCACTGATTGGTGTACCAAAGAGCTCATCGGAGGCTTGCTTCAGCGTTTTGAAACGCAGTCGTTCTGTATCAAACATAGTGCCATCCATATCGAAGATGGCAGCCTTAATGGTTTTATCTTTAAACAGCATAAAATGTACCTCATGAAGCGAGTTGTGTCGCTTTTGGAAAAATGAATAGGGGTATCGGCTTATAAATCATTCTCTAGTTAGCAGTTGATTGAGGTGATCATCATCTCGTCCATGACGAACTTTAGATGAGGTGAGAGAGCATGCACGCTGCGCAATAGCCTCGCCAGCAATGAATGATTGCTCATCATTGCGTCTTAAAAGTCAGAGATCCTTTTCTCTTATTGCGTTGCGCTTGGCATAATAGAGGCGATAGGGTTGTTATTATGATTGAGGCTTCTAAGGTGTTTTTTTAAGTGTTATGGTGAGAAGTGTGAGCCATCTGATATATATTTTACCATACGGTAATAATTGTTGTCGGTATGAGAGGTCTTAGTATGTTAAAAGATGTAAGAGGCCACAAAGTCTCTAGACTCTGTCATCTTACGTTAAAATTGTAAGCGCTCGACAATAACATCGTAGCGGCATTGTGTAATACATGCTTTAGAGCCAAGCCGAATCTAGATTATTTACATAAACGGGACGTGGAAGCGATCCTTTTCAAGAAGGGATGCACTAATATAGCCCTTTTATTTTCATCGCTTTGGGGCAACCTATGAATATCAACAAACCGCTGCTGATGGTTTGCAGCAGTGTTTTAGTTGCGGCGCTTTTGTCTGCGTGTAATAAACAGCCACCGGCGGATACCAAAGAGGCAGCGCCAGCAGTGGAAGCCAAAGCAACTGCGCCAGCACCCACTGCTAACCAGATTGCCATCGCGGGTAAATACGAAGGGACTCTGCCGGGTGCGGATTCCAGTATCAAAACCATCCTCCAATTGAATACGGACGGTAGCTACACGTTAAATGAAACCTATGTGCGTGAAAAAGAGTTGAAGCAACCAGAAATCAAAGGGCAGTGGTTAGCCAGTAAAGATGGGACCAATATCGCGCTTAAAGCGGATAGTCCGGTTCCTGGCAACATCGCCTGTTATGGGGTGGTGACTGATGCGATCGTCAAGTATGACACGTCATGTAAACCGATTGAAACCGACCATATCGAGATGTACACGCTGAAGAAGTCATAAACAATTCTAAGTTTTTTTTCAATAAAAAAAGCCGCGCTATCAGAGGATAGCGCGGCTTTTTTGCACAGCGATTAGGCTGTTGCTGATTTCTTCTTCATTTGATCAAAGAAGTCATCGTTGGTTTTGGTGTCTTTCATGCGATCAAGCAAGAATTCAATCGCTTGCAGCTCATCCATCGGATGTAGCAATTTACGCAGAATCCAGACTTTACGTAAGGTATCTTCGTCCATCAGACGCTCTTCACGACGGGTGCCTGATTTCTTGATGTTCATGGCTGGGAAGACACGCTTCTCTGCGATGCGACGCTCAAGGTTGATCTCTTGGTTACCGGTTCCTTTGAACTCTTCAAAAATGACTTCATCCATTTTTGAACCGGTTTCGATCAGTGCAGTACCGATGATGGTCAGTGAACCGCCTTCTTCGATATTACGCGCAGCACCGAAGAAGCGTTTTGGACGCTCCAAAGCGTGTGCATCCACACCACCCGTCAGCACTTTGCCCGATGACGGGATCACAGTGTTATAAGCACGGGCGAGGCGCGTGATCGAGTCGAGCAAAATCACCACGTCTTTCTTATGTTCAACCAAACGTTTGGCTTTCTCAATCACCATTTCAGCGACTTGTACGTGACGCGCAGGCGGCTCATCGAAGGTGGACGCAACCACTTCGCCGTGTACTGTCCGCTGCATTTCCGTCACTTCTTCTGGACGTTCATCAATCAGCAGTACGATTAAGTACGCTTCTGGCGTATTGCGGGTGATTGACTGTGCCAGGGTTTGCAACAGCATGGTTTTACCGGCTTTCGGCGGCGCAACAATGATTGAGCGTTGACCTTTACCAATAGGTGCCATCAAGTCGATGACCCGACCGGTTAAGTCTTCGGTCGTCCCGTTGCCTAACTCCATGATCATCTGTTCGGTCGGGAACAGGGGGGTTAGGTTCTCAAACAGAATTTTATTACGCGCGCTTTCAGGCGAGTCGTAGTTAATTTGATTGACTTTGAGCAGCGCAAAGTAGCGTTCACCTTCTTTCGGCGGACGAATCGTACCGTTGATGGTGTCACCTGTACGCAGGTTAAAGCGGCGGATCTGACTTGGGCTGACGTAGATATCGTCTGGGCCGGCAAGGTAAGAACCTTCAGCCGAGCGCAGAAAGCCGAAGCCATCGCCTAAAATTTCAAGGACACCATCACCAAAGATTTCGTCGCCATTCATGGCGTGGCGCTTAAGCAGTGCAAAAATAATATCTTGTTTGCGATTTCTCGCCATGTTTTCTAGGCCAATTTGTTCAGCGATATGCACAAGTTCGCTGATTGGTTTTTTCTTAAGTTCGGTAAGATTCATCGAGCAGGATTCGTGGAATGGAGGAGGGAGGGAAAAACAAATTGCATCATCGTGAAATCATCAAATAGGGTAAAAAAAGCATGCTGTGGCATTTGAAGGTGCGACCTGTGGTTTTGCGATGTCCAAAAATGACCTATCGCTTGGATAAACAGTGAGCCGTGCATGAAGTGTCTTAAATAAAAATAATGTTGTTTAGAGGGATGTATAGCCTTGGTTCGGTGATCATGATTTATTTAGCGAAAACGAGAATCATCAGAGAGGTATTGATACGCTAAGCTCTGAACTTATGCACTTGATCAAGTGCTCTGAACTTATGTTCGATGCTCTGAATCAAGGTTGCTAAAATGATCAAATCAATCACTTAAATAAAAATGCCGTCATCCCGGACAGTTGTCATACTTTCTGTTTGTTTAACTACTTGTTTAATCAATCTGTTTGTTTAAGATAGTGGACGCCGTTGTGTAAACTTAAAAATGCAATATCTTTAAAAAGCGCAATCTTTTAAAAAAATCATCATTAAAACGGTTTAATTCACATCACTTGATAAAAGAATCAAAGCAAAGCGAAGAAATCGAAAAACGATTCGGAACAAATTTTATAGGAGTGGAGTTGGTTTGACCGAGCGGTCGTCTTGTTAAACTGGCGGAACAGCTTATCAAAAAATAAACATCTTTTCCTTATTTAGAACTATAAGAGCTTTACCGAGGGCTTGTCAATCTCGTATCGCATCTAAATGTAAAAACAATACAAAAAAATAAATGATGATCAAAAAAGTTCGACCCATCCATGAGGGTGGGTCGAACGTTAGGTGCAATAAACTACTAATAAACTACTAAATGACGGCAAGATGCTGCGCATCTTTTAGTCCATTGATCGCTTAGATATGCTGTTCGATAAATGAAACCAATTGTGAGCGCGGTGCAGCGCCAACTTTCTGATCGACTTTCTCGCCATTTTTGAAGATTAACAGCGCAGGAATATTGCGAATGTTATAGTCGACAGAGGTTTGCTCATTGGCGGTCACGTCAACTTTAACGATTTTGATTTTGCCTTCATATTCTGCAGACAGCGCTTCAAGGACGGGTGCAATTTGCTTACAAGGCGCGCACCAGCTTGCCCAGAAATCAACAAGTACAGGAATGTCTGAGTCCAATACGTCGGTTTTGAAGTTGCTGTCGGTTGTGTTGATAATCAAGTCGCTCATGGCGTACTCCAAATAGGTGAATCGGTTGACCTACGATGCCCGTGCTAATAAACGAGAGCGTAATGGCATTATTGACCAATGCGTATCGTCTTTCTATTAAAGCATGACACTACTAAAACTGCGTAGTATGGATATGTAGGGTAATGGTGCGATTTTCAAGGGTAAAGTGCTCGCTGTCAAATGGGCTGTTCTGATGGGTGTGATCGGTTATGTCGATGATGTGAATCTTCAGCCCGTCGCTGATGAAGCCAAAAATGACCATCCAGCATGGCAAGGTCTCATCCATATGACGAGATCATGACATATTGATCGCATTTTGACTCGATTTGCATGACGTTTTGGTTGGGCTTTGGTGACGTTTCGCGGTAAACTCAAGATAGGTGATGGCGTTTGAATATCAAGCTTAGATGCTGTGGGTGAGCCGGTATCGAGTTTGGATTCGTTTTTGAGTATCTTGGACACTCATTTTTTTTGGAAAATTTCCTCGTTTTTATTCATTTATTGTGTCTCTTTCGTTTTGGATTTTGTGCTGATGGCTGATTTTTTCCCTGAAGAAGAACTTTTGGCAGCGATTGATCTTGGGTCAAATAGTTTTCATTTGGCAATCGCTCGCTTAGATCATGGCGAGGTGCGTAAAGTCGCATCGATGTCAGAAAAAGTGCAGTTAGCCGCGGGTTTGGATGCGGATAAAGTATTGAGTTTAGAGGCGCAGCAACGCGGTCTAGATTGTCTTTCACGTTTTGTTGGGCGCTTAGGCAGTGTCACACCTCAGCGCATGCGTATCGTGGCGACCAATGCCTTGCGCGAGGCGACCAATGCGCAAGAGTTTATTGATAAAGCACAGCGGATTCTGCCCAAGTCAATTGAAATTATTGCGGGTCGTGAAGAAGCACGACTAATTTATTTAGGCGTGTCGCATACCACTGCTGCCGGCGGTCGTCGTTTGGTGGTGGACATCGGCGGCGGCTCGACTGAGTTTATTATCGGTCAGGATTTTGAACCACTGCAGACCGAGTCGCTGCAAATGGGCTGTGTGGCGTTCACACGCCAGTTCTTTGTCGATGGTCAAATTAATGCCATGTCTTTTGAGCGCGCCAAAGCCGCTGCACGCAAAGAAGTCACCGCAATTGCGGCGATTTACCGTGAAACGGGCTGGGATACGGTTGTCGGTTCGAGCGGGACCATTAAGGCTGCGCGTCAGTTGTTGATGCAACAAGGCTTGACGGATGAGCAGGGCCACATCACTTATGCGGCACTAGAAAAGTTACGGGAGCAAATCCTCAAGTGGAAGCATACCGATGAGATCTACTTTGAAGGCTTAAAGGAAGATCGCAAAGCGGTACTGCCTGCTGGCCTGGCGATACTGATGGGGTTGTTTGAAATCCTCGGTATTGAAAAAATGGGTTACTCCGACGGTGCCCTGCGCGAAGGCGTGATGTACGATTTGCTGGGGCGCTTTCGTCATGAAGACGTCCGTGATCGCAGTGTCCAGGCGTTGATGGCGCGCTACTATGCGGATCCGCGTCAAGCGGAACGGGTCGCGCTGACGGCCCGTACATTGTTCGAACAAGTGAGTGATGCGCTGAGTTTAGATGAAGAAGATGGCGATTTGCTGCGCCGTGCGGCTTATCTGCATGAGATTGGTCTGGCAATCAGTCACGGTAGCTATCATCGTCATGGTGCTTATCTGCTTGAGCACTCTGATGTGCCCGGCTTCTCGAAGGTCGATCAACTGCGCTTGTCTTTCCTTGTCGGCTTGCACCGGCGTAAGCTGCGTGTCGAGACCCGCGCACAAGTCTTGCATGCTGGTGGCAAGTCTTTATTAACATTATGTCTATTGCTCCGTCTATCCGTCTTGTTCCATCATTCACGTTATGATCAAGTGGTGCCGACATTTGTACTATCGATCCTTGATGACAAAACATGGCAGCTTGCAGTCGATCAGCACGGTGCTGAGTGGCCGATGCTGCATGCGGATTTGCAACTTGAGATTACTCAATTTGCAAACTGGGGTGTAACGCTTGATATAGTTGAGTTGGTGAAAGCTGAGATCGAAGCGTAACGCGTGTTTTTTAAGGTGGATTGTTTGCCAGTCATTGAGCGATGATTGACCACGATTAAATAGGATAAACCATGAATGCATCACTGAATCCGATCAAAAGCGCATGGCAAACCGTACAGATAGCACGGCATGCGGACCGGCCACAGTTTTTGGACTATGTTGACTGGCTTTTTACCGAGTTTGAC
>CAYJTU010000111.1:0-12178 GCA_964373105.1 uncultured Moraxellaceae bacterium | reverse complement strand
GTCAGCGTCAACGGATTGCCATCGCTCGCGTGATGTTGAAAGATGCACCGATTCTGTTGCTGGATGAAGCAACGAGTGCGCTTGACTCCGAAGTTGAAGCTGCGATTCAGCATAGCCTATACCAACTCATGCGCGGTAAAACCGTGATTGCCATCGCGCATCGTCTCTCGACTATTATGGCAATGGATCGCTTGATCGTGATGGATCAAGGTAAGATCGTAGAGCAGGGTACACATCAGGAGTTGCTTGAGTTGAATGGTCTGTATGCGCGGTTGTGGGAGCATCAGAGTGGTGGGTTCTTGGTGGAAGAGGGGAATGGCGAGGGTATTACTGAGTCCATCAGAACATGATTTTTCGGGTGTAATGCGCTTTGGCTTATTGCACCCGACTTTACTTAAACTATCAGCTCATCTTGCAGTTCGAAGCCTGAGTGCATTTGTAATCACTGAAGCTGAACTTAAACTCATCGCCAGCGCTGCAATCATGGGCGATAACAGCCATCCAGTCATCGGATACAAGATACCTGCCGCAAGCGGAATTCCGAGCGAGTTGTATAAAAATGCAAAACCAAGATTTTGCTTCATATTGCGTACTGATGCTTGGGATAAAGACCGTGCGATCGTGATGCCGCGTAAATCACCTTTAATGAGCGTCACTTGGGCGCTGTTGACTGCGACATCTGTCCCAGTTCCCATTGCAATCCCAATATTTGCTTGAGCTAACGCGGGAGCATCATTGATGCCATCCCCAGCCATTGCAACGATATGCCCCGCACTTTGCAGTTTTTTGACGAGGTTCAATTTGTCTTCAGGACGAACTTCACCATAAAATTCTTGTATACCCAGTTGTGCGGCGACGGATTTAGCTGTCGCAAGTCCGTCACCAGTTGCCATGATCACTGTGATGTTTGCTTGTTTCAAGGCATCAAGTGCGGCGACGGTAGTGGATTTAATCGGATCGTGTACGGATAGAATTCCTGCTAACTGACCCGCGACAGAGAGATACATGACACTGGCACTTTGCTGGCGTAACGCCTCGGCACGCTGTTCCAAAATGCTGATGTCAATCTGCTGCTGTTGCATCAATGTGGCATTGCCAAGAAATAGAGTCTGCCCATTGATTCGACCAGTAACACCAATGCCTGTGATGGAATCAAACTGTTCAGGTTGATCTAACTTGAGTCCTTGCGCGAGAGCCGCTTGAACGATGGCAGCCGCTAAAGGGTGTTCACTGCCTTGATCCAAACTGGCCGCAAATTGTAAAACCTGATTGGGCTGATATTCACCATTAGCAATGGCCTGATCAAAACGCGGATGCCCTTCAGTCAATGTCCCTGTTTTATCAATAATTAATGTATCGACAGTGCGTAGGCTCTCAATCGCTGCGGCATCACGAAAGAGGACACCTTGACTCGCTGCGCGTCCAGTGGTCACCATGATGGACATCGGGGTGGCGAGACCCAACGCACAGGGGCAAGCAATAATGAGTACCGATACCGCATTCAGCAATCCATAAACCCAGCCTGAAGTGGATCCGAAAAATCCCCATGCAAAAAAGGTCATGATCGCGACAGTCACCACAGCAACAACAAAATAGCCAGCGACTTGATCCGCCATGCGTTGCATCGGTGCTTTTGTTCTTTGGGCTTGCGAGACCATCTGCACGATTTGTGACAGCATAGTTTCCGCACCAACACGCTCAGCACGTATGGTTAACGCACCAGTCGTATTCAACGTAGCGCCCACAACCTTATCCCCCGTTTGTTTATGTGCGGGAATCGGTTCGCCAGTAATCATCGACTCATCAATTGAACTTGTGCCATTGATCACCACGCCATCCACAGGCACTTTCTCACCGGGTCTAACACGTAGAGTGTCGCCAACATGAACTTGATCTAGGGGAACATCTTCTTCCTGTCCATTCGCGTTGATCCGTCGTGCGTTTTTTGCGGCTAAACCCAATAACGATTTGATCGCAGCGGATGTCTGCGAACGTGCTTTAAGTTCTAATAATTGACCGAGTAGCGTTAACGAAATGATGACCGCAGCTGCTTCAAAGTAGACCCCACCGTGTCCTCCCATGCCTTTAAATGCTGCGGGAAAGAGTTGAGGTGCAACCGTGGCAACCACACTGTAGATGTATGCAGCACCCGTTCCCAAACTAATCAGTGTCCACATGTTAGGACTGCGATTCATTACCGATTGAAAGCCACGGATAAAAAAGGGTAATCCAGCCCATAAAACCACTGGCGTTGCTAAGACCAGTTCAATCCAATTTTGCAAGGCTGGATTGACAATATGAAATTGGTGCCCAAACATAGCCAGAATAAAGACAATAACCGTCAGCGGTAAGCTCCACCAAAACCGATGACGGAAATCAACCAATTCGGATGATTCGCCATCCTCTAAGCTAGGTACTTCAGGCTCTAACGCCATGCCGCATTTCGGACATGCCCCTGCATGGTCTTGACGAATTTCTGGGTGCATCGGGCAGGTATATATTGTCCCTGCAATTGGCAGCGGCGCTGCTTGCTTGGATTCATGATCGAGGAACTGTTCTGGGTGATCGGCAAACCGCGTAGCGCAATGGGCACTACAGAAGTGGTAGGTTTTACCTTGATAGTCGTGATGATGAGGTGAACTCGGACTGACCACCATGCCACATACTGGATCATGTTCGGTCGCTTCAATGCTACCTTGTGCGCCCTGCCCACCGCCACAGCACGAGGCAGTTTTAGTCTCCGCATGATGCGCGTGAGACTTCGGAGTCGTTGCAGTATCTACCGCAGCAGGTTCTAAGATCTGATAGGGTTGCTCGTTTGCTTTTTTGCCACCGCAGCATGAGGACTTTGTTGATGTAGCCGTGGCAGGTGAATTGTCAGCGTCAGATGGGTGGGACATTGTATCGCTCCAGATGAATGAACTGTGTTAGCCTAAACCCTGTAGTCCACCCCAGAGTCAAGGGTTTTAAGGAGCGACTTACATCATGCAAACGATAACGATCGGAAAACTCGCCAAAACTGCCCAAGTCGGTATCGAAACCATCCGTTATTACCAAAGCCGCGGCCTGCTGCCCATTCCCGATAATTCGACGGGTTATCGCCAATACCCTCTGGATTTGGTTGATCGTATCCGCTTTATCAAACGCGCCCAAGAGTTGGGTTTTAATTTGGATGAAATCACTGAGCTGCTGTCGCTACATGGTAATCATCAACGCGAATCCATCCAGCACATTACTGCTGCGCGACTGACCCAGATTCGTTCAAAGATCAACGACCTACAGCGCATGCAAGAAGTGCTGAATCGGCTGCTAACGGAGTGTGAAAACACAGATGTAGACGCGCCATGCCCGATTATTAAGTCGATTGGGGGAGAGTCGTTGAGCAAGTGATGTCCCAAGAATTACTAGAGACGAATGGTCTATATGCACGGTTGTGGGAGCATCAGAGTGGCGTGTTCTTGGTGGAAGGATTGTGAGGGAGTTGTTGCATTCATCAAACGTGATTGGATGAAATGCAATACGCAGTGGCTTATTGCATTTAACATATTGATTATCAATATTAAATGTACAGTATTTTTTGCACCTAAGTCATCAAGGCTGTAAATCCGAGCACTTCATTTTATTAGACAAGAATAAATCAGATGATTGCTATAAATACGGACGTATGCTCTCAGCATATCTCATAGGTTGTTAAAATTATTTTTTAATATTTTCAGTTACTTGTTTCTAATTTTAAGTCATTTTTCTTTTTGTGAAGTCTGTCATTGTTGACTAAGAACGTGCCCGATTCTACCCGAGTTGAATCCGAACATATAATCGGATCATGATGTGGCAATCTCATGGTGGGCGCACGGACTGGGTATTTTATATCACTGTCTCAATGATATTGGTTTTTACATTCTCTATCGAGGTGAATGTAGCGCGTATCGTCACCATCACGCAAATCCTCTCTGCTTCTGAAAAAAACCGAAATTTTAATGGGTTGCTCTTCCCTCAACCGTTTATGTAAGGTGTTGTCATGATTACTACGACCGTTAAAAAATCTTTAAATAAGCTCAAATTTAATCGTGAAATTGAGCTACCCGATTTTGCCAGTAAAGGCGCTATTCCGATTCGTCATTTGAATATTGGATTTAATGGCAAAGAAATCGATGTGAAGTTTTATCGAGGTAACCAGTTTGCGACATTGTTTTTTTATACGTTATCGGTTTTTTTGACGTATGGCGAAGATTTGGTCATTGAGACTGCACGCCATCATCGTGACTTTATTGTTGATCCAGTATTAAAACAACGCGTCACGGCACTGATTGGACAAGAAGCATTGCACTCCAAGCTGCATAACGAATATAACGATGCGATTAAAGAAATTGATTATCCAGTGACGCTGTATCGCTTCTTGGGTGAGGAGTTTTTTAAGCATATTTTCCAACGCTTTCCTCAACCGTTAAAACTGTCAATGATGGCGGGCATTGAACACTTCACCGCAGTGCTCGCTGAGTACATGATGGCTCATGAAGAGGTTTTTTATGTGACTGAGGATGCTAAATCGCGCGCATTGTGGATGTGGCATATGCTAGAAGAGTCTGAGCATAAAGACATTGCATATGATGTTTATCAAGTGCTTTCGAATAACTATTTACTGCGTGTGAGTGGTTTCATGCTGGCGTATCTGACCATTCTTGGATTAGTCCCATTCGCGGCATTGATAGTTCCCGTTTTGCGTAAACCTTGGGAAATGTTGACCCCAAAATTCTGGAAAGATGCCACGCGTGGCGTTTCGATGATCTTCGGGCCTAAAGAGGGTGTGTTTGGTAGCACGATGGGTCAGATTTTTGATTATCTACGTCCAGATTTTCATCCTAACGACCATGATACGACGGAATACCTCGAATACTATAAACAGAAATTACTTTCAGAAGGCGGTGCATTAGCGCCTTATTTCGTGAAGCAAGTGATTCCAAAGTTGCAGGCCGCCTAAGTTTCTATTTTTGATCATGCCAACCGCTTTTAATCATTCCGGTTGGTATTTTCCCATACATTTTTTTTGGATTAAGCATGAATTTATTTGGTAAGAAAAGAAGCAAGCCTAGCCAACAGGCCTATGCAGTCGTGACGGGTGCGGGTAGTGGTATTGGTCGCAGTTTTGCCTTGGAATTGGGCGCGCGCGGTGGAGCGGTGATCTGTGCTGATATTAACCTGAATGCGGCTGAAGAAACGGTTCGCTTATTGGAACAATTAGGCGCGAAAGGTTTTGCGATACAGTGTGATGTGGGGAATCAAGAACAAGTCAAACATTTATCTGAAACGGCTGAAGTGTTGCTACAACACCCTGTGACATTAGTGATTAACAATGCTGGCGTTGGCTTGGGCGGAAAGTTCGATGAACTTTCGTTGGAGGACTGGCACTGGTGTATGAATGTTAATTTGTGGGGTGTCATCCATGGTTGTCATTATTTTGTGCCCAAATTTAAAAAACTGGGTTATGGCGCGATTATCAATGTGGCATCTGCCGCCTCGTATACCGCCGCACCAGAAATGACCGCCTACAATGTCAGCAAAGCGGGTGTACGTGCATTATCTGAAACATTATCTGCAGAACTGAGAAAGTTCAATATTCAGGTGAATGTACTGTGCCCAACGCTTGTGCCGACCAATATCATCAAGAATGGTCGTATTCCTGGACGTTATTCCAAGTTGGCTGATAATGCATTGATGAATTATGCCTTTACCACCAGTGATGCCGTTGCCAAGCTCACCTTAAACCGTTTGGATGATGGTCAGCTTTATACCATCCCTCAAATTGACGCCAAGCTATTCTGGTTAATGAAGCGTGCATCACCGAGCTTGTATACCAAATTCCTCGGAACTTCATATAAATTTTTTAAATAACATCATTTAAGTCGCAGATTTGTATAGGTAAAAGTTTATGACCGCTCAAATAAATACGAAAGCAGCCACACAGAAAATTGTCGATATGCCAGTGCATGTGTTTGATACGCTGATTGTGGGTGCTGGAATTTCAGGCATTGCCGCCGCGATCCGTCTGGATCAAGTGGGCTATACCAATTATAAGATTATTGAAAAAGCCAGCCGTGTCGGTGGCACTTGGCGTGAAAACACGTATCCAGGTTGTGGCTGTGATGTCCCATCTTCGCTATATTCATACTCCTTTGCACCGAGTGCAAAATGGAGCCATTTGTTTGCCAGACAGCCAGAAATCCTCAGCTATTTGGAAGAGGTGAGCGATAAATTCGATGTCAAATCACGCATTGAGTTTAATAACGAACTGCTTCAAGCCCGTTGGGACGAGACGCGTCACCTGTGGGTACTGGATACGACCAGAGGTCAGTATTTATCCAGAACCGTTGTTTTTGCGACGGGCCCCATCACGGAAGCACAGATTCCACGTTTAGATGGACTGGAAACCTTTACAGGCGAAATGTTCCACTCGGCCAGATGGAATCATGATTATGATTTAACGGGCAAGCGCATTGCCGTGATTGGTACTGGTGCATCGGCCATCCAATTTGTGCCGCAAATCCAACCGTTGGCCAAGGAGCTCTATGTATTCCAGCGCTCGGCGCCGTGGGTTGTTCCAAAACCAGACACTGATCTGGGAGAGTTCAGTAAATCAGTCATTGCAAAATATCCATCCATTCAGAAAAACTGGCGTAAAGCCGTGGCATTGTCCTTGAATGCAATCAATTTTGGTTTGAGAAATCCAGTGGTGTTAAAGCCCGTGGGCGAAGCTGCTAAGCAATTGTTAAAAATTCAAATTAAAGATCCAGTACTCAGAAAGAATGTCACCCCTAACTTTACCATCGGTTGTAAGCGCTTATTGTTTGCCAACAATTACTATCCTGCATTACAGGCAAAGAATACCCGGCTCATTCCACATGGTTTAGTCAAGGTTGAAGGGAATACCGTCATTGCTGCCAATGGTGAGCGTCATGAAGTAGATGTCATCATTTGGGGAACGGGTTTTGAGGTCTCACATCCACCGATTGGTAAAAAAGTTGCCAATGACAAAGGGCAAATTCTGGCTGATCTGTGGAAGGATACTTCACCAGAAGCGTATTTGGGCACGAGTCTTGAAAACGTACCCAATGCCTTTTTGGTTTTAGGGCCGAATGTGCTGGTCTATGATTCTTTTATTGGTTTGGCAGAGGCGCAGTTAGATTATATTGTTGATGGCCTGCTTAAGATCAGAGATCAAGGGATTACCAAATTTACCATCAAGCCCAAGGTATTAACCTCACACAACCATAAAGTTCAAAAGCACCTGAAAACCACAGTATTTAATAGTGGCGGCTGTAAAAGCTACTATTTAGATGCGAATGGTCGTAACTTTGCAGCGTGGCCGTGGTCATTGAAGACGTTGAAAAAGCGTTTACGCGCAGTGAATTTGTATGATTATGATGTTATTACTGTCAAAGCCGGAGTAAAACAGAGTGCGTGAGCATTGAAATCTGCTTGAGACTAGGAAAAATATGGATGGGGCTAAATGAAGCCCCATTCATCATGATCTATTACCCATCTTAAGACTTAACCAACTCAATCGCTGAACCCACACGTTTAGGATCAATCAGGATCTTGGCGTGTTGCTCAGGGTCACGTAAAGCTGTAAAGGCATTGGTCACGCCATCCAAACCGACAATACCCGTAATGAGTGGCGAGCAGTTTACTTTGCCTTCAGCAATCATATGCAGGGTGTCGCGGAACTCAAGCGGTGTATAACCCAACACATACTGGATTTCCAACTCTTTGTTGATCGCCAACGCAGGCTCAATTTTATCGCTTTGCATACACACGCCCACACCGACAATACGCGATAACAACGGTGCACCTTCGAGAATCTGCTGCATGATACCCGGCACGCCCACGCACTCGAAAATCACTGGACGTTTAGGCAACACACCCAGCTTGTCGCCCATACGCATGGCATGCACCCACGGTAACGACATCGACTGAACTTTGTCAAAAATACCCAAACCCATATTAATGGCATCAGAGACATTGCCCAGCAAGCCAAGCTCTTTCCAGTTGCTAAAGGGTGACTGTTCTTTAGGATCAATGACTTTGTCTGCACCACATTGCTCAGCTAGCTTGCGACGATTCGGTGAAAAATCACTGGCAATGACCGTTTTTACCCCTGCTGCTTTGAGCATAATAATCACACCCAAACCCACAGGGCCGCAACCAATCACGATGGCGGGTTCGCTTTTTTTAATTCGGCTACGTCTGACCGCATGCAAAGCGACAGCCATCGGCTCAGTCAAGGCAGCGCTATCCGCATCTAAACCATTCGGTACTTCAAAGATTAAACTGGACTGTGCTAATACTTGCTCCGCATAACCCCCTGCTGCGTTTGGTGACAAGCCAGTGGGTTGATAACCCAACGTGTCTACTTTCAGCAATGGCATGGCACAAACCAGCGTATCCTGCTTCAGCTTGCGGCGCGTTTTAGGGCCATAATCCAGCACTTTGCCACAGAACTCATGTCCCATCACAAAGGTATCACTCGATTGTGCAACCCCATTAAAACCAACCCGCGCCGCAAGATTATGCATATGATCACAGTGGTTTTGCATGTGTAGGTCAGAACCGCAGATTCCGCAACGAACGACTTCGAGGAGGACATGGCCTTTGGTCGGGATCAGCGTAGGGCGATCCACTACACGAAGTTCAGCATTTTGACAGAGTACAGATTTCATAGTTAGCCTTCCTGTTAATTTTTTTAGATATCGGTGATCGTTTATGTGCCGACGTGAGACGGTAAAGATCACGTCTAAATGCCTGCTCAATGAGGAGGGCTAAATGTCACGGTAGACAGCGTGATGCTATCATGTATACTTGACAATTGTTATTGTCAAGTTTGTGAAACGTTGCGGTAGATAGATTTTGTGATCTGGATCGGCAGAAGCGATGTTGAGTACTGCGAATAAATAGACCACCTATCCATAAATTTGAATCTATCCTATTTTAGAGAAATAAATGATGACCAGCACCATGATATTAACAGCGGAAGCAATAAAAAAGCTTTCAGTGGAAGAACTTCTTTCATTGTTTGAGACGTTGGAAGCGCCGAGTATTGCTGAAATGAACGGCGAATATGCCGCTACATTGTTGCAACAACCCAGTGTTCTTGCAGCGGTTTCAGGTTGGGCATCGGTTGTGAATCCTTTAATGCCTTGGTTATGCAAATCATTTCGCCCCGTGGATGCCGATACAGGGCGTGGCTACAATACGTTTAAGCGTCTGGGTCGTGTGATTCAACTGTTTCCTATGCAAACGGTGATTGCGCCGTCGCGCTATGATGGTCAGCCTGCTTACACATTGATTTATCGGGCTTATCATTCGTTGTGCGGTGATATTAATATGGTGGATGAGGTTCGCCGTTTGGGAGATGGACTTTACCTAGGTATTGGCACTTGGGGCTTTAGTGAGCGCCAACGGCGTGTTGCGTTACCGTTTTTGTTGCAGCAGGCACCCGATGCTTATCGCGGTGATATTGGCAAGGTTCGGCGTGGGTTTGTAGTGAGTCGTCGCGAACTCCCCGCGAGAACTTAAGTAAAAAACTGCAAAAATGATTGATTGCGCGGTATGTTTATTCCAGCGCATTTCTATAACCTTTCTCATTTCGAGCACAACGATGTTTAATCAGTCCATTCCCTGGCATGCCAATCTTCCTGCTACATCCTTAGGCCCTCGTATCGCGCTGATTCATGGCCTGATGGCTGGCAAACATATGGAGCGGCATTTATTATCTTTCCTGCGTGCGGCGGGCTATGGGGATACGTCGTTGTATAGCAATCATTTAAAGCCAGCGCGGATTGCCGATGATCTGGCGGTCGCGGCACGGGCAGGGCGACCGATTGTGCTGGTCGGATATAGTCAGGGCGGCAGTCAGGTGTTGAAAGTGGCCAAGTTGCTGGTGAAGCGCGGCATCGAGATCGATCTGGTGGTGTCGCTGGCGGCGGGTGGGTTGGGACGATTTTATTTCCCGCAATTGGGCTTCAATATGCGTCGTATTCCTGCGGGGATTAAGCGCTATCTGAATTATTATGCGGCGAAAGATATCCTTGGAACTGACTTGCTACCATCGGCGAATCTGGCGCGTGCGGAGTCCAAGGATACTTACCTTGAGAATATTGGCTACCCGCGATCCGCTGGGGTGGATCACTTTAAGATCGTGACGTGTTATCCAGCTGTACGGGTGCTGCCAGAGGTGAAAACGTTGTTTTTAGATCGTTTGTTGCGAGAGCTTGAGGAGCTCATTCAAAACTCCTCCCTTTCTCAATGCTATGTGTAGGTTAACAGTTGAAATTGAAAAAGAGCCTAATGCTTGTCTCCTGCCCTGAGGGGGGACACTTCGCTATCGCTACGTCTTGCGGAGCAGTGCTCCTCATGGGTGGTATTTTCTTTTGACGTTAAATAATCTGAATTATAATTTTATTTTTCAAGGTGTTGTGGTTTTTACTTATCCAGAGTTCAGGTTATCTATCACCACAATTATTGTTTTGTCGGCTAATTGTTTACACATCTGACAGTACTTTAACGCCGTTATAGCCAATGTAGTCTGAATAACCAACGCCTATATTTTCATTACATCAACATCTTTTCTATTTTGAGCTGCAGGGGAATCCCGATGAGTACCAAAAAAGTTAATCTCTCTAACCAGAACGGACGTGTGGCGATTGTCGATGGGGTACGTACACCGTTTGCCCGTATCGCCACGCATTATGGTGATCTCAGCGCCATTGATCTGGGGAGCGTGGTGGTGAAGGAGCTCATTAAACGTAATGATCTTAAAGCAAACCAGATCGATCAATTGGTCTTTGGTATGACCGTCATGATTCCTGAAGCACCTTTCATTGCCCGCGAAATTGCACTGGTTTGTGGCTTGGATGATGTGGATGCCTACAGCATTACGCGTGCCTGCGCGACCAGTTTTCAAACCATTGCGAGTGCTGCGGAAAGTATTTTAGCGGGCAATGCTGAAATTGTGATTGCAGGCGGTACCGATTCAACAAGCAGTGTCCGTTTACCGATGTCGCCTAAGTTTTCTTCCACACTGCGCGATGTCAATTTTGCCAAGACTTTAAAAGACCGCGTTCGACTGCTGTCTTCCTTGCGTCCGAAAGATATTCTCCCGATGGAACCCTCCATTACTGAATTTTCAGTCGGTGAAACGATGGGACAAAGCTGTGAAAAGATGGTCAAAAAATGGGGTGTCAGTCGGGCAGAGCAAGATGACCTCGCCTATGCGTCACATCATAATGCGGCGCGTGCATGGCAAGCGGGTTATCTGGATGATCAGGTGATGACCATGTCTTTGCCGACAGGAAAAACCTTGAAGGACGATAATCTCGTCCGCAAAAATCCAGAACGCAGTGCGTATGATAAGTTAAAGCCATGTTTTGATTTTTCGGGTGCAGGAACAGTGACTGCGGGAAATTCGAGCTCACTCACTGATGGTGCTTCCGCTGTACTCTTGATGAGTGAAGCAAAAGCAAAAGAGCTGGGTTATGAGCCGATTGGCTATATTCGTTCTTTTGCGTTTGCAGCCAAGACGCCCAAAGATGATTTACTCATGGGGCCAGTGCTTGCTGCTCCAATCGCTTTAGAGCGTGCAGGCCTGACATTGCAGGAAATGAGTTTGGTGGACATGCACGAAGCCTTTGCGGGTCAGCTTGCCTGTAATTTGCGTGGACTTGAGTCGTTGGACTATGCCAAAACGACCTTGAATCGAACCAAAGCTGTGGGCGAGGTTGATCGAAATATATTAAATGTGAACGGCGGTTCCATCGCTTTCGGTCATCCATTTGGTGCGACGGGTGCGCGTGTGATCAGTCAAGCGTTATACGAGCTCAAACGTCGTGGTGGTGGCGTTGCACTGACGACGGCATGTGCGGCGGGTGGGATTGGTGCCGCGATGGTTGTCGAATCTGAGTAATAAAATAGGTTATCTATGCATTAGCAGTTGAAATAGATTTTCAATGTTTTGCTTTGAAGTCTTCCCCTGAGGGGAGAAGTATCTAGACAACTTTCAGCAATTGTTCAACATCAAGATCAAAAGCAAATCCCTCCTAACCTCCCTTTTTCCAAGGGAGGAACTTAGCTCCCTCCTTAGAAAAAGGACACTTCGTCTTGCGAATCAGCGATTCTCATGGGGAGG
>CAYJTU010000110.1:0-12417 GCA_964373105.1 uncultured Moraxellaceae bacterium | reverse complement strand
TGGGGATGGTGTGGATTCTGGTCATCATGGAGAGTATCTATGTGATGACGGGGAAGCAGATCTATCAGGACATGACCCGATTCTGGGGCAAGTTGTTTGGAATCAACTTCGCTTTGGGAGTGACGACAGGGATCACCATGGAGTTCCAGTTTGGGACAAATTGGGCCTACTACTCGCACTATGTTGGGGATATCTTCGGTGCGCCTCTAGCGATTGAAGGGCTGATGGCTTTCTTCCTCGAATCAACCTTTATTGGTTTATTTTTCTTTGGCTGGCAGCGGCTTTCGCGGCAGCAGCATCTGTTGGTTACCATCTTGATGGCTATCGGTTCTAATTTATCGGCGTTGTGGATACTGATCGCCAATGGCTGGATGCAAAATCCGGTGGGAGCTGAGTTCAACTACACCACCATGCGCATGGAGATGACGGACTTCTGGGTGATCATGTTTAATCCCGTGGCACAGGCAAAATTCGTCCATACCGTCTCTGCGGGCTATGTCACCGCGTCGATCTTTGTCTTGGCGCTCTCGTCTTGGTATTTGCTGAGAGGGCGCGATATACAGTTTGCCAAAAACAGCTTTCGCATTGCCGCAACCTTTGGTCTGGCCTCGGCACTTTCGGTGATTGTGCTCGGTGATGAGTCTGGCTATACCGTGGGTGAGTCACAGCAAACCAAGCTAGCTGCGATTGAGGCGATGTGGAAAACCGAACCAGCGCCTGCATCGTTCAACTTGATTGCATGGCCCAATGAAAAAGCCATGAAGAATGATTGGGCCGTTGAAGTGCCATGGGTGATGGGGCTAATTGGTACCCGCTCAACCAGCAAGCAAATCCCCGGCATCATTGATATCAAAGTCAAAAATCGCGAGCGGATCATTTCCGGCATACAAGCCGTCAGTGCCCTTGAGACCATCCGTACCAATCCTTTGGCACCGAATATCGCTGCGGTAAAAGCTACGTTTGAGGCGCATAAGGCAGACCTCGGCTTTGGCTTGCTTCTCAAGAAATATACCGACGATGTCAGCACTGCAACGCCATCACAGATTCAGCAGGCCGTTGATTCAACCGTACCACATGTGACGCCGTTGTTTTGGAGCTTCCGCATCATGGTTGGATTGGCTTTTGTTATGTTGGCGCTGTTTCTGGTGTCGTTCTGGCATACCTTAAAACCCGGATTTGAGCATCGCCGTCGCTGGTTATATAAATGGGCTTTCATCATGTTGCCCGCGCCTTGGATTGCAGCCGAGCTGGGCTGGTTTGTCGCGGAGTATGGCCGTCAGCCATGGACCATCTATGGTGTCCTGCCGACTCATCTTTCGGTCTCGACAATTTCAGTGCAGAGCGTTTATGGATCTTTAGCGGGTTTTATTGGCTTCTACACGCTGCTGCTTATTGCAGAGGTGTATTTGATGATCAAGTTTGCACGTCAAGGTCCGGGCAGTCTTGGTACGGGTCGTTATCAGCGTGAAGCAGTTCATCACACCACTGCAATTAACCATTAAGGAATCGGCCATGATTATTGATCTCATTGATTACCCCACCTTGCGAGTGATCTGGTGGTTGCTGGTCGGCATCCTGCTCATCGGTTTTGCCATCATGGATGGCCATGATATGGGTGTCGGTACGTTATTGCCTTTTGTCGCAAAAAGTGATGTGGAACGTCGGGTTGCCATCAATACCATTGCACCGCACTGGGATGGCAATCAGGTCTGGTTTATTACGGCAGGCGGGGCGATCTTCGCAGCGTGGCCTTTCGTTTATGCGACCGCATTCTCAGGATTCTACTGGGCGATGATGATCGTGTTATGGGCACTGTTCTTCCGTCCCGTCGGTTTTGACTATCGCAGCAAGATTGAACACCCCTTATGGCGTGGGGTATGGGATTGGTTGATCTTTGTCGGTAGCTTTGTCCCACCCTTAATCTTTGGAGTTGCTTTTGGCAATTTGCTGATCGGCGTGCCATTTCACTTTGATCATGATTTGGTGTCGACCTATACCGGATCGTTCTGGGGCTTACTCAATCCATTTGCCTTGCTATGTGGTCTGGTCTCCACGTGCATGATCACGCTGCATGGTGGTGTCTATCTGATGCACCGCACCGAAGGTGATATTCAACGCCGTGCGCGTATTTGGGTTGGTGTGCTCGGTCTGCTTTTTGTCGTGCTGTTCAGCCTTGCAGGGATTTGGCTGGCATTTGGAATATCTGGCTATCAAATTACCTCGGCGATTGATCCTGCTGGATTCTCAGATCCTCTGGCGAAGACCGTGGTCAGTGCGCCAGGTACATGGTTACAGAACTATAGCCGCTGGCCGTTGTTTATGGCGTTGCCCTTACTTGCTTATGTCGGGGTCATTGGTGCGGTATTGCTTGCACGCATGGGCAAGACTTTATGGGCATTTACCTTATCTGCGGTCGGCATTGCGGGGGTGATTGGCACTGCTGGGGTATCGATGTTTCCATTCATCATGCCGTCATCCAGCGATCCCCGTTCAAGTCTGACGGTGTGGGATGCGACATCAAGTCACCTGACGTTATTCATTATGCTGGTCGTGGCGCTGATCTTTGTTCCCATCATTTTGATCTATACCAGTTGGGCCTATGCCGTGATGCGCGGCAAAGTCACTGCGGCCTATATCCGTGAAAACAATCACAGTACTTATTAGAAAAAAGGAGCACGTCATGTGGTATTTCACTTGGGTTCTCGGTGTCGGTTTTGCCATCTTCCTCGCTATCTTGAATGGCCTGTGGGGTGAGCATGAAAAAGATCGTCTGCCGCAAGATCCTTCCCCAGACCAATAAGGAGCATCGTGATGTCTGTCGAAAACGCAGTTAATTTTAAAGAATCATCCGATCAGCCCGATGTTTATGAGTCGTCCAAGATCGCTTTGTTCCCGCTCCTGATTGCTTGGACCATTTGTATTGCGGTCACGATCTTCCCTCGGTTTTTGGTCGACGGTCAAGGTCATGCCGATCACGCGGCAGCCAGTGCCTTGTTTTGGGCGATGAGTGCAGGCTTTATTCGCGGCGTGGGATTCATTCCACGGACGCGGGTTTTGCGCTGGCTGTTTTCCACGACGTCGTGTGTGTTGGGGCTGCTGATCACGCTCTATCTGATGCTGCACTAGAGGATTGAGCGGATCTAAATCATAGATTCACTTTTTTGATTCACTTTTTAGTTTCCTAATCTAACTGTCATTTACACCATAGCGTCTTTGGACGCTGTGTGGGTTCCTTTGACTTTTTTTTGCAACGCAAAGTCCCTGAATGGATCAGGGCATTAACAAAGGGGTCATGATCATGAAAAAAATCCTACTTATCGCTTGTGCATTATGCGGTGCGTCCACCAGTTACGCAGAGTCGCCGTGGTCGGTGAAACTGGGTATCTCTGATGTCGTGCCAAAGCGAGATGGCGGGACCTTAGCCGGGATGCAGGCATCTTCGTCGAATGATGTGCAATTCACACCCAGCGTGGAGTACGCATTCAATCCTGCGCTCTCAGTAGAATTATTGCTTGCTGCACCACTCGGTCACAACGTCACGTTGAACGGCATACGCGTCGTTAAGCTCAAAGAGCTGCCACCGACCTTGTCGCTGAAGTATCGCTTTCCGGCGATTCAAGGTATTCAGCCTTATTTCGGACTCGGGGTGAATTACACGATGTTCTGGGATGAGAAGACGGAAGGACCTATTTCAGGCAGCAAACTCAATGCCATCAATAGCTTTGGCATGGCAGGTTTGATTGGGGCCGAATACCGTATCCCGAAGTCGCCTTTTGGCATCGCGGTTGATATTCGCTATATCGATATCGCCAGTAAGGTCAAACTGGATGGCAATAAGATCGGTGATCTGACCGTCAATCCTTGGGTGATTGGTGCTGGGGTGACGTATCGTTTTTGAGATGCACTCGTCATCAAAGATACTTTTGATAACTGAAAAAATAGCCACTAAAAGATTGATTTTTCGATGACTTTGGTGGCTAGCTTGAAAGCGAACCCATTCAACTTAATGCGTTCACGTTGCTCTTATTTTAAAATACGAATAATAAAAATATAATAATTTCATTGTATTAATGTTCGATTCGGTCTTCGCAGTATCCCTTTTTTTTGTAGACATACATAAATCATCAGTTCAATTGATCTAGATCAAAGTGTGAATTTGGCTATAGGTATAAATTTACATACATGATTAGCGAAGAAGATCTAAGTCAACAAAATCTGAATACGGGGAGATACAACATGAAAAGTGGTATAGACGACGTGACTCTTGCAGAAATTGCTTTCAATTCAAATGCAAGAATTGAGGATGTGTATAGCATGTATCAACAGATCATGAATGACTTGCACAAAAAAGCCAGAATACATGACTTTATCCCATTATTGGCGATGAATCGACTTAGGGCGCATCTTCAGTCACCGACCCAGTCCGCTTCAACGAGCAGTACTGATTGGCTATGCATTGATATTAATGCACAGAAAAATAATGAACAACACGAATATTTAGTCGAAACAGTTGCGTGATATTTATACAACTCTCCTGACTCAATAGAGTAAATCTAGTGGAACGGTATTCATTGGAGCATGCTATGAGTAAGCAATTAGTATTGGGATTTGCCACCATATTTTTCTTAATGATTGTTGCCTTAGCCAACTTTGCAGGTGTGGGTATGTCTGCAATGGTTCATTTTTTATGTCCAGCCAGCATTGTTATGACGCTAACGATCGGTACATTTTTATATTTCTATGAGGAAGATTTCTCAGCAGCCGGCGTAGTCGGGATATTGATCGTGGGTTTCGGATTTCTATGGTTTATGAGTCGTGAGCTTTGGGAAAGTTGGGCTCGAGGTGGAGATATGGCTTGGCGAAGCTTGTCCGGTTTAAGCGCGCTTAAAGCAATACTACCCGAACCACCCGCTATCCATCCTTTTGTCTTTGCGCAGTCTTTTATCGTGCTCTGGTCTGCTGTAGGTATTGGCTTGATCCTGTATGGCGGGTATTTGATGTATAGAGGATATATCCCCTTTGCTCATCCAACCGTCAAACGGGATCTGCTAAAGCACAAAGCGTCGTTCGATCCAAAATGGTGACATTTTTACCACTGATGGAAATCACCCCAATCTCCTGAAAATGGGAAAAGATCCGACTGACGGTCTCAAGTGCTAACCCGAGGTGATTACCGATGTCGGCACGAGACATGGGCAAATGGATATTATTTTCACTGAGTTTGCGTCGTTTATGTCTCGTCGCAAAAGACAGTAGCAGGGTTGCGACTTTTTCTTCGGCTGGACGTTTACCGACCATTTGCATGATCTGATGGTCATTGCGGATTTCGGAGCTCATCAGTTTGAAGAGGTGATGATGCAGGCTGATATGCTTCATTGAAAGTACTTCAAGCGCATCAAATGGGATGGCACAGATCGCAGTCATGCCCAAGGCTGTTGCCGTACTTTCATAGGCGGCATGTCCGATACTATCCAGCCCAACGATCTCACCAGGAAAGTAAAATCCCGTAATCTGTTCTGCGCCATTTGCGGCTATCGAGCACGTTTTAATGGCGCCAGAGCGAACGGCATAGATGGCTTCAAACTGCGAGCCTTGGTGAAAGAGAACACCGCCGCGTTGAATCGGGCGATTACGTCCAATGATGTCTTCTAATTGATCCAAATCCTCATCAGCCAGTGCAGGGGGCAGACATATCGGATTAAGCGCACAGTCCGAACAATGAGCTGCACGCGATTCACTAAGATTTAAGTGATTGATATCCATAAAGACGATCCCATTGACCTGACCATGATTCCTTGCCGATCAGTAATCGAACCATCTTACCATTTCTATCGAATTTTATCCGCTAATTCGCCACAAGCGCCCTTTCATCAGCAAGAGCACTCGAGGTAGGCCTTCAGAGCAGCTAAATTTGGAAAAAACTTTTCTTTAGCTCCTCAAAACTTAGTGTGCTGGTTCAGCATCTCGAATGAGTAAGACCGGCACTAAAGATTTACTGATGACATTCTCAGCAACACTGCCAAGAAAGAGTCGTTTAATACCTCGACGACCATGCGTACCTATGACAATTAGATCTGCTTGAAAGTCAGTTGCGGCCTTGACCAGAGCGGATGCGATATCGAAATCTGCGGTAGCGCCCAAGTCAATTAAGCCGGTCTGAAGTTTAATCTGACCGAGGTTTTCTGCATCTTTTTCGGCTTCTTTGAGGATATCCTGACTGACTTTGAGAAATGCACCATGCATGACTTCAAAGCTATAGACCATCGTCAGTGTCATATAACCCGCCAGAGGATTCTCGACCACATTCACCGCCCTGACTTGAGCGCCATCTTTTGCCAGTCTTAGGGCTTCGTGTAGCGCCAGTTTTGACGTTGGGCTACCGTCAACCGCCACCAAGATATTTTTATACATCATAGACCTCCAAGTCTTCCTTCGGAATTGCATGGATACAGGGCGTAGTACTTTGTTTGAAATAGCGCGCCCTATGCTTATTCATGATGCTACAAGTTATACATGAGTACTGTATTGATCTGGATCAAGTCTAAAAGAGAAATTAACGCTAATGTCGAGACAGATAGTGCGCAATGGCATATTCAAGCGTGGGGAAAAAGTGTTCTGATCCAATCAGATCAAACAAACCATAATCCTTGAGTCGATCCTTGACAGGGCCTTTCATTTCGGCAAAGTTTAATTGAATATTTTGTCTTTTTAGACGCGTATTTAGTGCGAGTAGCATATCTGCTGCAGTTACATCGATATCAGTGATGGGCTCAGCGGCAATGATGATGCACTTTGTCGGAGTTTGGGCATCATTGAGTGCTTGCAGAAGATGTTCATCAAAGGTCGATTGATTGGCAAAGAAGAGCGGTGCATCCCAACGAAATAGCAGTAAACCTGCGATTTGCTCTGCTTCAGGATGACGATGGATATCTCGATAGCCTTGATTCGCGACTACACCTAATACCGCATCGTAAGGCCGCCATGCCCGCCAGACAAATGCAATGAGTGCAACACCGACGGCTAAAAAAATACCTTGTACGACATCAATCAGCGCTACACCCATAAAGCAAATGATCGATAACCAGAATTCACTGGGTCTGATTCGATAGAGTCTTTTGAGCCCTTCGATCTCAACTAAGGACAAACAGGCGGCGATGACAATTGCGGCAAGCACTGCGCGGGGGACATGTTCAACTAAAGCTGGGCTGAAATAGAGAACCAGACCAATGCCAATTGCACCAATGACATTGGTCAATTGCGTTTTTGCACCTGCAGATTCTGCGACGGGTGTTCGAGATGCACTGCTGCTGACAGGGAAACCGTGAAACAGCCCAGACCCTAGATTTGCAAGCCCTAGCGCGATGAGTTCTTGATTGGGTTGAGGTTTATCCCCTAAACGCTGCGCATAGGTCCGAGAGAGCACGCTCATATCTGCAAATGCGACGAGCGTGATGGCAAGTGCAGCTGCAAAAAGGCTTTGTATCTCTGAGATCGATATCATTGGCCAAACAAAGGCTGGAAATCCTTGTGGTAAGCGACCTATAACAGCAACCCCTGATTGAGTTTGAGGGTTTAACAAACTGACAAACAAGGTGGCGAGCAGCATTGCAATCAGAATCGCTGGCAGGCGCGGAGAGTAGCGTTGTCCCAACTTGATGATCAGTAGGCAACTACAACCCAATGCGGCGACCAGCCAATCGCCTTCACCAGATATGAGCTGATCGATGAATGCAATAAGCTCTTGGATCAGATTGCCACCTTCAGCTTCAAGCCCACAGAGTTTTGGCAGTTGACTGACCAAAACTGTAAGCGCAATGCCATTGAGATAGCCATAGCGGATGGGTTTGGATAAAAGCTCGGTGATGAATCCCAAACGCAGCAAACCCGCAATGATACACAGCGTTCCTGTCATAAGCGCCAGCATGCTAGCCAGCGCAATAGCCTTGTCTGTAGAGCCTTGGGAGAGCGGCAGGATCGTTGTGGCGATGAGTCCTGCTAAAGCAGAGTCTGGACCAAGCACCAGAATTCGACTGGGTCCAAATAGGGCGTAGATCAATAATGTCGGAATCGTTGCATATAGTCCATAAATCGCAGGCAGTCCAGCGGCTTCGGCATAACTCATACCGACAGGGATAAGGATTGCCATGAGCACCATGCCCGCACTGATGTCGTGTACCAGCCATTTTGCTTGATAATGGCGCAGCATAGCGAGTCCCGGTAACCAGTCCATGATTCTATCGAGACGTGAAGATGACACCGGTGCAGTCATGATGCTGCTCCAAAGCAAATAGGATCCAAGAGTAGCCTAGGATTAGTCCTCATAATATTGATTTAAAACTTAACCCGCATTAAGCGCTATTGATTGATCTCATGCGGACTGCGAATCAGCAGTACGGGCTGATTCGCACGTCGAATCACCTGTTCCGCTACGCTACCAAGAAATAATCTTCTGATACCGCGTCGTCCGTGTGTGCCGATCACAATCAGATCAGCACTTGTTTCTTCGGCAGCCTGCAATATGGCGCGAGCAATATCGTTATGTCCAGACTTAAATCCCAGATCGATCAGTTGCGTCTTGAGTTTAACTTGACCATGTTGCAGGGCATAAGTTTCGGCATTTTTTAAGATTTGCTCTGCTTGCTGTGCAAATGCTGCATGCGCTTGCTCAAAGTTAAATGCCAGCGCATCGGGGGTATTGTAACTTTGGAGAGGGTTGTCGAGCACACTCACAGCGGTGATATCTGCACCTGTTGCCGCAAACTTGAGTGCCTCATCTAAGGCCAGATCGGAAGTCGCGCTACCGTCGATGGCGAGTAGGATATGTTTGTACATGATTTAGATCTCCTGGTTTGAGTCAGTGTGAGCGTCTAAGGCTTTGAGTAGCAGTGTCTCAATGGCGCGAGAAAAATATTCATATAATCGAGATAAAGACTGAGCGCACCTAAGATGGGTTCACGATTTCGGGGTTCGCAATCAGGACACAAGGTGTAATAGCGTTTTTTAATTTTTGGGGTATTAAAAGCAGTCTGACTTGAAAAAATCACAATCCCAACTGATGAAATGATCAGGTCAACGGGCGACGTGACGACCCAGACGTTGAAGAGGCCTAATACAGAGATGCCGACGATACTCAGAAGGAGTAAGGTGCCTATACGGGTCAGACTCCGTTTAGTGAAAAAGCCAATGATACTTAAAATGAAAAAAGCAGCAGCGATCGCAAAGAATGCTTTGGCAACGCTATCGCCGATATAAATCTGAAAAATGCCAGCAAATGAGAACCCAATCAACACCGCAAACATCAAAAAATACAAATGAGCCGTAGGAATCCGAATGTGCTCAGTATGCGCACTTAAGGTCACCACAATGACAAGTGGGATGGCAAGCAGCGTAGGTAAAATAAAAGGTTCTGTTGCAAGGGTTCGATATAAAGGACTGCTGGCACATAAATATGCAATCAGCCCACTCATGCACAAGCCAAAGGTCATATAGCGATATATAGAATAGAGATACTCAGGAAAACCATCATCAAACTCTAACCCCCAAGGCTCACCGTCTTGATGGTCATACAGTCTTTCGTGAAGCATATTCATCGCCGCCTCCAAACGCTTGTTCTTCGTGCATGCTATTTAGATTACGCCTTATGTATAACGTGGTATTGATCTAGATCAAATTCAAGGTCTTTTTATTCATTGAGATATTGAGACTAGGGCTTAAATTTGAAGATCATAAAATCGAATGGCGTTCTCGCGAAATACTGCTTTGAGTGCAGCCTCACCATGCGGCGCAATAAGCTGTGCATAGGCCTCAATAATATCGGGTAAACGCGCTGTGACTTTATCCATCGGAAAATTAGAGGCAAAGATCAATCGCTTGGGGCCAAAGACCTCGCAAGCATGTTCAACCAATGGACCGAGCAAGTTCATGATCATATCCACACTGGCAAGCTCATGTCGTTTATGGAAAGTATGTCCCAGTACAGGCATGAGCAACCCCGATACTTTGGCGTGGACGTGGGGTAACTCTGCAAGCGCGGCAAGGTCATCTTTCCATTGGTTCAAAATGCCGGCACGTTGTGCACTCGTCTGTCCAGTCGTGCGACCTACAGGACCAAAAATACCAACAGGCGTTGCAAGGTGGTCTATGACCAAAGGGATCTCAGGAAATTGTTTCGCTAAAAACGTGACATCGGGCAGTTGGGTCGAGAAAGCCCACGCATCGAAACTCAAGCCATAGCACGCAAGTTTCTCAAAACGCTTTAAAAAAATAGGATTGCGGTAAATGTCAGTGTAAGCACTATATCCATGCACTCCGGGATCGGTATGATGAGCCGCCATACAGCGGATACCGCGGAACAAAGGCGAGGCGGCGATATGCGCGCGCAGGATGTCTTCAAAGTGAGGACTGAGCGGATCAGCTTTACCGACAATTGCCCCGAGCTTTGGACTATTGCCTTGTCCAAAAGGCAATTGAGCAACCCACGCAGTCTCCTCAACCACACCCAGTCCGTGATGATGATGCCAGTCAGCTTCAACATGAACCACGGCTTCGATATCAAAAGGTGCAGAGTCCTGTACATAATCAGCGGGTAGATAAGGCGAAAGCACCCCTTCAGTCAGCCCGATAAAGTCGATGGTGGCTTTAGGGAGTGCTGTACGTGCGATCTGATCCATCAGGTTTGGAAAGCGCCCTAACAGTTTGACCAAGAGTGCCGCTTTGTGCGGCGTATGGTAGGGATCCCATTGATGGATATGCGGGTCAATAATTGGGAAGGGTAATACATTCATGCGCATAGAGACCGTTCTTATTGTGCTAATGGATGAGTATGCATATCTTATGGATCTGTACAGTATGGTTTTTAAAGATAAACTACAAGTCTAAAGTCAGCCTATATTCAGTGGCTACTGATTTCATTAGAATAACTTCTGATGATGTGGCTAATCCCCCTTATTTGATCAACTGGTTTGTTCTTGTGGAGCGCATCGATGCAAGCATTTAGCACCCTTTATCAACGTGCACTCGACCGCAAAGGCGGCGTCGAAGTCCTGAATCAGCTGTTGCCTGTTGTGCTGAGTCGTGACGAACTCGCCGCTATCCCAGATTCTCGCTATCTTTCGGCCATGGCAAAAGGCATCAATCAAGCGGGATTTCATTGGCAAGTGATTGAAAACAAATGGCCGCAGTTTGAAGAAGCGTTTTTTGGTTTTGATGTCGAGAAGTTAGCGCTATTACCCGATACTGTTTGGGATGCTTATCTGTTCGATACGAGAGTTGTGCGTAATTGGCAAAAGATTGAGGCGGTCTATAAGAATGCGGTATTCCTGCATGAGCTTGCTGGGGAACACGGCAGCGCCGCCAATTTTTTTGCCAATTGGGATGATCAGGATCAATTAGGCTTACTGCAGTATTTGAAGAAACATGGCAGTCGTTTAGGCGGTATGACCGGGCGGTATTTTTTGCGGCGTATGGGCAAGGATATGTATTTGCTGAGTCGCGATGTGATCCTAGCCTTACAGCATGCGGGACTGGAGATTGCAGATGAACCCAGCAGCCAAAGAGATTTAAAGCGTATCCAAAGCTGTTTTGATCAATGGCATGTGGAAACCAATCTTCCCTATAGCCATCTGAGTAAAATCGCAGCGTATTCAGTCGGAGAGAATTATCCCGTTGATTATGTGGCCGAGCAAATGGGAGGGACTTGATTCGTGTCTAAGGTTCAGTCTGTCGTCTTAAGCGCGGAGACAATGTTTACCAATAATACTGATAGGTCAGCGTGTTATCGCGGTTAGATAGTTTTAATCGGAAGTCCATGTTTTTTGCCAATCTATATCTCAGCTCGAACTGCGTATCATGCGCCAAAGCATGATCGCGGCGTTGCTGAAACTTTTGGCTGAGCTTCATCGCAAAGGGCTCATGTTGATAGATCAGTCCTGTTTCGCTGATACCATTTAGTTTCTCAGGACTGTCATTGAGCTCTGCACCGAGTAAGCTATATCCCACCCAGTGTGAACTCAAGTCATAACCGAAGCCTATGCTTGCGCGGGTATACGGCCGGTGCAATTGCCCTGTATACATATCGGGCTTAGCACCTACTGCCAATTCCCATGACAGTTTTTTTTCTCCTGCAAGCTTTAACCCCAGATCTTCAATTTTTAGAATATGAAACAGATCCACAGACTGTAATTCGAGTTGATCATGCTGATAGCGCCAAGAAAAATCCAATAGTTTAAATTCATCGTGCAGATTACTATTTGCACTCAGCAGCTCTTTATTGAACACGGTGAAGTTGAGAGACCCTTGATCATTGCCGATACTCAGTGCAATTTTAGTCGGCTTCGAACCCAATGCAGGAGAGGCTCTGGAGGGCAGGAGTGCAGGCTCATCCTCACTGACTGGAAGCTGAATACGCATTCTGACCAA
>CAYJTU010000109.1:0-12477 GCA_964373105.1 uncultured Moraxellaceae bacterium | reverse complement strand
AAAGGCTTTGTTCACTTTGCTCGGCAGACACCAAGTCTTTCAGTGATACATTGCGCCTCACTTCGCGTTCCGCTTGATCCAATTGCGTTCGAGCGCTTTCAAGCGATGCTTTTGCCTGATCTACGGCTAAACGATAGCGCTCATGATCAATCACAAAAAGAACATCACCCGCCTTCACCTCTTGGTTATCGCGAACCAGAACTTTGGTCACTAGACCCGAGACATCGGGGGCAATCTGCACGACATTGGCTCGAATACGCCCATCACGTGTCCACGGTTGAACTTTGTAATGCTGCCACAGCAAATACAGGATCACCAACGCGATCACAACAACGATGGTGGTAATGGCATACCGTGACATCTGGACAAGTTTTGTATTCATGAAGTATTAGCCCAAAATCGAGTGAAAAAAATCTGCGAATGTCGACATCGTCAATGCGATTACACCCCAGAGAATGACAAACAAAGAAATATCCAACAAATTCTGATGTGCAACAAAGCGATAGAACCCGACCCGCTGTAGCAAACGCCTAAAAAAGACGTGCAGCAATCCTGCGATACCTGCCGTAAACAATGCCGTACTGATGAACACACCAAAAATATTGACTTCGGCAATCATGTCAACTGCTCCACTGACCTGTACCCCGCCGCATGCGGGAAAAGATTGCGCCTGAGACCAGTACTTGCGATCAGGCCATTTAAACGCACGTCTTTACTATCGAAAGTATTGGGTTTGCTATATGGCAAAGACCGCCAAGCCAGTATCTCCGTAATAATGGCGTCAATATCAGCAACTATCTCAGATTTAGGAGGCTCATAGCCTGTTTTCGTCATGCCTAAGAAATATTGCTCTAGTTGCTTGAGCATGGCGTTGATTTTGTTTTGAGTCGCTTCAGGCATGCCCTTCGCCGCGATTCGAAGCTCAAGAATATTAAAACCGATCGGTAAATCTTTTAGGGCATTATCAATTTTAAGGCTTTCAGAGTTTTTCGCCATAGCAAGGCGTGGAATCAAGAGCCCCAAGCGGTCCAACATTAAACTCGCCCAAGTCACGTACTCATTTGGAATCCTACCCGTCGCATGTTGCGCAAGCTCCACCCATCCGGCTTTTAAGATACGATGAATACTGACATCGACTCGCACCACGCGTATGAAGAGCGTGACAACAATCGCAACCAATACACCCGCCATCCCGATCAAATTTCCCATCACAAAATTCGGGAAATCAAGGTGCAAGGATGGTGAAAATCCAATCCCAGAGGCGACGAGAATGCCAAAACTTAAGCCACCCAAGAATGTCGCGGGGTTACTGATAAACATGCCTATAGGCACGATCAGTGGAAATAAAGACAACGCCATCAACGGGAAGCTGTCGATCGCAGGAAATATACCGAACACATAGAGAGCCGCAACGGGGAAAGTCGTCAATGTCGCCACAAACATTTTGCGCTGCATCATCACAGGGTTATCAAAGGTCGCAAAAATACAGCACATCACGGCAGCAAGCCCGACAGCCGCAATCCCTTGCGTCCACTGAAAGATCATCGCAAAGCCCGCACAAACCATCACCGCAATACCAGCCGTCGCAGCAGAAAACATCGCAAGGCCACGATCAACATGCAGGGGTCTTTTCCGGTCAATCGAGATAATCTTTTTAATCGCACGATTGGGTTTTTCATATGGCCGCAGGATTGCGGCATAAAGCGCTAAACAGTCTGCCCAAGCTTCAACCAAGTCCGTAATTCGGGTAACCAGATTGAGCTCTAAAATATCTCGCCATGTCGGCGAGGTCACATGCATGATCGCAATCGCATGACACGCTTCGATCAGCGCAGAAATTTTTTGTTGTTCTGGATGATCACCACGTTCAATAAGGTCTTTATTAGTGGCAATATCTTTGATATCAAGATCGGCGATCCAAGCCTTGACCTCATCTACCAGCGCTACAGTACCGGGTGGCACTTCGCCACTTTGACGTAATGCCTGCAGACGATCTTCAATGGCATTTAATAGCGGTAAAACAGTAATCATACGTTCTTCAAGCGCTCGGACTGCATTGATGTAGGGACGCGACGCAGTAATCTCAAAACGAAAGTTAGTGCCCATGATCGTCAGTTCGGTCAGATCAATGGCGATGCGACGTCTTGCGGTTCTGGCCGCAGACTCAGGCTCAGCAGACAGCGCTGCAATCATCCAACTCTTAACATCAGAGAGCGTTGCATTGAGCTTTGCAAGCACTGCACTCTCCGCGCTCCGCGGAAAAATCAAACTGTGGGTCAGGGTTGTACACACCACTCCGATGGTGATTTCTTCTGCACGAGCAAGTGCATTATCAAATAATCCCGTTGGGTCAATAATTTGCGGCAGGCCGACTAATACAGCCGTGTACCCCGCCAGCATGATGACATAACCTTTAGGCGTACGATCCAATAGTGATAAATAGAGACAGAGCGCAACCCAGCATGACATCACGACCATGAGTAGGATCGGTGTATCGACGAAGTTGGGGACGATGATTAAAGCCGCTGCCGCACCAATCAACGTACCCAGCACACGATAATAGGCTTTGGATAAAATGGCACCCGCAAAAGGCTGACTGGTAATAAAGACGGTAATGACTGCCCACACTGGATTGGACAAATTGAGGCTATACGCGACAAACAGCGCCATAACGACTGCAAGATAGCAGTTCAGTCCGAAGATAAAACTACGCGTATTCAGAACGCTCATACGGAAATGACCTGATTGATTCTTCTTAAAAAAACTTCAGTGTCTAGACCACAAGACGTGGCCTAGTATTGCATTAGCAGATCAGGATTTAAATAGATGAAATCACTTTGATGCATGATTTCACTTTAGAAAAACTACAGGGTGCGTAGTTTGTCGCGCCATTGATTGACCCGCTCTGCAACCATCGCTAGCGGTAGATTGAGTACATCTCCAACGACAGCGAACAAGTCTACGCCAGCATGTTTCACATCATTGATGTTTTCGGCAGTGAGACCACCAATGGCACAAATTGGTATTGTAAAGCGCTCAGTTGCTGTAGCTAGGGTCGCAAGTTCAACTCGATTTGCATTAGGTTTGGTTGATGAGGGAAATACCGCACCGAATGCTAGATAACTCGCGCCCTCATGCAGAGCTTGCTCTGCAAGGTCCAACGAGGCATGACACGTACGACCAATGATTGCATCAGGACCGAGGCGTTTTCTGGCCTCAAGGAGAGAACCATCACCCTGTCCCAAGTGTACGCCGCAGTACAGTTTCTCTGCAAGCGCGATATTATCATTAATAATCAAGGGAACGTGATATTGTTTACACAATGACAATATATCTAAAATTTCAGATTCCTGATCGATTGGTAAAGTTTTCTTGCGGCGATATTGGAGTAAAGCAATGCCACTGCGCATTGCCTCCTCCAACTTGGGTAGCAAAACCACAAGGGCATCGTCATTGGTGATGAGATAGAGCCCTTGAAGTGACTTATTACGAATCGCTGAACTATTTTTTATCAAACGCTGGACCTTTTAAGCTGATACGTCCGCGCAACACCTCACTGAACATGCGGAAATCAGATATAAAGCTATACAGGGGCTGCTTAAAAGAGGCTGGTTTATTATGCTCAAAGATGAAATGACCGACCCATGCGCACGCATATCCTGCAGTAATGCCCATCAGCGCATAGCGTATCTTGCCTTTCTTGACGGCCATCCCTAAGCCAATCAAACCGAAGGTACTACCCGCAAAATGCAACTTGCGACTGGTTGAGTTTGAGTGTTCGGTCAAATAAAACTTATAGAACTGCTCATAATCTTTGATTGGCATGACTTGCTCACCACCACCAACGCTTTGTATATCACTCATTTCGACATCCTCTGGCTATTGATCCATCAATTTCAATTCACTTATGCGGCTTGATAAGTCGATTCCTTCATTCTACCCCAAGAATTATCTCAAAATCAGGTAAACTATACGCTTTGTGATTGCTCTATTTCTCTTGTTTGATATTTTTTGGAAAACCCGATGACTGCTTCCGCCCGCCGCTCTATTTACCACATCACTTGCGCCGATGGCTTAGAGCGTTTGCTCGCGGAAGAAGTGACTGAGCTTGGCGCCACAATCGCTGATGACCAACCGCCATTTCAGCAAGGCCGTGTCATCATTGAAGGGACACTCGAGACTGCTTATCGCATCTGTCTATGGTCACGTCTCGCTTCACGTGTCTTACTGCCCTTGTTTACCGTTCCGGTAGAGCGCCAAGATGTGCGTGATGTCAGTGAGGAGCTTTTTGAAGCCGCACGTGATTTTGATTGGTCTTTGGTGTTTAGTCCACAAAGTACCTTTGTCGTGCGGATTCAAAGTGAACGCGACGTCAAAATGAATAGTCAATTTGCAACCTTACGCGTCAAAGATGCTGTCGTAGACAGCTTTATGGAAAGTCATGGTCGTCGTCCAAGCATCGATACCCAGAATGCTGAAATCACTTTGACGGTACTTGCTGGCCTGCGTAGCCATACCTTTAGCCTTGATCTCTCCGGTGATAGTTTGCATCGCCGTGGCTATCGTCATGCCATGACTGATGCACCGCTCAAAGAAAATTTAGCAGCAGCCATCCTACGTCTGGCAAACTGGCACACCAACAAATACAACACCCTGATCGATCCGATGTGTGGCTCTGGCACTTTCGTCATCGAAGCCTTAATGATGGCTACTGATCGCGCTGCTAGTTTGAACCGCCGCTTTGTTTTCTCTGGCTGTTCGGACATGATGGTCAAATCTGGAAGGAACTTAAACTTGAAGCGCAAGATCGCTTTGAAGCAGCACTTTCCAAACTTGTTGATGCCGATGAATATCCACTGATTGTTTATGCCTTCGATGCGGATTGGGAAGCGGTGAAAGCCACCCGGACCAACTTGATTGCGGCAGGACTTGAGCGCTGCTTACCGTTTATTAAACTTGAGGAACGAACGCTTGCGGATTGGCCTGACTTCCACCTGCAACCCGCCACAGCTGAACATCCAGATACTGCGCTCATCATCACCAACCCACCCTACGGTGAGCGTCTGGGCGACAAAGTCAGTAATCGCGCGCTCTATCAAGGCTTAGGATATAACCTACAGAAGTTTGCTCCGAGTCAAACTGCCGCTATCATTGCCTCACAGATTGAACAAGCCGATGTCTTGCAACTGACTAATATCAGTAATACTCGCCTTATGAACGGTAAACTGCCGATCTATATTCGTATCGGCGATATTTTACCGACATCAACCAAATTGTCATTTTTGCAAGCATGGCAAACACCGAACATCCAACTCCCCGAAGAGTCAGCCTCTGCTCAAGATTTTGTGAATCGCCTGATTAAGAATATTGCCAATCTTAAAAAACAAGCAGTACGTGAAGGGGTCAGTAATTTACGCATCTATGATGCGGACTTACCCGAATTTAATCTCGCAGTTGATCTCTACGGCGATCAAGTTCACGTGCAAGAATACGCGCCACCGAAGATCATTGATCCTGAAAAAGCCAAGACACGTTTCAATTTAGCATTGGCGGCTGTCCGCCAAGTTCTAAATTTACCGCGTGAAAACGTCTATATCAAAACCCGCGCCCGTCAAAAAGGCAATGAGCAATACGAGAAGAAAAGTGATACCGGTAAGCGCTTGATCGTGCAAGAAGGCCGTGCGCGCTTGTACGTCAACTTCACCGACTATCTCGATACCGGGTTGTTCCTAGATCATCGCCCGATGCGCCTTAAAATCGCGCAAGAAGCGCGCGGCAAACACTTCCTCAACCTCTACGCCTATACCTGCACGGCTAGTGTTCAAGCCGCACTCGGCGGTGCAGCCAGTACGACCAGTGTCGACCTGTCGAATACTTATTTAGATTGGGGCAAAAACAACTTCGCGTTGAATGGACTGACTGTCGATCACCCCGATCAGCAGCATCAATTCTTTGCCGCCGAAGTCTTTGAGTGGCTCAAAGAAGGCAGCGAAATGTATGACCTGATCTTTATCGATCCGCCGACTTTCTCCAACTCAAAGAAATTCTTTGGTACCTTTGATATTCAGCGTGACCATATGTCTCTCATTAAGCGCGCGATGAATCGCTTAACCACCGATGGCGTGCTGTATTTCTCCAATAACTTCCGTCGCTTTGAGCTGGATGAGTTGTTGCCAGAGATGTTTGAAATCAAAGAAATCACCCAGTCGACCATTGGCTTTGACTTTAAGCGCAATACGAAGATTCATAAAGCATGGGAAATCCGTCACTTTCCTGTGTAATTTGAGATGAGTGAAACACGTCATATGAAAACTGCGCCCGTCACCCTGAATATTATCGGCTGTGGCAATGTTGGCAAAACCTTAGGGCATCTATGGACTCGCCATAATGTCTTTAAGGTGCAAGATGTCTTGAACACTACCCATCACAGCAGTATTGCTGCCGTTGATTTTGTTCAAGCCGGACATGTCGCGCGGTCATTTACCGATCTAAGACCAGCAGATATATTCATGATTAGCACGCCGGATCAGGATATTGCCAAATGCTGCGCGGCACTTGTCGCCTCAAATCTAATCCGTGCGGGCAATGTTGTTTTTCATTGTAGCGGTGCACTACCCTCGTCAATTTTGGATGCGGTTCATGCCGTTGGTGCAACCACTGCAAGCATTCATCCCATTAAAAGCTTTGCTGATCCCAAAGCCTCGGTGCTCAGCTTCACGGATACCTTTTGCGGTGCTGAGGGGGATTTAGAAGCACTTACAACGCTCATCCCTGCTTTTGAAAAGATCGGTGCAAAAACACTTGCCATAGACCCCTCTCAAAAAACCTACTATCACGCAGCAGGCGTCGTCGTCAGTAACTACTTGACGGCTCTCGTAGAACTTGGCATTCAAAGCTATATGCAGGCGGGTATTAGCCGCGAACAAGCACGGGCCATTATTGACCCTATCGCTCACGGCACACTACAAAATATAGCAAGTTTAGATACTGCACAGGCACTCACTGGGCCAATTGCCAGAGGTGATGTAGAGACGGTTAGCAAGCAATTAGAAGCCTTCAAGCAGTGGAAGCCTGAGTATGGGGAGTTGTATCGAATGTTGGGGGGGATTGCATTGGAGTTAGCGGAGGCTAAGGGAACTACAGAACTTGAAGCATTGCTGAAAATCTTAAAAAATTAATTAATCAAAAAACTCGCCAAAATTCGTTCATACACTGCACACGATCAGACATGACGAATCACCTCAAAACCATGTGCAGCGTATAAAGACTCCGCTTACTTCATCACCACCAAGACCCGAATCGAATCCGGTACGAGTGACAACTGCTCAAGCAGTTGCAATCCTTGAGCACGTTGATGCGTTAAGCGATCAATCTCGTCATCACGCACACTGGGATTGTGAGATTTGAGATAAATCAAACGATCAAGTTCTTGCTGCAAATGATCGCCGTAACGCTTCTGAGCCGTTTCTGAGAAGCTCTTGATCTGCGACCGCGCAAGCTCTTCCGCTTGCTTGTAACGCGCCTCAATCACATCACGACGTAACTTAACGACTTGACGGGCATTATTCATATCCAAAGCATGGATTTGCGGATGCAGCATCGCAGAATTAATGCGCGCAGAGAGATCTTGACCATTTTCACTGATCAGCACACGGATCAACTGCTGTGGCAAACTGGCATTCAAGTTGAGGACTTTAGGCGCAATCACTTCGACACGGAACCACGCTTCGATCAGGATTTTGCCCGCTGGGATCACTGAACTACGCAGCACAGCGACATTGGCATTACCAAAAGGTTGAGTACGAATCAACTCAAAAATGCGACCCAAAAGTGGATGTTCAACCGTCAGGTATTCAGTATCTTCACGCGTCAGGGCTTGCTCACGATGGAACGTCACGGTCATGCCATCTTCGGGTAAATCTAAACCATCCACCAGCATCTGGTCTGAGGAATGAATGATCAGGCTGCCATCATGTTGCTCATCGTGTTCGATGTTGGTTGAAGATAAGAAACGCAGCATGAAGTCCGGCAAGGTGTTATGCGCATCTTGCTCTTGCATCGCTTGAACAATACGGCTCGCAACCTTTGGACGGCAAGAGTTAAACTCAAGCAGGCGGTCACGCCCCGCTTGTAGCTCAGTCTCAAGCTCTAAACGCTCATCATTGACTTGAGCCAATAGCACATCAAATTGCTCGCCAGTATTACTTAACAGATGATCTTTAAGCTCAACCAAATGATTTTCTTGCAGGACTTGAGCCGTCGGAGAAATATGACCAAAAATATCCAGTGCTTCGTTGTACCAACGGAACATCCGCTCTTGTGCCGTATCCATCAAATAAGGTACGTGAATCTGAATACGATTCTGCTGACCAATACGATCTAAGCGACCAATACGTTGTTCAAGCACGTCTGGATTAGACGGCATATCAAACAAGACAAGGTTGCTGGCGAACTGGAAGTTACGCCCTTCCGAGCCAATCTCTGAACACAATAGAATCTGCGCACCATAGGTGTCATCGGCAAAGTAAGCTGCGGCTTGATCGCGCTCCAGCAAGCTCATCGCCTCATGGAACATCGCGGTACGGATGCCACCATGCACACGTAAGGCAAGCTCAAGCGACTCAACCACTGGGCCACTACGCGCGATGAGCAATACTTTTTGATGTTTTAATTCGGTTTTGAGTAGATTCAACAGCCACGGTACACGTGGATCGGTTTGCATCCACTCACCATCTAGTTGCTGCTCTTCAGGCCACATTTGCTGACGTAAGCTGCCTGTCACGGGCCAGCTCTCAGGGGCCGGCAATGCTGCAGGTAAACAATCACGCCCTTGGAAGCCTTGAATCGCTTCACGTGTATTGCGAAAGAGGATGCGACCGGTGCCATGGCGATCAAGGAGTTCATTGATCGCACGATAACGGGCATCAGGCGTATCTTCGACAGGATGACCTAGAAGTGCATTAATCGCTTCATGCTGCTCATCATCCAGTAAGCCGTCTTGCATGAGAGCTTCAGCAACTTGCGCAGTACTCGCGTAATTCGCTTCTTCGTCCAAGAAATGATTTAAGGTGTCGAAGCGCTCTGGATCAAGCAAACGCAAACGTGCGAAATGGCTATCTACACCCAATTGCTCTGGAGTCGCGGTCAGTAGCAACACCCCAGCGGTTTGATCAGCAAATTCGGCAACGACGTCATAGCGATCATTTCCGCCCACATCTTCATGCCATGTCAAGTGATGCGCTTCATCCACCACAAGCAGATCAAATCCAGCATCCAGTGCTTGCGCTTTCAAATCTTCATGGTCGAGCAAGAGATCGATACTGGCGATGATACAGCTTTCAGTCGCAAAGGGATTCGCTTCTGGATCGTTTTCTTTGAGGAAAGCGGTACGCTCAAGATCAAACAGGGAGAAATTCAGATTGAAACGACGACGCATTTCAATCATCCACTGGTACTGTAAGGAGTCTGGAACAAGAACCAGAATACGCTCACTGCGGCCTGTCACCAACTGCTGATGCATGATCAGACCCGCTTCAATGGTTTTACCCAAACCGACTTCGTCGGCAAGCAATACGCGCGGCGCTAACCGGCGACCCACTTCGTGGGCGATATAAAACTGATGCGGGATCAAACCAACACGAGGACCAATCATACCGCGCAGCAAACTGGTCGACATGCGCGCTTGCATGAGCAAGGCTTCAATCCGCAGGTCATACCACTCTTTGGGTTCTAATTGGCTGGCAAGCAAACGCTCTAATGGACGTGCAAGTTGTAAGTGTGCAGCAAGACGCGTTTCTGAAAATGTTTTGGTGATTTCTGGCGCGATAATTTGGGAACAAGAATAGCGGAATACACCCGATTTAATTTCTGTAGAAATCACCAGCCAGTCGATGCCATCTTGATCGGTCAGAGAGTCTCCAGCCGCAAAAATAATACGCGATAATGGGGCTGTTGCACGCGAGTAGACCCGCGTTTCATCACTCTTTGGAAATAAAATACTGATGGTTCGCTCATCAACATCAACAAGCACGCCCAAACCTAACTCTGATTCGGTATCTGATAACCACCGCTGACCTACTGCAAACTCTTGCATAACGCTTTTATTTCCAACTGAACTTAAGAATAGCAACTTAAGGAGTCATGAGGTTTTGTGTCTGTATAACACAAAGCAAACTCATCAAATCCCATCGTGCGCATTTTCACATATTTATACGGTTTTTATCGTTCTTTTTCAAAAAATAAACTATCTATTTCACCAAGCAGATACAGACCATATCCATCACAATGATCTTCTCATTAATCATATAGACCAAAAGTCCGCATCCTGCGAATACGTCATGCGCTCACCAGTCACAGGATGATTAAAACTAAGTGATGCAGCATGCAGACATAAGCGATTCATCAGTCCTAATCCGACTTCTTCTGCATACAATTGATCGCCTACAATCGCATGGCCGATGTATTGGCTGTGAACTCGTAATTGATGTGATCGACCAGTGATTGGTTTCAGTAACACTTTCGTCACTATTTCATTGTTTATTCGGAATATATTAATGGATTGCCAATTTGTGAGCGCCATCTTTGGGTGCAACTTATCCGCTACATGTAACGGTGGAGTTAAAGGTTCATAACGCACAGGCACATCAACCTGACCCGCCCCGACCAACTCTCCATACAAAATAGCCTGATAGGTTTTATCGGTTAAGCGTGTTTCAAACTGTTTTGAGATATTGCGCTGGGCATCAATATTCAAGGCAAAAACCATTAACCCTGAAGTATCACGGTCTAAGCGATGAACCAGTTTAATGTTAGGTTCAATGGCTTGTAAGCGCGTAAGTAAGCTATCAAATAAATGTTCGCCTTTACCTGGTACTGAAAGTAAGCCTGGAGACTTATTGACGATCAAATAATCATCACAGCGGTAATGAATCGTATAATGAGGTTCTTCTAACTGGGCCGAATCGGTAGGCATACAAAACGCTAACTGTAATTTATGAATGACTTAAATCTGATTATAACACTTGTTCGACTCATTTTTATGAATGCACAAGGTTGATTACCTCATGCGTGAGTACGCTTTTAACTAACGGACGTCCTTAAATTGCTCATGCATCCGTTCATAAAAGCGCAGTAGTGTTGGATGCTGGTCATCGACTTTTAGTCCCGCTAATCGACCAAAATCTAAAGCCGTGTATAAGGTGAGGTCTGCCGCAGTCATGCTGTTACCCGCTAAATAAGGCACGACTTGCAACCGATGATCAAAGTAAGAAAAACGCGACTGCGCACGACGACGGGCAACGGGTGCGACCTCAGGAACTTGTTCATATTTTCCCGCCCAGAAAGGATGCCCATGTTGGAATGCACTCATAAGAGGTAATAGAATTTCTATCTCGGCTTGACGGCTATATTGGTCAACCCAAACTTGCGCCATGAAGTCCTCACCTAATAGCGGTGTCTGCGGATACTGACCTTCCAGATAACGACAAATGGCCATCGACTCGGTAATCACCTGCCCATCATCTAACTCCAAAGCGGGAATCTGGCCGAGAGGATGCACTTGTAAATAATCAGGGGTACGATTTGCGGAATCAGATAAATTAAGCCCGAGCACTTCTAGCCCAATATCCATCGGATTTAATCCTTTAGCCGCTAGGAACAAAAGGACGCGCCTCGGGTTTGGTGCGCGATCAGCAATATATAATTTCATTTGACGATTGTTCCTTTTTTCAATTGATGTCGTTCTACCCAACCATCCGTTACAGGTAACATCATTTTAGGATCTGATGCCACAGTTGAAATGGCTCTCATCGCTATTGCCCGCCATACATGCCAAATGGTAGCTGACCCGCATCGTCATCGCTGCTCTGATCATCATCATTTTTTGCAGTTGCTGGAGGTCGCTCAGCCACATTAATGGCTAATTTCAAAGTCTGATTATCCCGCTTAACGCCAAGTTTAATTTGCGTATTGGGTTTTTGGGCTGCTACCAACTGAATCAGTTGAGCCGCAGAAGTAATCGATGTGCCATTCAGATCAAGAATCGTGTCCTCAGCCTTTAACCCCCCTTTATCCGCAGGACCATTTTTTTGGGTTCCGACAATTTTAACGCCTACGGACGTAGTACTACTGGCAACCAGATCATCAGTGGGGTCAACTTGATTACGTACTTCAATACCAAGCCAGCCGCGCGTGACCTTGCCACTTTGAATTATGTCGGTCAGAACCTGTTGCGCTAAACTTGCAGGAATAGCAAAGCCTATGCCCATCGATCCGCCTGAGCGGGAGAAGATGGCGGTATTAATCCCAACTAAACTGCCGGAAATATCTACCAATGCTCCACCTGAATTACCTGGATTAATCGGTGCATCCGTTTGAATAAAGTCTTCATAAGCATTGATACCGAGACCAGAGCGACCTATTGCGGAGATAATCCCGTGTGTCACCGTCTGCCCAACACCGAAGGGATTACCAATGGCC
>CAYJTU010000108.1:7091-12485 GCA_964373105.1 uncultured Moraxellaceae bacterium | reverse complement strand
GTGAAATGTAGCAAAGGGACGTATATCCGAACGTTGGCCGAAGATATCGGTGCGGCATTGGGCTGCGGCGGGCATGTGGCCAAGCTGCATCGTATCCAGACCGCGTCGTTTGTGCTGGATGAGCACAATACGATTGAGTATTTAGAGTCGCTGGATGAGCCAGCACGCGATGCCCTGCTGCTACCAACCTATGCGGCGGTTGAGTATCTGCCACGAATTGATTTAAGTCTGGATGAAGCGATTTTCTTTAGTCGTGGGCAAGCGATCAATGCGGGAAATGTACCGCAAGGCGAGACATTGGCCTTTGAAAATGGACGCTTCTTGGGACTCGGCATCGTCGATCAATTTCGAACCTTGCACCCCAAGCGTGTCGTGAACTAAGCACTGATGACGAGCCAAATCATCGTTATTCACCGTAGTTAGAGTCAAAAGTAATGAGAGTCGAGTCATGAAAAGACAGTCAGTGGCGATCATCGGAGCAGGGACAGCGGGTTTGGCAACGGCCATCGTGCTGGCTAAGCAAGGGCATGACGTCACGATTCTTGAGCAAGCCTCAGTGATGGAAAACGTCGGCGCAGGGCTATTGCTACAACCCTCTGGCATGGCGGTGTTTCAGCATTTAGGCGCTTTAGAGCATGCTTTGGATTTAGGTGCGCCTGTGGATGCGCTACAAGGCTGGTCGAAGACTCGGCTACTGGTCAATAGTCGCTATGCCGAGGCCGCATCTGATTGGACGGGGCTCGGCATGCATCGTGCTGCGCTGTGTGCGGTGTTGATGCAGCAGCTTCAAGTGCTTGATATTAAAATACAGATGGCTACTGAAGTCACCGCAGTGGTTGATCATCAGGATCAGATGCAAGTTGATACGCTGGTACAAGGCATCAAGTCAACATTGAAATTCGATGTGGTTTTGGTCGCCAATGGCGCACGTAGTCAACTGCGACCACAGGCTTGGACACGGCTGAATCAACCCTATCCGTGGGGTGCAGTCTGGGCGATTGTGCCCGAGACCACGGCGTTGGATTATCGGATTTTGCATCAGTTCTATCATGGGGCCTCGCGCATGATGGGGCTACTCCCGACTGGCTCAGTGCCGACAGGTGCGGGACAGCGTTTAACCAGTATTTTCTGGAGTCTGCCGAGCGAGCATATCGACGCATGGATCAATGCACCGCAAGATAAATTCAAAACATGGCAGGATGAGGTGAGCGGAATCTGGCCTGCAGCGGGTGCTTGGATCAAAGACAGTATCCAAAGTAGCCAGCAGTTTATGCCCGCGCGCTATCGCGATGTGGTGATGTCGCACTTCGGCCAGAATCGTTTAGGCGTGATCGGCGATGCAGCACATGCGATGAGCCCACAGTTGGGGCAGGGTGCCAATATGGCATTGCTTGATGCTTGGGCGATCGGACAGGCCTTTGCCAAGTCAGAAAATTATGCACAAGTATGGGCGCAGTATCATCAACTCCGCCATCCCTCGATACGCTTCTATCAGTCGATGAGCCGTTTGTTGACGCCGTTCTATCAATCGCATTCCACGTCCTATGGCGTCATGCGCGATATTTCGTTTACCTGGATGTATCGTCTGCCGTGGTTACGCAAACAAATGGCGGCAACCATCTCTGGCGTGAAAACAGGGCCACTGCGCGAAATTGATTTAGAGGCAATTCGTAGTGATCCATCAGTTTAGTGCATCGTCCGCGCAGCGAAGAATGACCTTCTACACTGCTGTCAGATGCGATGCTGATGTCACATTATGTCATGGTGATATTGTTTTGAGATGAGCGTATTTGCACATTCAGTAATCCTTGCTCACCAAATAGTTTCTCACGCCAGTCATCAAGCAAGGCCTTTGTATCGTGGTGACTCGGGTGGAAGTTCGGTTTAAACCAGTCTAGATACTGAGGGAGCAAACGGGAGAGCACCCCTTTGCGTCCAAAATTATAATTCAGTCCTTTGAGATTCTGACGGATATTCAGCAGTTGACCATCTTTGGCCAACAAGCGACCCTGAAACCAAAGAATCACAGCAAAGAAGATCATCGTTGTTGGGATCATGATGCTTGCCCGTAAAAGATAACTACCACCGACGGCTTGATAGACATCAAAAGCAACAGTCTTGTGCTCATTCTCTTCAATCGAATGCCATAAATAAAGGTTGCGTATTTCTGGGGAGAAGCTTTGATTGAGCTGATCATTTTTCAAATACATTTCGGTAAAAATGGCCGTGTAATGCTCTAAACAGGCAGTGACGGCAAGTCGAGCGAGCGGGAAAGTGATCCATTTGGTGAGGCGTATGATCATGCCAACATCCCGATCAAGCTTGTCAACTTGAAAGCCCTGCACGGTCGCCGCGTCATTAAAAGCTTTATGTGCCAGCGAATGTAAGGCTTCTTGGCCAATAAAGCCTGAGATTTGCGCTTTGAGCACAGGATCGGTGATCTGGTCGCGATAGTGACGTACGGACTCAACAAAGAATAATTCACCTTTGGGGAACAGTGATGACAGTGCCGTGGTAAATGCGGTGAGGTAAGGGTTGTGATCCACGTAGTATCGAGGAACTTTTTCTGCTGAAAAGTCGAAATCTAATCTTCTTGGGGTGATTTTTGGCGACCCTGTTTGGGGCTTTTGGACGAGCTTGGATGGTATTGTGATATTCGCAGTCATGGTTATATTTCCTTCTTAAGAAGTCATCATATGGTGAATTATTGTGCTATTTTGATGTGGGTTATAGTGCCTCATACGCCAATTTTTAGTCAATTTACGCCAGTACGCTGCTATGAATACACTGACTTCTGCATCTGTGGTAACCCCGAAGGTACTGGGTGTTTATTTGAGTTTGCTGGTTGATGTTGTGGCCAATTGGAACATCTCCGCGGAGGGGCTGTTGGAGGGGAGTGGGGTTGTTCCTGAACAGTTAAATGATCCGCTGTGGTCAGTCGATTTTAGGACCTATACCCAGATATTCAAACGCGCGTTGACGTTGACCAATGAACCGGGGCTTGGTTTTTATGTGGGCATGCAAATGAAAGTGTCCTGCCACGGATTGATTGGATTTGCAGCGATGGTTGCAAAAGATATCCGTGAAGCTTTGGACATTGCTTTGCAGTTCAGTCGTTTACAGTCCTCAGTCCTGAGCTTTGATCTCAAAATTGAGGGTGAGTTTGTTAGTTTTTATATCGGTGAGACTTCTCCAGATTACTCCTTTGGCGAAGCGGGCATAATTTCGATGATGCTGGGTACGGCGCTCATGGCAGAGGCTTTAACGGGGAAACGTCCAGAGGGGATCAGTGATTTTACCTTTAAACGACCAGACTATTTTGCGCGTTTTGAGCATCTTTTGCCTGGGATATCACGTTTTGAGCAGCCTTTTACGCGTGCGATATTTCCTGTTGAGTATCTTGATTTACCCCTGATGATGTCTGACCCACTGACCGCACGCTTGGCGCGTGAGCAGTGCAAGCGTGAACTCAATGCATTGATGCAGAATCCCAGTTTTAGTCGTTTAGTCAGTGAACTGGTCTATGATGAGGTTTTAGGCTTTTGTACGATGGAGGAGGTCGCTGAAAAACTTTATGTTTCTACGCGTACCTTACAGCGCCAGTTGGCGCAAGAAAACAAAAAATTTAGTACGCTGATTGATGAGTTGCGTCAGCGCAAAGCGGTGGCACTGGTCAAGAAACGTGAGCTGACACCAGAGCAGATTGCGGTCAGATTGGGCTATAGTGATACCGCCAACTTTATCCGTGCTTTTAAGCGCTGGACAGGCAAGACACCGAGTAAATATTGAGAGGCAGTGCCTCGTGATCCGCAAGATGGATTTGAAGTGTGATCAGTCACGGCGCATCAGTTAACGTGATGCAATAGCGCCGTGACTTGTTTACAGCAGGTTTTAGTCGCAGTTTTAAAGCGAATAGCCGTCGCTCGAAAACGATGCTCTAGACGCTGAGTTTCTTATTCGGTGTCATGATCTTCGCGGTCAGCAAGCCATCCTCACCAAACAACTTTTCTTGCCATGTGGCAAGCAGTGCGTCGGTATCGTGATGGCTTGGGTGAAACTTGGGTTTAAACCAATCCAAATACTGAGGAATGAGGCTAGAGAGCACGCCTTTACGACCAAAAATATAATTGAGTCCTTTCAGATTCTGGCGGACATTTAACAACTGACTATCTCTGGCGAGCAAGCGGCTTTGGAACCAGAAAATTACTGCAAAGAAAATTACAGTCGTTGGGATCATAATGCTTGCACGCAGTAAGTAGCTGCCGCCCACAGCTTCATAGACATCAAAAGCTACGGTTTTATGTTCGTTTTCCTCAACCGAGTGCCACAGATACAAGTTGCGAATCTCAGGGGAAAACTGGTTAATTACCTCTTCATCTTTCAGCAGCATCTCGGTAAATACCGCAGTGTAGTGCTCTAAACAGGCCGTGACAGCAAGTTGTACGATCTGCGGCGCGAAGCGTTTGACTTGGCGGAGGAGAAAGCCAACATCACGATCAAGCTTGTCGACTTGAAAGCCCTGAATCGTCGCTGCGTCATTGAAGGCTTTATGCGCTAATGAGTGCAATGCTTCTTGACCGATGAAGCCAGAAATTTGTGCTTTCAGCACAGGGTCGGTGATTTGAGTGCGATAGTGACGAACCGCCTCGACAAAGAAGAATTCACCTTCTGGAAATAGAGAAGATAATGCCGTCACAAAGGTGGTTTTGAACGGATTGCCGTCGACGTAATAGCGCGGTACTCTATCTGCAGAGAAGTCAAAATCGATTCTTCTGGGTGGGATCTTTGCCTGTACCTTCGCTTGTGGTTTTGCTTTAGTCGGTTCTATCGTGGTAATCGCGCTCATGGGAATTCTTCCTTTAGTGAACAATCGTACACCCATATTATGTGACGGCAATCGCATGTGTTATAGTTCTTCGCACGACATTTTTCTGTCAGTTCATGCCAGTACTTTGCTATGAGTCTACCTACACCGATACCCACCGCCACGCCTACAGTTCTGGGTGTTTATTTAGGATTATTGGTTGATGTCGTTGCCCGTTGGGATATTTCGGCGGAAGAATTGCTGGAAGGCAGCGGTATCAGGCCCGAGCAATTGAACGATGTATTCTGGTATGTCGATTTTAAGACGTTCTCTAAGCTTTTTAAGCGGGCAGTGATTCTCACCAATGAGCCTGGACTGGGTTTTCACATCGGCAAGCAAATGAAAGTGTCCTGTCATGGGCTTATCGGCTTTGCTGCGATGATCGCAAAAGATGTACGCGAAGCGTTGGAAATTGCACAACAATTCATTAACTTACAATCTTCAGCATTCCGCTTCCGTCTCGAAATTGACGGGGATGTTGCTTATTATTATGTCGAAGAAGTTTATCCTGATTATTCACTGGGTGAAGT
>CAYJTU010000108.1:0-7081 GCA_964373105.1 uncultured Moraxellaceae bacterium | reverse complement strand
CCATCGCGATACTGCTCGGTTTTGTCATGATGGGTGAGGCGATTACTGGACATCGCCTTCAGGGTTCGGGCGATGTTATGTTTAAGCGCCCCGCATACTATGATCGCTTTGAGCAATTGTTGCCGGGGACGATTCGTTTTGATCAGCCTTATACACGAATTGTTTTCCCCGCAGCGTACCTTGAACTGCCGATGATCATGGCAGACCCCCCGACCGCAAGGCTCGCGCGTGAGCAATGTAAACGTGAACTCAATGCCTTGATGAAGAACAGTAGCTTTAGTCGTCTGGTGAGTGAGCTGGTCTATGATGAGGCGCTCGGATTTTGTACGATAGAAGAGGTCGCGGATAAACTGCACATGTCTACACGGACGCTACAGCGTCAATTAGCACAAGAAAACCAAATATTTAGCACGATCATCGATGAGCTGCGGCAGCGGAAGGCCACGGCTATGCTTAAGAAACGTGAATTCAGTGTAGAGCTGATTGCTGAAAAATTGGGCTATACCGACACCACCAACTTTATCCGTGCCTTCAAACGCTGGACGGGGAAGACCCCTAAAAAATATTTAGATTAAGACCACGGCGCTGATTTACAGTCATCAACGATCAGCACCATGGTCAGGTTTGGGCTTATGGAGTCCCTTGAGTACCCGTCACATAGACATCAAAATTGCGCTCTTGATAGATCGGTTTAAAGGTGCTGAGAGCCTCAACCTTCTCTGCTTTGGGCACTAAGATCATCATCTGCTCATTATTTTTGATGCGTGCATCGAGATCGCTATCATTCCACAGCAAGTAGCTTTGCTGAGGTTCAAAGCGTAGACCATCTTTAATTTGCGCGGCACCATTATCCCCTTTTACAGAAGGCCAATCTTCCACCCATTGAATCTGGCGTTTTTGATTCAGCAGGAAGGGGATGTCGTAGTAGTAATTATGATAGAACACCAGCGGCATGTTGGGTTTGAGATCGGCTTGAAACGCCATTTGATCTGCGCTGGACTTGTGGTCCAAGCATTTCACCAGAAAGGTAACACTGGTACACAGCACTAAGGCGGAAATCAGACCCACCTGAAACGCTTTAAGGCTATTGCGATGGAACAGGTAACCTGTGAGTGCAATCACACCCGTGATCACGATCGCCAAAATCAACAGTTGGCTTGATTCGCTTTCGGTCAATCGACTAGCGGTACTTGGGATATAGGGTAAGGCAAATAAAGCTGAGGCGATGATGGCCAAGAAGATGAGATTGGCCCAATCACTCCACTTCTTGACGTATATCCCCTCATGGGCAAAGGCTTTGTGGAGGACACAGGCTAAATAAATGGCCAGTGGTGGGGTGGCTGGCAAAATATAACCGGCAAGCTTGGATGGTGGAATCGAGAAAAAGACGGTCACTGAGATCGACCACCAAACCAGGAGTAAAAATACGGGCTTATTCAGTAGCGCTGCTGCAGGTTTCCAGGTGTATCGTGTGCCAATGAGCAGTAACCATGGCAAAAAGCTGACAATCAAACACACCAGATAATAGGGCCAAGGCTGTTTATTATTAAACTGGCCGGACGAGAAGCGATCAAATTGTTGTTCAATAAAGAAGTAATGTAAGAAGTTGGGATATTTCTGCTGCGCGAAATACAACCAAGGCGAAATAATGGCAAGAAATAACAGGATGCCCAAGGGATGCAAAAGAGCCGGAATTCGGCGCCAGTTTCCCGTGACAAGCAACCAAGGCAGTAAAATCATCCCTGGAATCAAAACACCAATCAGTCCTTTGGACAGTAGTGCTAAAGCCGCTGCAACATAACCTAAATATAGGCTCTTACGTTCTCGAGTCAGTGTGAAATCGGCAAAAGCAAACACCGTCAAAGACATCCATGCAGCGACCAACAAGTCATGATTTATATACTGACTACTGCCGTAGACGAGTACGCTACTGGCCAGAATGAGCACGCTGCTGCGCGCTAAGACTTGTCGATGTTTGGTTTCTGCATGACGCGAAACAAACCAGAATACACCAATCAACATCACCATCGCCGCAAAAACCGGCACCAAGCGCATGACCCAGATATGAACGCCGAACACCTCCATCAATCCACCGCCCAACCAGTGCAGTAGTGGCGGTTTGTGGAAGAACGGGACGCCGTCTATGCGCGGCGTCAACCAATCACCTGACTCAATCATCCACCGTGTAATGTCGGCATAGCGCCCTTCATCGGGCACCCCTAATTGCCGAATACTGGCTGCAAAACCTAACCATAATGCAATGATGGCAAGAAATATTTTATTGGAACGAATCGTGAACATAGTTTATCTCTGGGTTCTTTTATCCGAATCTGTAGTGTCAAATGCAAACTGCCGACTCAAAATGAAGGTCATTGCGGCAGTCAAAATAATAATAAAGGGTAAACCGATGTTGATGGAAAGGGATGTGAAATGCAGCATGAGCAGCAATAACGTTTCGTTGAACACAAAGCCAATCACCGCCACCACAATAAAACGTGGCAGGGTCTGCTGGTGCGACACATCACCCGCATCAAAGCTAAAATAACGATGACCAAAATAACTAACCCAGAAAGCCGTCACAAAAGCGACCAAGTTTGCCCAACCCGCGATCATGCCGTGATGGGTGAGGGCAATCGCGATGGCATAATGAGTGAGCGCCGCCAAGACGCCGATCACCCCGAAGCGGGCCAGTTGCCAGAATGTTTGGCGACTAATCATGGATGGGGCCTTGGGTTGTCACATCGGGTTTAGGCTGTAACACACGGGGAGTAGGGATATTATTTTCTTTATCGTATTGGCGTGCGATGATGTATTTCGGGCGGCCTTTGGTTTCGTTATAAATCCGCGCGATATACTCGCCTAAAACACCAATAAACAGGAGTTGAATACCGCCTAGAAGCATCATGCCTGCAGCAAGTGTGGCCCAACCCGGTTGTTGCACGCCATCAACCAGCGTCTCTCCCATGATGTAGACGCCGTATGCAAGTGCCAGAAACGCGATTGCAGCGCCTAAGAAGACACAAATTCTTAACGGCAAGTCTGAAAATGCAGTCAAACCCGTCAACGCGAGACTAGTGAGGTTCTTCCAATTAAAACTGGTTTCCCCTTTGAGACGCGGCGCTTCCGTAAAGTGTACGCCGATACTGTGAAAACCTACCCAAGCATAAAGACCTTTCATATAGCGCGTGCGTTCTGGCAGATTGCGAATGGCCAGCACGACTTGCTTATCCATGAGACGGAAATCGCCTGCATCGGCGGGGATATCAATCGATGAGCTTTTGTTGAGTAGCCAATAGAAATTGCGCGTTAGCCATTGCTTGATATCACTTTCGGTATTGCGGTCACGAATTCCGTAGACCATATCATAGCCACTGCGCCATAAGTCGAGCATGGTTTTGATGGCACTGATCGGATGCTGAAAGTCAGCATCAATCAGCAGTGCGATATCACCCTGCACATGATCGAGGCCCGCAGTAATCGCAGCTTCTTTGCCAAAGTTACGCGACAGTGCGAAAACCTTGAGGGGGTAGTGAGCGAGCAAGGGTTGCAGCGAAGCGATCGTATGGTCTTTACTGCCATCATCAATGACGATCATTTCATAAGAAACACCAAGCTCGCTAAGCGTTTTGGCTAATGCGGGGATGAATAACGGAATGTTTTCCGCTTCGTTATAGGCAGGAATCACACAAGAGATAAAAGGATGTTCGCGGGACATTTAAAGCGCTCCTGACGGGGTCGTCGTCAATTTGATATGGCGATCTGCACAGTCTTTGAGAAATTGATCTGAACTCAGATAGCGATATTCACGGACCCGCGCTGCCGCGATACTATCGTTTTGATCCGATAAATCGACTGCAGGGTGGCACATGATCAGTAAAGTATGGTCGATGGAGTGGGTAACATCCATTGGCAATGTATCGTCGTGATTTTGTGATGCCGCATGATCTAACCAAGCTTGAGCCAAGGTTGGATAGGAGAGGGCTTCTGAAAAATCATAAATACCCGCAAATTTTTGATTTTGATGAATCTGAACATTTTTGCTGATCTGGCTAAGCGCACGTGCACCCAGCAGTTGCAGCATTTTACTTTTAAACCAGAAACCCGGTGTAATCACGGTGTGATTGAGGCTACGGACCCAACCGGTAAAATTTTGCGCGACTAAGAAGTTAATCAGCAGCTCACGAATCACCGGAAATTGATGGATGTGTTGGTGACCGTCGACAAAATCAGGTGCCCGCCCCATGACGTCAATGAAACGTTGCCATTGATAGGCAAGTGTTTGCTCAACCTGAGATTTGGACAAAGTTCTCAGCCATGCTTTTTGCATCAACTGCCCGAGGGGCAGATACAGCATGCCATCAGCAAAATCATGAGTCAGGTTGAAGTGCAACCCGATCTGAATCTGCGGTTTTGTGAGATGCGTTTTGCGAAGTAGAGTGCCGTGTGTCGGCCAATCGGTGCTTTGAGTCATGCAAGATGTGGCTTGTAGACGATCATTTTCGATCAGATGTACGATGGCCTGACTAATCGGCGTATTCAACGCGTAATCATCCGCACAAAAGACAACATGAGTCATAGGTAAGCCGCAACAAGTGAGTTCATCGTAAGCGTGAAGATTAACACAATCATTTCAGTGCATTTTCACCTTCAGTTGAAAATTAAATCTTGATTTAGCTCTCGCACAAAATAGTCGTTCAGTTTAAAGCCAGATTAGCATGGGAGGCCTTGCGTATACATATCGATAACGTGTTGTGTACGCGCGGAAATCGCTCTAATCAGGCCAAATAGACGCTGTCATCTCTTGTGATCTAGAAGGCTAGGTTATTTCAAAGCCGACTTTTTCAGTATACTGTCTATGGTCAGTAGTGGTGTCCATAACAGCCATTGTATTATGGTTTTAATCTTTCCAAGTCCCCTTTTTTTGATTTAGACGAGCATAGCTATGAGCGGTTCACATGACCATCATCATGAGTTTAAGACCCAGAACGAAACGCGCTTGTGGTGGGTGTTGGCGATAACCTGCGTTTTTCTCGTCGCTGAGGTGGTTGGTGGGTTATGGACGCATAGTTTGGCATTGCTGTCGGACGCCGCGCATGTGTCAACTGATGCGGCGGCGATTGCCATTGCGATTGCGGCGATTCGGGTCGGGAGACGTCCCGCTGATGATCAGCGCACTTATGGCTATTATCGTTTTGAAATACTCGGTGTGGTTTTGAATGCTCTGCTGCTCTTTGCGGTCGCTATTTATATTTGGTATGAAGCCTATTTACGCTTGTCGAATCCGCCTGAGTTGCACTCGACCGGGATGATTTTTATTGCGCTGGCCGGACTGATTGCCAATTTGGTCTGTATGAAGATACTCACAGCGGGTAATGATGGCAGTTTGAATATGAAAGCCGCTTATCTCGAAGTACTGGCGGATATGGTCGGCTCCGTAGGGGTGATTGTCGGTGCGGTGATTATCTATTTTACAAATTGGGCATGGGTGGATTCGGTGGTAGCGATTGCGATTGGTCTGTGGGTGTTGCCGCGTACGTGGGTGCTCATGAAGCAAAGCGTACACATTTTGCTTGAAAGCGTGCCTGAGCATTTGGATGTCAACGCGATTCGCGATGCCTTGACCGCGATTGATGGCGTGGAAAGCATTCATGATTTACATGTCTGGTCACTGACCGCCGATAAAGTCTCTTTGACCATCCATCTGGTGTGCCCAGAGCGTCCCACCCAAGAGGTGCTGGAGGATGCGATGGATTTGCTGGCCAAGCGTTTTTCGATTTTTCATGTCGCGATCCAGTGTGAAGAGCATCCTTGTGCGATGAGTTTGCCTGAAACGGGGCACTATCAAGAGCATGATGTTTCTGTCTATGAGTTTTCTCATCATGATTCGGATCATCATGTTGAGTCTGAGTCTCATACACACCCGCATAAGCACTAAAAAGGATGAGTCGTAGTCCTTAGATAACCAACGTTGCAAGCAAAAAAAGAAATGCCCTCACTGAGGGCATTTCTTTTAGGAGAGATTCTTTACTACAGTTTAATGCGCTTTACCCTGCTCAGCCCCGACACCCGTAATCGAGCGAACGAACTGGGCATCGAAAGCATCTTGCTCTTGCTTCGCTTGTGCACTTTTGTCTGTGATGGAAAAAATCCAGCAGCAAAAGAAAGACAGCACGATCGAGAACAACGCAGGATTTTGGTAAGGAATCGGTGCCGTCGTACCGAAGTGGAACGTCTCGACATAGACTGCCTTGGTCAAGCAGATCAAGAGCACCGAAGACAGCATCCCAATCACACCGCCTGCAAGTGCGCCGCGTGTGGTCAGACCACGCCAGAACATCGACAGCAGCAGAACGGGGAAGTTCGCCGAAGCCGCAACTGCAAATGCCAATCCCACCATGAAGGCGACGTTTTGTTTTTCAAAGACGATCCCTAAGATCATGGCAAAGACGGCCAGCGCGACAGTTGCATATTTGGAAACGCGCATTTCATCTTTTTCAGTAGAGCGACCATGTGCAATGACATTGGCATAGAGGTCATGCGAAACCGCAGACGCGCCAGACAGCGTGAGCCCAGCAACCACAGCCAGAATCGTGGCAAACGCAACGGCTGAGATAAAGCCCAAGAAAAAGTTGCCTCCCAGCGCATGGGCCAAGTGGATCGCAGCCATATTGCCGCCGCCCAGTAGCTCAAGTTTACCGGTCACTGCCATTTTGGCGAGATCAAGGTAGTTTGGATTTTGGGCAATAAACAAGATCGCACCAAAGCCGATGATGAAGGTCAGGATGTAGAAGTAACCGATAAACCCAGTCGCCACAAAGACCGATTTACGCGCTTCTTTGGCACTGTTGACGGTAAAAAAGCGCATCAGGATATGCGGCAAGCCTGCGGTACCGAACATCAGTGCCATACCTAAAGAGATGGCATCAATCGGGCTACTAAACAGGGTGCCGGGCCCCATGATTTTATTACCATCGGTATGATTGACGTTGCCAAACACGGTGCTGGCTTCCCCAACCATGCGATCTAGACTGAAATTAAAGTGGTAAAGCACCATGAAAGCCATAAATGTCGCACCGCCAAG
>CAYJTU010000107.1:5897-12507 GCA_964373105.1 uncultured Moraxellaceae bacterium | reverse complement strand
GGTTTGATCATGGTGAGCTTGGTGGGATGTGGCGGCGGAGGCGGTGGAAGCGCTGCACCTACGCCGACACCTTCACCCGTCGTATCTCCACCTGTCGTACCGCCTCCGACCCCTGCGGCGACCAATGTCGTTCCGTTGACCATTGATCAAGGACCTGTTGCAAACGATACGCGATATTTCAATCACTTATACGTGTCGGTTAAAGTGTGCTTGCCGGGCACTCAGAACTGCACGATCGTTGATCATGTGTTGCTTGATACTGGATCAGCGGGTTTACGTTTATCCGCCGCGGCATTACCCGCAGGTTTTACCCTCCCACAGCGCGTGAATGACAAAAAACAGAATTATGTCCAATGCCTGCCCTTTGTTGGGGGCTATAGTTGGGGACCGCTTAAAACCGCTGATTTGTATATGGGCGGCGAGGTCGCGAGTGGACTGCCGATCCAGATCATGGATGATCCAAAATTCAATGCAGTTCCCGCCGCGTGTTCAAATAGTGGTGGCGTTGCAAAAGAAAAGATTTTAAGCGAAGGCATCAACGGTGTTCTCGGCATTTCCAATGCGATTCAGGACTGTGGCAGTGGTTGCACTTTGATCGATGCGACAGGGGCTGCGAGAAACAATGTTTATTTTACCTGCAGTGATACGCAGGTCTGTGATACGACAGCGATTCCGATGACCGATCAAGTCCAAAATCCTATTGCACGTTTTGCGGTGAATAATAATGGCTCAGTGATTACGCTGCCGGGAGTACCGAGTCAAGGTGCCTATACAATCACTGGATCATTGACATTTGGTATCGGTACTCAAGCCAATAACGCACTGGGTTCGGCTACACCCTTGCAGGTCAATTCTGGTGATTTTACATTCAGGGCGCTGTATAACAACATCGCCTACAGTGATAGTTATTTGGACAGTGGCACTAATTTTTATGCGGTCCCTAATCCGAATGCAGAGATTCCTGAATGTACCTCGCAATTTTACAAAGGGTTTTTGTGCCCGCTGACCACCCTTAATCGAAGTACAACGGTATTTGGTAATAATGGTTTAACGGCGAATGTACCTTTCAGTATTGCCAATGCGGCGAGTACCTTTGGGCAGAATGCGTCTTTTAGTGTTTTTAACAATATTGCCGGGACCAGTTCTCCCACAACCAGTTTAGGAACGTCGAGCTTTGTCTTGGGGTTACCCTTCTTTTTGGGAAAAACCGTCTATACGGCGATCGAAGGAAAAACGACACCCAGTAGCACACAAACGCCCTATGTGGCATTCTAAGGGCTGTAAAACCGTCGATCGATCAGCTTTTTAGCAAAGATCGATCTGCTGGATTGTCTGCTTCAATCAAGCCTATACAAAGGAGTTGTATAATGATCAGTATTCGCGGGTTTGCCTTGATGTGGGCCGTGGCAGGTTTGATCCTGATTCAAGCCTCCTGCAGCAAAGCGCCACCACCGCCTAAGCCCACAGTCGCAGATACGGGGCGTCCTGAAACACGCAGTCTGGAGGCCGCTGATGCGATCGGCTATAACGGCAAAGAGGTGCGCCATAAATTAGACAAAGCATTGGATGCTAATGATGCAACGACCAAGCAAATTGATCAGGCCGCAGAGCAATGATGATTTAAAGTATTTATCTGATCAGGGCACTCATTTCCCAACGCGCGGAGTGTATGGCCTCTTTTTTTTGGGAAAGAATGCGCTATAATGCGGGTGTCATTGGGGAGTAGCCTCGGTACGCTTGTTGCAACAACAATCGTATCATCGGATGTCAACACACTTGCCGCTCATCGGCATGGCATCTGAGTTCCTATGGATCGTTTTCACGGTCTTTGGAGTGGGCAAGACCTTTGACTTTATTTCCCAAAACCAGCGGGCTGGCGGGAGGTAGAGTCATTGGTTTTATTGCGCCAGCCCGATGGATCACTCAAATGGATGCTTTCTTCATCTCCACTAGCCTTGTTGCCCTTGCTGAAATGGGCGATAGAACTCAATTGCTGGCTTTGTTGTTGGCAGCGCGCTTTCGTAAACCCGTTCCGATTATTTTCGCGATTTTATTGGCGACGTTGCTCAATCACGCGTTGGCGGCAGCACTCGGCCATTGGTTTATGACGCTATTGAATCCTAATATTTTGCGTTGGATCTTGGGTGTTTCCTTTTTGCTCATGGCCGCATGGATGCTGATCCCTGATAAGTTGGATGAGGATGGTAGCGCCATCAGTCGCTGGCAGAAGTTTGGTGTATTTGGTGCGACCTTCGTCTTATTCTTTATCGCGGAGATTGGCGATAAAACGCAATTTGCTACCGTTGCACTGGCTGCGCGGTTCAATGACATGTGGGTGGTTTTAGCGGGTACCACGTTAGGCATGATGCTGGCCAATGTCCCAGCCGTATTTATAGGCCATAAAATGGCGGATAAGTTGCCACTGAAGTGGATTCATGGCGTTGCCGCCTTGATTTATGCTGGACTTGGTGTGATGGTGCTGTTGGGCGGGGCAAGTTGGATGTACGCGTCTTAAAAACAAATAAACCCCGCTCTTTATCTCAAAGAATGGGGTTTATTTTAGGTTGTGCGGGGAGACTCCGCGCAATCTATCCTGCTGACCTGCCTAGTATTTGCTCACGCGCACGTTCGATCAGTTGTGCTTGATCACTGCGCAGGCCACTCAAACGCATGACTTCGCCGATATTTTCGACTGGGTTTTCCAAAGCACTTAAGCTAAATTGGATCATCAGTCGCGATAGATTGGCATCCGAAACGTGGATCAACACATCATTGGCATTGGCGTGTTGCATCAACTCTGCGCTTTGCTGGGTTGAATCGGACGGTGACTCGGCAGAGCTATGCACTTCAGAAATGGCCGCGCAGGTATGTAATGCAAAACGTTTTTCAAGGCGGTTGCGGCGATAGACTGCATCGCTGAGCAAATTGAGCAATTGTGCCAATAACAATAAGTGGCCTAATGCCGGCGTTGAGTTTTGATTGATGCCCACCAAAGCGCCATTCGCACCGAACGATTGAATAATGCTGATCTTGGTCGGGGTACCTTCGTTGGGCATATTGCTGCCCAATACTCGAATCGCTTCTTCCAAAATCTTTTGGCAAAGCGCGAAATATTTTTCGGATGTGCTTGGGGTTAAGGTGTCAAGTAGCGCGCGAGGGTCACTATATGCGATCCGTAATACCACAGGATAGGACGTCTGAGTCTCAGCGTCAGCAGTTTTAAGCTGTAATACCGGTTCGGGTGCGGCTGTTTTGGTAGAGGTCGTATCGCTTGGCTCAGCGTTTTGAGGCAGGGCTTCAACCTGTTCTTCATCCTCATCATCCTGACGGCGTTTAGGGCGTGCAACCACACGATACAGCAGCCATAATAAAATATGAATTAGCAGCGATAGGAGCAGCGGCAGCCATTGCAATCGCACGACTTCACCTAAGCTGGCTTCAGCCAAAGTGAGTTCGACTTGACCGTTTTGAGTACGATCTTGTAATAAAATTTGTTGAAAAAGTTGACCGTCGCGTGTGGGTGCATTGCCCCCAGTCGCTAAAATACGACCATCAGCAGCGAGAATGCGCATAGACACCACACCTGGGCGCTGACTATAGCGGTTGGCCAGGAGTGCGAGCGATACCGTATCCTGCCGCGCTACGCCCAAGGTTGCGTCTTCAGCCAGTTGCCGAATCAGTAACTGTCCTTGAGCATCGCGAGTCGTCGCTAATTGGTGAGCAGTCCCTTCAACGATCAATGTGGTGTGCAAAGCATAACTAATGGCTAATAAAGTGGCATATAGCCCTTGACGAGGTGCGTTCACACGAGCTCCGAGGCGTTTGCGAGATAAATGGTTTATGATTCACCGTATATTGTCACTCAAGTACGGCGCAGCGCAATGCACGAAATCATTTTAATGTCTTTTTTAGGACCCGATCAACCCAACCAGTTTGCCAGACTTATGGCCGTCTTGGCAAAGTATGATCTGGATATTCTCGATATCGGTCAAGCAGTCATCCATGATCAATTGTCACTCGCGCTGGTCGTTGCCAGCCGTGAGGTCACTGAAACGGCTCTCGCCATGAAGGAAATTTTGTTGGTTTCTCATGAGCTTGGGCTGGCGGTGCGCTTCAAACCGATCACCGATGTTGAGTACGAAAATTGGGTAAAAGAAGGGGGGCGTACCCGTCATATCGTTACGGTATTGGCACGTCATCTGACCCCTGAGCACTTGGCTGCCGTTGCTGCCGTCATTGCTCGTCATGGTTTTAACATTGATCGCCTGCAACGATTGTCAGGGCGGGTCGCGCTAGAAAAGCTGCCCGACGCCGAGTTTCATGGCCGGGCTTGTGTTGAGATCAGTGTACGGGGACGTTTGACCGATGCACAGAGCTTGCGTGCGGATTGTTTAAAATTATCGGCGAATTTGTCGATTGATATCGCGGTGCAAGAAGATAACGTTTATCGCCGTAATCGCCGTTTGGTCTGTTTTGATATGGATTCGACGCTGATCGAGCAAGAAGTGATCGACGAGCTGGCGATTGCCGCAGGAGTGGGCGCGCAAGTTGCAGAGATTACCGAGCGTGCCATGCAGGGCGAGCTTGATTTCGCGCAGAGCTTCCGTGCGCGGGTTGCGCTGCTTGAAGGCTTGGATGCAAGTGTCTTAGCGGGTATTGCCAGCCACCTGCGTGTGACTGAAGGCGCGACGCGGCTGATTTCAACCTTGAAGTCACTGGGCTATCGCACAGCAATTCTGTCTGGTGGATTTACCTACTTTGCTGAGTACTTACAGCAAAAACTTGGCATCGATGAAGTGCATGCCAACCAACTTGATATCAAGGATGGCAAGGTCACAGGGCAAGTGACTGGCCGCATTGTTGATGGTGCGCGTAAAGCGGAGCTGTTGACCGAATTGGCCGTGCGTGAAGGAATTCGCCTTGAACAAGTCATCGCGGTGGGTGATGGCGCGAATGATCTACCGATGCTGTCGATTGCGGGTCTGGGCGTGGCATTTCGAGCCAAACCACTTGTGAGGCAAAATGCCGATCAGGCAATCTCCAGTGTCGGGCTGGACGGTATTTTATACCTGCTCGGCGTACGCGATTATGATGTGCTGTAAAGCCGTACATATTAACGATTGGGTATCTAGCCTAAATCGTTAATCTCTTTTCCTGATTTTTGAAAAAATCATTCGATGTCTCGTTGGCGAACCCACCCTTTCACGCAGTATAGCTGCGTGAAAGAAATGCGGTCTATCCTCTTTTATTGTCTAAAAAAGGGGCAACTAGCGATGCACAATCCTCGTCAGAAATTGACTAAATTTTAGGGCGTTAACGTCTTTTTAGATCGCTTGGTCAGAAAAGCGGGGGATAGGATGATATGGAATAGTGAGACATGGCGTACATTATTAAAAAGCGGAATGTTACTTGTCTGTTGTTTAGGGGTTTTTGTCGTAACTGTATTGGTTAAGTGCAGTCATTAGGTATATTTTAGGTTTGAAATTCGTATAGCTCAGGATAGAGCGTTTGCTCGCATAAAAGGGTTAGTTATGTTTTCTTTCAGCTCAGATCATCGATCATCGCGTGGCTTCACTTTAGTGGAGCTGATGGTGACGATCGCCATCCTGGCGATTCTGGCAGCGATCGCGGCACCTTCTATCACCCAAACAATGGCTCAGCGCAGAATGAAAAGTGCGGCATTTGAGCTACAGTCATCGATTTTGCAAGCGCGCGCGCTTGCAGCATCTTTTAATCGCCAAGTCGAATTGTGGCCTGCATATTCTGCAAGCTGGAATGTTGCTAAAACCAGCCGTACAGGCACCATTAATATTCCGAACGCTAACGATGTCAGTAAGGCCAGCTTAGAAGCCGCAGGGTTGAGCTGGTACGTTGTTACGCCAGGTGCGGCAACTGGTACGAGTGCATTAGCGATTGCGGACAGCACAACGAATAAATATCCGATCCAAGTTTCATTACCTGAGAAAACCATGATTACGGTCGGGTCATTACCCTCTTCTGCGTCACCATCTGCATCCAGCGGATTGAGATTTTCTCCAACTGGATATATCGGCAATATTGCGACATCAAGTACCAATTTCACCCGAGTGAGTTTTCGTATTTGTGATAGTGCCATTAGCGGTGAGCAAGGATATACCGTAATCGTCAATCCATTCGGCGGAGTACGAACCATTACTGGTCCTAGTTCTGATGCTTCAGATACTATCGGGAGTGCATCATGTTCATAAGTCAATCGAATCCATCGAGACAGCATGGTGTTGGTATGGTTGAAGTCTTAGTCGCAATGTTATTGCTTGCGATCGGTGTGCTGGGTTTCTCTGTACTACAGGTTCGTGCAGTTGAGGCGACTACGGAGGGATTTAATCGTTCTCAAGCGATCATTATTTTACGTGGGCTGGCTGAAGGGATGCGAGTCAATAGTGGTGGTCAGAGTAGTTATCCGGCCGCAGTGACGGCGTATAGGGCAATAACAAGTGCACCAACGATACCATCACCTACTTGTATTTCATCGAGTCCTTGCCAGCCAGCAGATTTGGCTAAGCAAGATGCTTATCAGTCAGCTTTTGCTGCTTTTAATATTGGTATGAATATCAATATGACCGCTTGCCCA
>CAYJTU010000107.1:0-5887 GCA_964373105.1 uncultured Moraxellaceae bacterium | reverse complement strand
GGTGTGCCGACATCTGTGACAAATAAGCGCCAATGTTTGTTCGCTGCATGGGGCAATACGACACCAACCATGGGGGCGGGGGCCAATGATTGCATGACGACATCAGGAACTTATGCATCTCAGGCCACTTGCGTCATGATGGAGGCATATTAAGATGTATAATTCATTCATTGGCTTAAGTGACCTTGACCGGAAAAAAAACCCTCTAAATATGCACTCGAAAGCTCAAAAAAATGCGGGATTTACCTTAATTGAGTTAATGATCTCGATAGTACTTGGACTGTTGTTGGTGGCTGCCGCGAGTCAGTTGTTTATGGGAGGCGTGATTAATGCTCGTCTGCAACAAGCCGGTGCGGATATGCAAGATAGCGGCATGTTTGGGCTTGATTCGATGGCGCGTGATATCCGTTTAGCGAACTACGGAAATATTCTTAATAGATCTTTAACAGATATCAGTCCGTGGGGTGGAATTGTTCTCACCGCAGATACGTCCACTTCAGCGACATCAAATCTGCCCGTGCTGAGGACGAGTAATAGCGCTTCCGCTTATATTCCAGCAGCGTTATTGAGCAATAGTGATGGTGATACATCTAGCACGACATTGAATTATTGGAATGGATTTTCCAATGTCAAGACGTCAGCAGATGTTGCACTTCAAAGCGATCAATTGACTATTCAATATAGAGCTCCTGCTGCAATGGTGAATTGTGAAGGCGCGGCTGTTAATGCTGGGGATATCGTGATTCAGCGTTATTTCATTCGATTGGATACGGTTACGGCGGGTAACACGGGTTCAAATGTCAAAAATCTGGTTTTAGCATGTGATGCCGCTACAGTGACTATTCCTGCAACGCCTATTATTACGAACCTACAGGTCGTATCTGGGTTGGGCGAGGGAGGTCAAGTTATTATGAACCGGATTGATCAACTACATTTTTTACTTGGCACCCAAGCTGCTAATGGAAACTTAGTCTATTACACGATTAATCAATATAAAGCAGCAGCTGTTGCGGCACGTGCTGCGGGAGGGATCGCACCAAGAATCTTATCTGTAAAAATAGGAGCTTTGGTGAGGTCGTTGGATAATACCAATAGTGCCCTCGTTGACCCCGCAAAAACATACACGTTATTTGACCAGACTGTAAAACCCATTGCCGAGTCTAATCAGAATACCAATCGTTATGTAAGGCAGGCTTATCTCACCACAGTTGCTTTGCGCAATGCTATGGGAGTTGCATCATGAGCGTGATTCGATATCCACTTAAAGGTTCAGTCGGTTCAAGCCATCAAGATGGTGCGACATTGGTGGCGGTATTACTGATTTTACTCCTGATCACAGTGATCGGAGTGATGGCCATGAGGCAGGGTTTAACAACCTTAAATATTTCGACCCATGCACAAGTGCGTTCAATCTTGCTTCAATCTTCGGATACGGTTCTAAATAAGTTTTCCACGATTGATCTTGAGGCATCTGGTGCAATGACCCTTGCATCGGTAATTGGTAGTGCGCTTGATACCAATAATCTTGGTCGAGAATTTGTTTTTTGTTATCGTCCCACGACGACGCAGGGGTTTGGTTTGATGCTGAATGCAAATACCATCCATGCAAACCCTGCCGCAGGTGCTTCAGGTGATGCGAGTGTCGTCGATGATAGCGGTGGCGGTGGTTTTTGTGATTTAAGTGCTGACTTTGGTAGTGGTCGTCAGGCTACGGTGACGCAGGTCGCAGTCACTCAGCCTACAGAGGCCAGTACTGAGCCACCAGGCTCACATTTAACCCGCGATACGAGTGTCAGTGAAGGAACGGCAACCAAAGGGTTTGCGACACAACAACGTATTCGGGTGACATCGACCGCGATGTTACCCAGTATGGCGACAGGAGATTTAGCAGTGGTACAACGAGACTGTATAAATGGTCGTATCAGTGACAATAGTGACCCTTTGATTGCCAGTAAAGAAACGATTACAGATTGTTTAGCGCGGAATGGTGTTCCTGCAAATACTCAGGTTCAAGAATATAACTTAAGCACTGGATTAGCACAGACAGCCGCAATCAATTAATGCGTGAACTGGGGCTAGTCGTTATTTAAAGTGAGAATAGACATGTATCGTCGAAAAAATACTCAAGTTGTGAGTAAACCATATATATATTGGGGCGCCGCGCTATTTAGTATGTTTTGTACTGTGGCCCATGCAAATGATTTGTCGATTTATCGAGCGGGAACGGCTGGACAAGTTACACTTGTGATGATGCTGGATAACTCAGGCAGTATGGGCACCAGTTCTTATAATGAGGATTTTGGGCTGGGCACCTGTTCGCAGTCATCAGAGACTAGCCCAAGTACGAGTTTACCGACTTATTCTCGTAATTACTGTGCTGTAAGCTTATCTAAATTTAACGGTTTATCGGATTATTATAAAAATAATATTAGGTCGGGGTGTACGTCTACTAATCCTCCACCTACTCCACCAGCGTTACCTACACCTCCTTTCAAATGCTATACCCGTATTGATCGTCTTAAGTCGGGGATGTATGCAGCGCTTGATGATCAATCCAGATTCGCAATACGTAATGATGTTGTGATGGGGGTAGGCACTTTTGCAAGTAGCTCATCAGGAAAGATATTACTTCCTGCCGCCGCATTAGGACCAGTCATGTCTAATGGGACTGGGACTACGGGGCAACGCTATTTACTCAAGCAACAAATCAGTAACTTGTCTGCATTGTATGCGACACCTACAGCCACAGCGTTTGCTGAAGCCGGTGCTTATTTATTGGGGACTACAACGGCTAATAATATTTCGGTTAATATTACAAAAGATGTCTTTAGAGTCCGAACAAGCAATAACGCATATTCAACATGTAATACCTATAATGCTGAAGACTTTTCAACACTCAAACAGACGTGTAGTAGTTGGAATGGAACTTCAACCCCCTCTAATCCGTTGCCTGCATATAATGGCTCGTATTCCCGAAATTTTTCAGGGAATAATTATACGGTTTATACCAATACCGTGTCTTCTTCTTATCCTGATCCGAACAGTGGTTTTGCTGACTCCGTTGCTTCATCAAAAAATTCCGCAGGAACTGCATATATTTCACCATTGCCAGCGGCTTCAAACCGAGCAAGCTGTGATGGTCAAGGGATATACTTCCTTACAGATGGTGAGCCGAATGGTCCTGCAGAGGATCAATCCTTAGTGATGAAAGCGGCATTAAGTAATCGCGCGTCAACGTTTAGCTGTAATGCGGTGCAAACCACCTATAAAGCTTTAGGTGCTGCTGCCGTACCTGGGGCAGGGATACTGACAGGAGGGATCTATAACTATCCTGCTTGGAATTGTATAGGGACTTTTGCGCAGGCACTTTATGGTAATGCCTCTGAATATGTCAATACTAAAACAGGGGCCATTAATACCTTAGGCGATGGTGCCACAAACCCACTCTATAATAACAGTGCAGCTATAAAGGGTGCACCCATTCAAACCGCGATGGTTGGCTTTGGTGCTGTATTTGATGATTTGACGAATACCGATCCTTTAAATGCCTGTAAGTGGGGTTCTCGTAAAGGCGGTGCTGGTGGGGATCGTTGTACGGGCAGTGGTTATGGCGCGGGCGGTTTCTATTATGCAATCTCAGAAAAAGAGGTGACTAATAGTATTTACACCTTTATTGAAGAGTTGGTTCCTGCAGATATAAAACCCCTAGTCACTGGAGCAGCGTCGATTCCGATAGATGGATTAAATCCTATAGGATTCCAGAAGTATGGCTATATGCGTATGCTGACGCCCAATCCCAAGGATGCGACGCAATTATTGTGGAGTGGTAATCTAAAAAAATACAATATCAGTGGTGGTGCACTGAAAGATGCTAGCAATAATTATGTCTTAAACGCTGATGGTACCTTTGCAATGGGCGCTCCTGATCCCGTTACGAATCTTCCTGCCGCATCGACAACTGACTTATGGAACTCTTCAGGCACTCCCGATGGTGGTTCTACCCAGAAAGGGGGAGCAAATTCAAAAGTACCGATGCCAACAGCTGCAAATCCTGCCACGACATCAAGTCCTCGCAAGATTCGCCCTTTGTTTACCAATTTTTCATCAACGACAGCGGATACAGAAATCGTACCATCGATTGCGAGTAACTGTGGCGATGTAGCGCCTTATAACTGCGGTGCAAGTCTACTACCAGTAACGCCTACTGCAACATCTCCTGCATTGACTGATGAGGCTTACATTAAGTCACAGTTCAATGCAGCACCATTGACCAATATCCCTATGGCCAAGCGTTTGACATTGTTGAACTATTTAGGATACGAAGTTCCGTTGTCTCCTTTGCCAACAGCTGTGCCGACTTTGACTGCGCCAACGACCCCCTTTTTAGCGGCAGGCGGTATTATTCATTCAATGCCTGTGCAACTCAGTTACTCAGGGACACTGAATGCAGATGGTACTTTGGGCAGTAGCCGTGTTGAATCTGTGTTGTACGGTACGATGGAAGGTGCATTGCATCTTGTTGCGGCGGGGTCGGGTACTGGCGCAACAAGTGCTGGTGGAGTTGAGCAAATGGTGTTTGTTCCTAAAGAAATTTTGGATCAAACCGTTGCATCTAAAGCATTAATTAATAATGAAAAAGGTTCACCTATTGTACAAACGGCAGTGTCGCCACAAACAGCGGTCTTACCTCAGGTTCCTGCGCAGGGTATCGATGGCGCATGGGTGGCGGATGCATCTTATAAAGTCAGTCGCCCGACCTCAACGGGCGGGTCATCGTCGATTACTGCTTCAAGGATGAATGTTTATGGTGGATTAAGAATGGGTGGCTCTAGCTATTATGGCTTGAATTTAATGACACCAACGGCGCCTAAGCTTTTATTTAGAGTGAGTGCACCGCAAACTACGAGTTCATCTGATCCTATGGTTGGGAAAGGATTTGATCGTATGGGGCAGTCATGGTCTAAGCCCATTTTGACCAATGTCCGTTTCAACGGGGCGATTACACGAGTCATGATTATGGGTGGTGGTTATGATGTTTGTTATGAGAATCCGTTATTTGCTTTGAACTCGACAACTCAGACGGATAGCAATTGCAATAGCAAAACGATTGCGGCGGGTAATGCTGTTTATATGATCGACGCTACAACTGGAAAACTCCTTTGGGAGACATCAAATGTTGCACCAACGGGAGGTATCCCAACTGGCGCAACAGCAACATATAATACTTCAATCGTACATAGTATCGTAGGTCGTATTTCGACTTTAGATCGTGATGCCGATGGTTTAACGGATCATTTATATTTTGCAGATTTGGGGGGGCAAGTATTCCGCGCAGATTTCAACAATGCATCTCAGCGAACAGCAAACAATTTGGGTGCATTCGGTGTTCGTGTTGTGCGTTTGGCGAATCTAGCATCCACAACTGCCGCAAATTCACCGCGCTTTTATGAAGCGCCAACCGCAACCATCCATGATGAGGGGGCGGATACCTTTATTGTTGTCGGTGTCGCTTCCGGAGATCGAAGTTCGCCATTGGATGTGCTTGCCATCGCTGATGGTGGTAAGGGGGTCGTTAAGCCTGTTAATAATGTCTATGGGATAATGGATCGTGATTTTATCAAAGCAGATCTCGTTTCGAGCGCGTGTTATACAGGGGGCGGTGCGGTAGCAGCAACATCTTGTTCACCAACCAAAGCATTATTAACTGCAGATACACCCTTAAGTCAGCTTCAACAAAACCCCCAGCTTGTGACAGGCGGTATTCCAAGTATTTTCTTTCCGAAGACCTCTAGTACGAAGAATGGCTGGTATCGCTCATTGTCAAGCAACAGTGCTGGCACCGAGTTGAGCTCAAAAACGGTCGGGGGTATGAAAGATCGGAAGAGCA
>CAYJTU010000106.1:0-12511 GCA_964373105.1 uncultured Moraxellaceae bacterium | reverse complement strand
CTTTTTCCAGACGTTCTTCAGTCATATGATGTAGATTGAGCCAAGCAACTTGTTTGCGACTAATTCCTTTAACTGAACGAGCGGTTTGAGTCGGGCCTAAGTTGCAGCCGTATCAAACCACATGGTGCCGTTGTTGCTTGGTTGCAATCCATTCCGGATTGCGATCTATATTTGAGTGCGGTGACCTTGGGGGAAATTCAGGCGGGTATCGAAATGACCCGTGATCAGGATTTACCAAAAGCACTGGTCATTGAAGCTTGGGCCGATCAGGTCGCTGCCACATTCAACGTCTTACCGATGGATGCGGCCACCTTTCGGGTTTGGGCGCAGTTGATGCATCGGCAATCGGATACGGTGTATGAGGATGCCATGATCGCCGCTACTGCGCTGGTGCACAAACTGACGGTCGTCACGCGTAACACCAGAGATTTTGAACGGTTTCAAGTTGCGCAATTTAATCCATTTGACGCTCAATGAACTTTTTTAGGAAGTGACCCCTGTTGAAAAAACGGGACACTTTTTGATGGTAAAATCACATCAAAAAGAGTCATTTTATGACCAGTCCACGATCAAAAGATAGTGCAGCTACGATCGCTAAAACCGCCTCGTGCTTTATTCCCAGTTTCTTTAAGACGACCCTATTTTTGAATAGCAAGTTTGACATTTGGTCAATTAACCAATAAAATCTCTGCTATACTTATTTTGGTCGAAAGGCCAAATATATCCTTAGGTGTATGGCACTTGCCCTTGCCAGGGTATAAGGTGAAGCCCCGTGATCTGGGCTGACAGACCACCGGGCAAATGGATAGTACGTATTCAATTTTTCAAAAGAGACCGCAACCATGACTCATCTAATGAATATTCAGCCGCGTAAGCCGCGGTTTGATGTAAGTGATGTTCCCGTTTTCTGGAACGACAGCGACCCAGTTTTGACACGTTTCTTTGACGCGCTCTCTATTCACTTCCCCGATGGGGAGCGTTTTTTCATTCAGTCCGTACGCAACTATCAGAATCAGGTAACAGATCCTACTCTCAGTGAGGATGTTAAAAACTTTTTCCGTCAGGAGGCACAACATGGCATCGTGCATGACCAATATAATGCAGTGATGCAGTCGCAGGGTATTGATGTAGAAAAGGTCATATCGAAATTAAAGCTTTTTATCCGGCTGTCCCAGAAATACCTCCCTGCCAAGTATCTGTTGGCAATGACTGCTGCCTTTGAACATATTACTGCCACACTGGGTGAAGGGTTTATGCAGGGTGAGGGTGAGATGTTCAAGAACGCCCATCCCGCCATGCGCGCCATGTTCATGTGGCACGGTGTAGAAGAAGTCGAACACAAAACTGTTGCCTTTGATGTTTATGAAACAGCGGCTGGTGGAGGCTATTTCACCCGCACGTCCGCTTTGATTGTAGGAACGATTCTAGTACATGTAGTTGTTGGATCCGTTCTTTGGCATATGTTGAAGATTGACAAACTGCACGGTCAGCCATTATTACTTGCCAAAGGTTTTTATCGTCTCTATGGGCCAAGTGGCTTGATTACCAAACTTATTCCACGCTATTTGGACTGGTTTAAGCCAGGCTTCCACCCTGGCGATACTGGCATTCCAGAAAAGGTAAGTGCTTGGCTGGCCGAATATGATAAACATCAAGACCCGATGGAAGCTTCGCGTATTGTTTTTAATATTCCTACTCCAAAGGCAGCATAAAAAGGAGAGATTTTGAAAGATTTTACTCTACTAAATCGAGTACTCTATCTGCCTAATATAATTGTACGAGTGAAGCCGTGTTAAGTCGAGAATCTACGAGAGTCGAGGTTACAGACCGTGAAAGAGTGTTAGCCGCATCTGCTAAGCTGTTCCGAGAAAAGGGGTTTGAGCGTGCAAGCGTGCGAGAAATTGCAAGTGCTTGCGGCATTCTTCCTGGCAGTCTTCATTATCGCTATCGCAGTAAGGACGATATTCTTGTAGATATGATGCGGCTTGCCATTGAAAAAACAATTTACGGGATCATTGAGGCGACATCAACGATTCAAGATCCTCTAAAAAAAATGAAATCGGCGCTACGGGCACATGTAAATGTACTCATGTCTGGCGACGATATGTTGTATGTTCTTTTATTCGAGTGGCGCTCGGTACACGGTACCGCACGTGAGCAGATTATCGCTGAAAGAGACCGATACGAGCGATATTGGCAGACCATCCTCAATGACTTGAAGGTTCTCGGTTTTATTCGAAAGGATATGGATTTAGATATGTTAAGGCTGATTGGTTTAGGAGCCATAAATTGGGCTGCAACTTGGTATAAAGAAAATGGAAAGTACAATCTTGAACAGATCGCTGATGCTATATGGCAAATGATGACAAGAGGCATACTTAATGTAGATTTTCACGAAGAGGCAAAGAACCTGTGAAGAAATGGGATGTTCAATTCCGTATCACGCACGCCATTGGGCGGCATTGTGGCAGCTCTGCAATTCGTGATCTGCTTGAATTTAATGGACTGAATATTTCCGAGGCCATGTGCTTTGGATTGGGCTCAGGGCTAGGTGTAACCTATTTGGAACTGGCTGATGCGCCTGTGCCATTTTTAGTGCATGTCCGATCCTTGGGATTTGAAGAGCGAGTGTTTCAAAGCATCGGCATGCCCTTTGAATGGCAAACCTTCGACTCATACGAATCGGCAGCAACATCGCTTGGCAATTGTTTAGATACGGGTCGCCCCTCACTTCTACTGACAGACATTTTTTATTTACCTTACTTCAACAGCACAACTCACTTTCCCGGTCACGCAATAGCGGCTTGGTCGAGAAACCCAGAGACGGGTGAAGTTTTGGTCACAGACACTGAACGTCCTAGTGCGCTATCCGTGACGCAAGACTCACTCACGCGTGCGCGATTCTCTACTCAGCCCCCTTTTATTCACCATGGCAATATGTTCACACCGACCGCGTTTCAAGGGCAAATTACACCAGAGATTATCACCAAAGTCATTCATGACAACGCCAAGGCATTAGCCATGAGTGGCATATCTGCACTGGAAATTTGGCTAACAGATCTTGGTCGCTGGGGAACTACAGGTGATTGGCATTGGACTACCCGATTTGCCTATCAGGTTATTGAGAAGCGCGGAACAGGCGGCGGCGGATTCCGAAAAATGTACGCCGAGTTTCTTGACGAGGCGATTCACTATGACGTAGGCGTACACCGGTATCGATTACCGTTGTTAATGAGGGCTAGCGGAAAAACATGGACTGCATTAGCTATGTGCCTGAAGTCTGCTTCTGAAAGCAAAGCTTTTCCTCATGCCGCCATTGAAGACGCAATTTTTGCAGTCATTGAGGCAGAGCGTAACTATGCAGATGCTGCGCTTGCGCTCTAAGGCGTATTGTTAATATTTTTGCCATAAAAAATGGTTGGAGTCAAAAATGGACAGTAAAAACGCTACACATCTGATGATGGCTAAAGCATTTTTTGGTACCAATCACCCTTTGTTCGATATGTTCAACATTAATATCGGCACTGTTAGCGATGGTCATGCCGAGATGAGCATGCCATTCTCTGAGCAACTTTCTGACCGTAAGGGTTCGCTGCATAGAGGCGCCTTGGTAACACTGCTTGATACGACTTGCGGATTGTCTATTTTTTCATCATTGGAGTCATTAAAACCAATTGCCACTATTGATTTACGTGTCGATTTTTTGCGTAGTATCCCGTATGCAGTGGGTTTGAAGGCTATAGTGGATTGTATCGGCAGAACCGATACGGTTGCCTTTATCACGGGTCGTGCGGTTGCAGAAGAAAGTGGTGAGATACTGGCAACAGTCGCGGGCTCTTTCGCCATCGGCACTATGGGACCCGCTTTTGACAATGCGGCTAGAGGCTACTGATATGAGTACTGCTAAGCGCATCAGCGCAGAAAAAATATCCTCCCTGAAATTGTGTAAAGAGCCTTTTGTCGATTTTCTGGGTTTTCGCGTGGAAACTCAGAATGGAGAAATACGCTACTTTATGGATTTCCGTGATTCTCATATCGGCAATCCCATGATTGGAACATTTCATGGTGGCATTCTTGCGAGCTTTGGTGAAGTAGCCGCTGCGGCTTATCTTGCCCGCCAGCGCGACGATGATGATGAACTGCCCTTATGCTCGACGATGACTTTTGATTACCTGCGGCCAGCTTTTATAGGAACATTACAGGCCATACCCAGCATTGTCCGCGCTGGTCGGCGCATTATTACTATATCAGTTCAGTTACTACTTGATGACAAGTTGGTTTGCATCGGTCGCTTCATCTTCACTGTTGGAAGCGAAGAAAATAGAAGCAAGACATAATCAGCCCTACAGCCGCTTTTTTCTTTGGCGTAGCTTCTTGTGCTGCTTCACCACTGGCCACCGGTGCGCTATCGTTTTTAGGACGACTGGAGGATCCAGATGCAGGGTGTGATTTTTGAGCCATCTGGTCAGTTTTAAACGAGCCTCAACACATATGACTGCAATGTTGAGTCGATTACATCAGATAACATTTGGTCTTACGACCAAATTAATGTTAGATTGGCGCTTAATACGCTCGCCAGTGGCACAAGAATGGCTGGTCTTGGAAAGGGAGAGGTAGCACGCAACGAAATATTGTGTTCAACACGACATCTGTAGAAAAGGGATGCGACTACCACCGTCGCAGTTTGGTGGAAACCAATATGGGTTGCTTCAAGTTCTTGGGTAATCTGGGATGGCCTGGGGTCGACACTGTAAGTCCGTGCGACGATTCTAGATCATTTCACGCTGCTAAGATACGTGTATCCTTAGCGTTGGAAAAAGGTGGATGGATTCCGCGAGTATGCGCAGTTGTGCAACAAAGCGACTCCTATCTACAAAAATCAAAACGAAATAACAGCCTAATTTTGATAATTTCTTTGGGCATAATTGTATCTGATAAAGCATCAGGGATGGATAGAAATGACAGTTTTCAATGATAATAGTCCTGAGTTTGATTACATCGTCATCGGTGGCGGCTCTGCAGGCTGCGTACTTGCGGGACGATTAACTGAAGATCCAAATTCGTCATTATGCCTCCTCGAAGCTGGTGGTGGCGGCGACAGCTGGATCGTCAATGTTCCTGTTGGTGCAGTCGTTATTATCCCCAGCAAAATAAATAATTGGGCACTCGAGACCGTGCCTCAAGCTGGACTGAATGGTCGTAAAGGGTATCAACCTCGCGGTAAATGTCTAGGCGGCTCTTCTGCGATCAATGCCATGGCCTATATTCGCGGTAATCGAAAGGATTATGATGATTGGGCTGCGTGGGGTAACACAGGCTGGTCTTATGACGAAGTGCTGCCCTATTTCAAAAAATCAGAAAATAACGAACGCATTCATAATGAGTTTCACGGTCAAGATGGCCCACTCAACGTCAGTGATCTACAAACCGAGAACCCGTTGCATAATCAATATTTAGCAGCTGCTGATGAAGTCGGTTATCCGATTAACAATGATTTCAATGGCGAAACTCAAGAAGGCTTAGGCACTTATCAAGTCACGCAAAAAAATGGTGCTCGCTGGAGTGCGGCAAAAGGCTATTTATTCCCGCATATGGGAACACGCCCGAATCTCCAAGTCGAAATCAATGCATTGGCACAGCGCATTATTGTTGAAAATGGGCGTGCTGTTGGCGTTGAATTCAAACAAAACGGCGTCAAGAAAACCATTCGTGCGCGCCGCGAAGTGATCGTGTCTGCGGGTGCATTTCAGTCGCCACAACTTCTCATGGTTTCAGGCATCGGTGATCGTAAAGAGCTTGAGCAGCATAAAATCCCAGTGGTGCAGCATCTACCGGGTGTGGGTAAAAATTTGCATGACCATCCAGACTTTGTGTTTGGTTATAAATCAAATAATACGCGCGATACCTTCGGTTTATCGCTCAGCGGCTCAATTAGCATGCTGGGACAAATCCAAAAATATCGTCAAACACACCACGGCATGATTGCGAGTAATTTCGCTGAATGCGGCGGTTTTTTGAAAACTAAACCAGAATTAGACATTCCAAACGTGCAATTACACTTTGTCGTGGCGCTGGTGGATAACCATGCACGCACCATGCATATGGGTCATGGTATTTCTTGTCACGTCTGTTTGCTCAACCCACGCAGTCGCGGTACGGTTAAACTCAGTGGTCCAACCATGGATGATACGTTGCTGATTGACCCGAATTTCCTAGGCGATCCAGCAGACGTCGAAGATATGGTTGCAGGCTTCAAAATGACGAAAAAACTGATGGATGCTGAAGCATTTAAAGACGTTATTAGCAAAGATCTCTTCACATCAAATATCCAAAATGATGATGATATTCGTGCTGTTTTACGTGCGCGAGTGGATACGGTCTATCATCCGGTCGGCAGTTGTAAGATGGGAACAGATGACATGGCTGTGGTCGATCCAACGCTCAAAGTCTATGGTGTTCAAGGCTTACGCGTTGTCGATGCATCGATCATGCCTGCGGTAGTGAATGGTAATACTAATGCACCGACGATTATGATTGCAGAGAAAGCAGCAGATATGATTCGGTCAGGGCTTAAAGATACCTACATAACGACGAATTGAAATAAAAACCTCCTATGGATTGGATTATATGCTAAAAGGATCCGTTGAGTTCAATAGTGCTGAACCTTTGAAATATAGTTTTTATGATCATCTAGAGTGGGATATAGATGCGGTAAAAGATGATCCGATTGAACAAGAAATTCGTGCCGTAATTCAGTCGAGATATTGGCTATTACGTTTTCCCAAGAATGTAGAATCTGCCTTTACAATTGAATATATTCCTCGTGCAATTCAACTTTTTCACTTCCGATTGCCTTTGTTATTTATATTGTTTCTAATTTACAATATAGGGGTTTATCAGATTCTACCTAAAGATATTTCTCAAAATTATTTTTTGATTAATGCTTTGACATATATCATGATAATCATTGCATTGGCACTTTCTTATGTTTCTCAAGTCAATCGTTGGTATGAATGGTATATTGGCATTTCTGGTGTCGTTGCGATTGCTGTTAGTTCGGCTACAGCGAATATAGGTAGCGGAGAATCAGCGATACTCACTTATGCGGGAATAATTTATATTGTCATGGTATTGTATGGCTTTGTCTGCATACGTTTTCGCGCTGCGATGATCATTGGATGGCTGGGTGGTTTTTTAGGAATTATTTTGGCTTATATAATTGGTCAACATATTAACTGGAAAATCTATAATTTGACATATATTCTTACAAGTATTTTGGGGATGTGTTTTGCATATGCTTTAGAACGCCAAGAACGGACAAATTTTTTGCAAGCTTGTTTATTACGGAATTCTGTCGATAAAAGTCATCAGCTCGCACAGCAGTTAAGTAAGTTATCTCGACAAGATGGGCTAACTGGTCTTGCAAATCGTCGACACTTAAATGAATTTATGAATCATGAATGGAATCGTGCTTTACGCCAACAAAAAACATTGACACTCATGCTTATCGATGTCGATTTTTTTAAATTTTATAATGATCAGTTTGGTCATTTGGCGGGTGATGAATGCCTACAAAAGATTGCAAAGGTGATCTCAAGTTCGGCAAAGCGTAGCGGCGAACTGGCGGCGCGATACGGTGGTGAAGAATTCGTTTTATTATTTCCAAGCATGGATGAACTGGGCGCAGAAAAACAAGCCCAGCGATTACTTAATGATTTAGCTCAGCTTAAGATTCCTAGCCCAGATGAAAGTCGTCCTTATGTCACGATCAGCGTAGGTATAGCAATTTTTGAGCCGACTGCGATGACCTGTGTTGAAGAGTTGTTACGTCAAGCTGATGCGGCGCTTTATAAAGCTAAAGCCAATGGCCGTAATCGTTATGAGTTTTTTTAATGATACCATGTGCGGTGAGCATAACGTTCAACCTATCAATACTTAGCTGTTATTATTCACCAGCCCATTCAATTCGTGACTCTTCGAGAGATCAATGAGTCTACTAAACCTTTAACTTCGCAATCTTGATCATTCTATGAGCAATCTCCGTTTTTACTGGTAATCCTACTCGTACAGGTTACTAAGTTTTTGCCGATAAGCACTTGGTGATAGATCAAACCAGCGTTTAAATGCCCGCCGAAAATTGGCTGAATCATGGTAATTGAGTAGGCTAGCAATCGCCTCGACCGACATCTGAGAGTCACGTAAATAGCCACTGGCTTGCTCCGACAAAATCCGATCCAGAATATGGCGGTAGCTGGTGTGTTCTTTGACCAAGCGCCGTGCCAATGTACGCTTACTGATAAACAAGGCAGCTGCCAAATCCTCCTCACTAAGCTGGCCGAGTGGATAGGATAGCATAGCTTTTTGTACTTGATAGGTAGTGCTGTGTTGTTGGCTGTTGAGCCGATTCAAGATGATCTCGCATTGTTGCATCGCCACTAGATAATTGTCGTGATGGGCAGAAGCATTAGCAATCAAACATAGTTCCGTCGGGAATTGAATCGACAGTTGTGCCTGATCGAATCGATATTCACCGGCCAGATAATCCGCGTAATAGGCGTGACTCTCCGGCGCGGCATGACTAAAGTGAATTATTGCCTCGGTTAGCGGCCGTCCAACAATAAACTCGGCACATTCCGAACAAATCACAGCAATGGTTTCGGACACCAAGCGATGCACGACACTGCTGAGGGGATGCTCAAAAAAAATCAAGCAAGTCGTCCACGCTGCATCAGATTGTACCTCAAGCCGAGTAAAGCTCATACGGGTTGGCAAGAACGTTTGAAAGGCACGTAACACGACCATTAGATTGGGGCTGCTATTGATCAAAAATCCCATTGCCCCATGTGTTGAAGGGGTTAAGCGCTGACCTAGACGCAAGCCAAATGTGTCAGAGGTGGCCAGTTCTAAGCTATTTTGTAAAATTTGGATCTGTTGGCTGGCCGTAATCATGCTGTCATCGCGCATCAGCTGCTCAGCGGTCAGCGCGGTAAATTTTAACAGTTTAGGCAGATCACGTGCCTGTAAGGCTAGCTCGCGACCGATCAAACGGGTATAGCTACAGGGAATATTGGCCGATTCACTGTTGTTAATATGGCCAGTAAAAAGACTAGGATACATCATGGTTAAGACGCCATATAAGAAGAACCTAACATGAAAAAATCAATCTTGCGCAAGATCGATGGCGATAATTGTCGCTTAATGACTCCATGCTGTCAATAAAAGACCTGTAAGAGGGCTCAATAACTACCTATTCTAGTGTGGAAGAAATGTCTATTTTTTTATTGCAGGCAATGGACATGAAACCGTGTATCACACAGGAGTAGCAGCAATGGGTCAAATTACATTTATCGAACATGACGGAACATCAACCACACTCGATATAGAAGCGGGCAAATCACTGATGCAGTTAGCCATTGATCATGGTGTATCGGGCATTGATGCTGATTGTGGTGGAGTTTGTGCGTGTGGCACCTGCCATGTGATAGTTGATAGTCCTTGGCTTGCTGCAACAGGGCAGCCTTGTGATGAAGAAGCACGCATGCTAGAAATGGTGCCAGATGGCGCAGCATCGTCTCGTTTGGCGTGCCAGATTCAACTGTCCGAAGCAATGGATGGCATGGTTGTGCATTTGCCAGAGTTTCAAATGTAGTTGAGACAGATTTCAACATATTGAAGCATAAACGTTGAGGAATTGATTATGAACATGAGACCCGTACTGACACTGAATCAAATTTCGGCACTTATGCCGATTCCGATACATCTGCAAATTAGAGGCATGAAAGTCTTTCAAAAAGTCAAGCAACGAGTGACCAGCACCCAGCCATTTCCTAATTTTGTAGAAACTCAACTGCCCGATGTGGCAAGTCTCAAGCTCGAAGAGATTGACGTCAGTAATCCATTTTTATATCGTCAGCAGCAATGGCAGTCTTACTTTAAGCGGTTACGCGACGAGCGGCCAATCCACTACCAAAAAAGTAGTCCATTTGGTGCATTTTGGTCGATTACCCGTTATGAGGATATTGTTTTTGTGGACAAACATCACGAGATATTTTCTGCGGAGCCATTTATTATCATTGGCAAGCCGCCAGAAGGTCTCGCAGTGGAGATGTTTATTGCGATGGATCCACCTAAGCACGATGTGCAACGCCAAGCGGTACAAGGCGTTGTTGCCCCAAAAAATTTAAAAGAAATGGAAGAACTGATCCGCAGTCATGTGCAAGAGATTTTGGATGGTTTACCGCTGGGTGCGCCGTTTGATTGGGTCGAACGGGTTTCCAAAGAAATCACCGCACGCATGCTGGCTACGTTGTTGGACTTCCCTTATGAGCAACGCCACAAGCTGGTATATTGGTCGGATACGCTGGCTTCAACTTCAGAAAGCACTGGCGGAGAATTCAACAACAACAATTTGTTTTTTGAAATAGCGGCAGATATGGCAAAGGAGTTCTCGGCACTTTGGCATGCTAAGGCCGCTCAGCAGGCCGCGGGCGAGCCGATGGGTTTTGATTTGATCAGTTTAATGCTCAACAATGACGATACTAAGGATTTGATTAAACGTCCGATGGAGTTTTTGGGTAATTTGGCATTGCTGATCGTTGGTGGCAACGATACCACGCGTAACTCGATGAGCGGTGGGGTGTACGCGATGAATCTGTTTCCAGAGCAATTTGATAAACTAAAGAACCAACCTAGTCTGATTCCGAATATGGTATCAGAGATCATCCGTTGGCAAACCCCGCTGGCGTATATGCGCCGCATCGCCAAGCAAGATATCGAGATGCACGGCCAAACCATCCGTAAGGGCGATAAAGTGGTGATGTGGTACGCTTCGGGCAATCGTGACGAGCGCGTGATTGATCAGCCAGATGCATTTGTGATTGATCGTAAAAACGCTAGAAATCACTTGTCTTTTGGCTTTGGCGTGCATCGCTGCATGGGCAATCGCTTGGCCGAAATGCAGTTGCGCATTTTGTGGGAAGAGCTACTGCCGCGCTTTGAGACGATTGAGGTGTTGAGTGAGCCAGAGCTGGTACAGTCTAATTTTGTGCGCGGCTACTCTAAAATGATGGTCAAACTGACTGCTAAGCAGCCCGCGTCACAATAGTGCTTGCGATCATCAGCAACTACGGTGATGCGCAACTGGTTCAATTCGTTGACTATTTGATGAGTGATTTTTTATGCAAACAATCGTAATCGTCGGCGCAAGCCACGCTGCCGCGCAATTAGCAGCGAGCTTGCGACCAGATGGTTGGCAGGGCGAGATTGTGATGATTGGCGATGAACCGTACTTGCCGTATCACCGACCGCCATTGTCTAAGACTTTTTTATCGAAGACTCAGCAAGTCGTTGATCTGTTAATTCGTCCGGCGGCGTTTTATCAAAAAAACCGGATAGAGTTTCAGCAAGGTCAAGTGATTGCGATTGATAGGGTGCAGCGTCGTTTGACGTTACAAGATAAACGTACGGTGGCCTACGATCAATTGGCGTTGTGTACTGGTGCGCGAGTCCGAACCGTATCACTGTCTGGTCATGATTTGGTCGGTGTGCATTATCTCAGAACCATCGCTGACGTGCGGGCCATACAACCATGGGTGCAGCCCAAAGCCACAGCAGTCGTGATCGGTGGCGGTTATATCGGTCTTGAAACAGCGGCCTCGCTGACCAAGCAAGGCATGCAGGTGGTGGTGCTTGAGATGGCAGCGCGTATTTTGCAGCGCGTGACCGCACCAGAGGTCTCGGATTTTTATGCACGGATTCACCGTGAGCAAGGTGTGACTATCCATACTGGTGTGACAGTGACAGCGATCACTGGTGAGGGGCGGGCGCAAGCCGTGCTTTGTGCAGACGGTTCGGTGTTTGCCGCAGATCTGGTGATCGTCGGGGTCGGGGTTGTACCCAATGTCGAGTTGGCGCTGGATGCTGGTTTGCAGGTGGATAATGGCATTGTGATTGACGAGTATTGTCGTACCAGTGCGCCGGATATTGTGGCGTTAGGCGATTGTGCCAATGCGTTTAATCAAATTTATCAGAGGCGTATGCGTTTAGAGTCCGTCCCCAATGCCAATGAACAGGCTAAGGTCGCTTCAGCCACGCTATGTGGTTTACAGCGGACTTCGAAAAATCTGCCGTGGTTCTGGTCAGACCAATATGATTTAAAATTGCAGATTGCCGGATTAAGTCAGGGCTATGATCAGATCGTGATTCGCGGTGATGTGAAATACGGTCGTAGCTTTGCGGCGTTTTACTTGCAAGCAGGCCGCTTAATCGCCGCTGATTGCGTCAACCGACCGCAGGAGTTCATGCTGAGCAAAAGACTGATCATTGCTGGTACGATGGTTGATCCGTTGCTGCTGGCGGATGAGTCTATTGCAGTACAGGTGTTGTAACTGGTTTGGGTGCTAAGACGCCAGACCCGCGTAAAATACAGCCCCCAAGCCATCACTGATTGATCTAATTGGGGTCGTCTCAGGAAACGGAAAATATAGCACGCTAAGGTTTTTCAATTGCGCGC
>CAYJTU010000105.1:0-12572 GCA_964373105.1 uncultured Moraxellaceae bacterium | reverse complement strand
TTCCGATCTTAATCGGCAAGGGCTCAGCGGTCAATCGCTGAAGAAGTACCGTGACTGTGCCATTACAGCCCAGTCCAAACGTCCGGGCATCCTCACTGTCATCGATCCCATGGCTGTCCGAATCGGTACTATAGCGCTGCAATACCGGCTGCCCCAAACGAGTCAGCCACCATGCTTTCTTACACACATCGGCCTCAAGACAGCCACCACTGATGGTGCCGACGCCGTGACCAAAAGAGGAAATCAACATCCGCGCACCCGAGCGACGATAGGCAGACCCCTCGACCTTGACGACTGTCGCCAGTACCGCGTGATCTCCTTTTTGCGCAGCGGCCGCAACCGCGTTCAATATAGACGTCATGGTTAGGTTATAGTCCTCGCTGTTTGGCCACCAGTTTTTCAGTGACTTCACCCTTCTTATCGCCGAATTGACCAATAACATAATTGGCAACCGCTGCAATCTCGGCATCGGAATGGGTATTGGCAAAACCTGGCATCGCGTGTTCTTGATCACCGACTTTCAGCTTGGTGCCTTTTAAAATCGCCTGTACCACGCTGTGCCCCTGAGGATCATTCACCACCCGACTCCCGACCAAATCCGCATAAGGGGTTTGTCGACCTTTACCATTCCATTGATGACAGCCCGCGCACTCATTGGCAAAGATCTGCTGACCCAGATCATTGGCTTGAATCGAATTTAACGCAGGCAATATCGCAGTAGAGGACAAAGCCGGCTGCGGCGTTAAATTCACGATACTGTTTTGCTTGCCTGAGACGGGTTTGACGCTGCGTAGATAAACCACCATGGCATCGATGTCACTCGGTGTTAAATATTGCAGGCTATTTTCTACCACCTCGGCCATCGGACCAGACGCCGAACTCCTGCCACTGGCATGACCTTGGGTTAAATAATCTTTTAATTGCTGATCGGTCCAGTCGCCGATCCCAGTCTTTTTATCCGACGTGATGTTTGCCGCATGCCAGCCTTGAATATCCTCTCCGCCTAAAAATTTGCCTGACTTCATGGCAAAAGCAAAATTGCGTTCGGTGTGACACTCCCCGCAATGACCCAGTGCGGTCGACAGATAAGCACCGCGATTCCAATCCGCCGACTTCGAATCATCGACAGCGATTCGATGATCTTTAAAGAAAAACAGATTCCACAGCTTAATCCCCCAGCGCTGATTGAAGGGGAATCCTAAGCCGGGATGATTGGCCTGATCAGAAGTGGGCAGGCTGAAAAGATAGGCTTTGATCGCCAGTACATCATCCCGGCTCATGCCGGTGTATGAGGTATAGGACATCGCAGGGTAGAGATTGCCATGCGGTGCAATCCCTTGACGAACGGCACGTACAAACTCATCATCACTCCACGCACCGATGCCCTGCGTTTTATCCGCTGTGATGTTGGTGGAGTAAATGGTTCCAAAAGGCATCTTAAACGGCACGCCGCCCGCATAGGGTTGGCCACCCGGCACAGTATGACAAGCAGTACAGTCCGCGGCCCGCGTTAAATATTCCCCGCGGGCAAGCGTAGAAGTGAGATTCGCAGGGGCACCAGAGATCGGCGCAATCGGCTCTGGACCGGTCGGGCGAAAGAAAACATAGAGCGCAAATAGGATCAGCAGCAGCAGGACGAACAACGCAATCTTCAGGAGTAAACGTACGATTTTCATCTCAATTCCCCAGCATTCTCTTAGGCTTTACAGACTAGGACGCTATAACCATTGCACGGCCATCAGGTTAATGATTTGGCAGCATCGTGGATTGCGGCACGAATTCGAACATAGGTGCCACAGCGGCAGACATTGCCACTCATGACCAAATCAATTTGTGCATCGGTGGGTTGTTTGACCTGATTCAAGAGTGCGGTGGCACTCATAATCTGACCCGACTGACAGTAGCCGCATTGCACCACATCCAAACCAAACCATGAGTTCTGCACGGCTTTACCAACGGGTGTCTCACCCACTGCTTCAATCGTCGTGACCTGCTTACCCACGAGTGTGGACATGGGCAGTTGACATGAGCGTACTGGCTCTCCGTCTACATGTACTGTACAGGCACCGCACATGGCTATACCACAGCCAAATTTGGTACCTGTCAGTTGCAACTCATCTCGCAGAAACCACAGCAACGGCATATTAGGATCGCCGTCATACTGGATGGGTTTACCATTGATTGTAACTGCTGTCATGATCATCGCTCCTGTAGATCATTACCCTCATGAATATGGACTGATATCCCTTTAAGCCTTCATCGCCTGCACAAAAGGTAAGCTCAGTGTTTTACGCGATCGCCCTAAACGGGCAAGGGCATTGCCCACCGCTGGTGCGATCGTGGGCACACCCAACTCGCCCACCCCTGTCGGGGCTTCCGTTGATGGGACAATAATGACCTCGACCTCGGGCATTTCATTGATCCGAAGCTGCCGATAATTATGAAAGTTGGATTGCTGAGGAATGCCTTTATCCAACGTAATCTGCCCATACAACGCCATACCCAGTCCAAAGGCAATACCGCCTTGGATCTGTGCGCGTACAACATCGGGATTCACCACAACGCCACAATCGACAGCGCACCACACTTTGTGCACTTTGGGAATGCCGTCAGCACCGATTGAAACTTCAGCAATCTGCGCCACGTAAGTATTAAATGCTTTCGCGACACCCACGCCCCGTGCTCGGCCGTTGACTGGGCCTGCGCCGTTCCAATTTGCCGCCTTGGCGACCGCTTGCAGTACGCCAACATAGCGTGAGGATTTGTCCATGAGTGCCAAGCGACCTTTGATCGGATCTTGTTTGGTCTCATCCAGTAGTTCATCCAGAAAGCTTTCAACCGCATGAACGGCATGCGTTCCCGCGACTGAGCGTAAGGAGGTGACGGATACTTTGGTGGGGATGATATGGGTGTCACAACTGAAATGTGGGAAGTTGTAAGGCGTTTCTTGTGAACCTTCAACCATCAGGGGATCGACGCCATGATTCATCATGCCGTTAAATGCGGTGCCCGCCACAAACGATTGTCCAGTGACGGTATTCGACCATGCCGTAATCTTACCGCCTTGAATGGCTGCCTTAAACGTGTGCAAAATCATCGGGCGATACCAACCACCCTGAATATCATCTTCACGGGTCCATACCACTTTAACGCCATGACCAGGACCAAGAGCTTTCACAGCGGAGGCCATGTCGACTGCAAGATCATCACCCAACGGGCTACCACCCAAATCAATGCGACGGCCAAAACTGCCACCCGCCAGAATCGTCTCGATATGAACCTGCTCAGGCGGCAGGCCCAAGATTTTACAAAACTGCGGCTGGTCTAAAGTTGGAATTTGGCAGCCATAACGTGCATTGGCCTGTTTGCCATCCCAAAAAACATAACCATCCAAAGGCTCCATCGGCGCATGCGCAAGGAAAGGAAAGCTATATTCAGCAGTGATGACTTTATCGGCTTCTTTAAAGGCTTTATCAAGATCACCATGTTTCGCAGCGGATATGCCCGCCTTTTGAGCGACGGATCGGAACTCTGCAAAGAGTTCCGGCGAGCTGCGTTTTTCAGCGTGCGTATCATCCCAAACCACGACCAGCTTCTCACGTCCGCGCATCGCTGCCCAAGTGTTCAGCGCATAGACCGCAACGCCACTTTTAATCTGTTTGACATCCACAACCCCTTTAACCTTACGGGCCTCTGTGGCATCAAACGATTTCACTTTCCCGCCAAAACGAGGGGATTTCTTGATCACCACCGTCAGCATATTCGGTTCATGGATATCTTGGGTGAACTGCGCTGTGCCATTGGTTTTTGCACGCGAATCAACCCGATGCAGCGTGCCTAAGCCTTTACCGATCAATTTAAAATTGGCTGTGGGCTTCAGCTTGACCAAGGCTGGAGAAGGTATAGGGAGATTGGCGGCGACAGGCGCAAACTTGCCAAAATTGGCAGTTCGTTTTGAGGCAGGATGGGCAATGATGCCTTTTTCTACCGTGATTTCACTTTCAGCAACTTTCCATGATTTAGCAGCGGCTTGAACCAGCATCAATCGCGCAGTTGCGCCAATCAACCGCATCGTCGTATAGGCATCAGCTATCGCGCTGGATCCGCCCGTCCCTTGTATACCCCCCAAGACTTTATTGCCGTAAAGCGCCATATTGACGGGTGCTGCCTCAACGACGATCTGTGACCAATCCGCATCGAGCTCTTCAGCAATTAGGGTCGCCATACCCGTGTAAGCACCCTGACCAAATTCGATATGTTTACTGATGACGGTAACCGTGTTATCAGCAGCGATTCGCACAAAAGCCTGCGGGTCTCGGACATTCGTCGCTTGCGCGCTACTTAGGGGATTGCCCTTGGCAAAGGCTGCGCGTATCGGTAAAGATGAACCAACAATCAATACGGCCGTTTGTTTAATTAAAGTGCGCCGTGAAATTTGGGTAGGATCCATGTTCATCGTAGAAAGTTCCTATTCTTGAGAAATAATACTTTTCAACCCAACAAAAACAATCACCCGCCACCATCACTACCAATGGTCGCTCGTCAACCAATTGGTATAATTCGCCTCTTTATCATAATCCTGTTTTCGATTATAAATCCACCACTGCGCAAAATTTTTAAGTCAGATAAGAACTACCCCTATTTAAAAGAAGGTGCGGCCGGAATGAATAAGGAGAGAGACTGAATGCACTCTCAGCATGGCGATGTGTTTATTGAATACTTCGGTGGTCACGTCTAAACAGTGCCCACTCATCCAGTCGCTCGCCACTGGGTAGAATGCAGTCTGCACTTTGACCTGCGGGTGAGTCGATGGTGACGCTTTTACCGCCGAGTTTGGCACAGTACAGCGAGGCAGGGTTAGCCATGCCGACGGATTGATCGGGATGCGGCATGAGATTGCTACAGCCAGTTAAATGAATCATCGCTAAACTGCATAGACTGAACAAAATGGCTTTTTTCATGGTGCTTTTTCCTATTTTTTATTTTTTTAAGTTACGCCCTCAGCCCCCCAAGACTAGCACTATTTAATCACTCTGCAACAGCAGATTAAAAATAAAACGTTACTACCCAATACAGCACACGACTGACCGATTTCGCCTTATCACCTTATATGCACCGTGATTAACGCTTGCATCTTTACTGCAAAATACAGTGTGCAATCAACAGCAGAAGTGCTGGGATACCGAGTACCCATGCCAGCGGGTATTTGCCCATGATAATACTCCTATTTTTCATAATCAAAAGAACACGAATCAACAGTAGAGCTGAAAAATGACCCTCAATTGAAGGCCATTTTCATTAAAACAAGATCAGTCGTTCGTTGGTCTCAGGGGAAGCAGTGATACGCTGAACGTACCGCCGCTCAACGGATCAACGATCCAATTTAGACCTTGCGATCGGGATCATGTTTGTCCCAGAAACTTTGCACTTGCTCTGAGGCTTGTTCTTTGGTTTTGCCATAGCGCTCTTGGACCACGCCGACCAAGTGATCTTTGCCTGCCTCAGCTTTCTTGAGATCATCGTCCGTCAGATCTGCCCATTCTGCTTTAGCTTTGGCAACCACTTGTTTCCACTTTCCAGCGATAATATCGGTATTCATCATCAATATCCTTTTTCATCGATTGTCAAAAGAGTCACGGCATTGCGACCTCTTGTAGAATCACTATAGCAAGAGACCGTGTTTTGGTGAGGGGGCTTCTTGTCGGCGTTTAACCTCGCTTCTACCTAAGCCTTGTAAGAACCGTAAAATATTGAAACATCAGTATTCTCTTGGGTCACAGGCCTATTTCAAAAAAAACGCTTTGCCAGACAGGTCTGCCCTCTAGCCTATAGGCGGTGATTGACGGTTAAGTATCGGGATCACGGGATGAGGCTATAGAAGGCTTGAGTGGCAATCCTGTTAAGACACGCGACATTCTGTTGTTCTTTGATGAGTATGGTTATTATCTAAATATTAAAATTTCAAAAAACGACTTAAAGTTCAGATCGTTACTAAGATTTATTTTTTTAATCGCTTACATCGTATACAGTCATACTCCTGCAGGGGTCTCATAGTGTGCTAGGCTTTTTTTTGATCACATTTATGATCAAGGAGTCACTATCATGACCGAAGAATATAAAACCAGCCCACCAGAGCGGAAGAAAGATAAACGAGTCGCTTATGCTTTATTGGCCACCATCGTGGCAGGGATGCTGATTGCGATTGTGATCGGATTTATCCTGTGGGAAAACCCTAAGCCGAGTGAGAAACTGGTGCTACCGCCAGCAGTTGCCGAAAGTGATAGTAGCACTGCTGCACCCCCCCCGATAAACGGTCCATATCGTATAAAAAAATCGCTGCCCATCATGGCAGCGATTTTTTTGTTCGTGATTTTTCGCCTCACTGATGACACCGTATAGGAGATGAAAAATCCTTCGTTAGATCACCATTCGCTTGGCTTTTTGCAACTCGATTCCTAAGCCTTCAAAATCCAAATCTATATGCTCAAGTAAAGGAAAAATATAATTTTCTTCTTCCTCAATATGATAGTACATCTTTTCAGCAAGGGTTCGGACCTGGCTGTCATAGAGGGGATCATAGGGGCTCATAAGGCTTAGCCTCTGAATGATTTTTCGCGCGCACTCATGCTCGGCGATCGACTCCGCAACCAGTGCAGGACCATGGGACAGATGCTGCGCGATCAGGGGATAGAGCACATTTTCCTCAGCAACAAAGTGGGTCATCAGATCGAGGCCGATTTGTTTCCCGACTTTTTCTTTGGTTTTAAAATCGAGATTGCCCAGTGCGTCAAAGTAGGCGAAGGATTCTTTGGTCTTCAGATGATCGATTCTTAAGAGGTCAATGATGTGGGTCGGTATCACTTTCACTTGCGTGTTCATGATAAAACTCCAGTGGCTGAAGAGACAGCCAAACAAGACAGATATGTTTAAATCTTGATCAGTCTTTATTCTAAACCTGATTGCCTCTAAGCGCGATGTTGTTGTGTATCGATATGAAAAGTTGCGTATCCATCAAGGATTCAGGTGCAGAACGCTGACCGATCAATGAGTGAAAGAAGCCAAGAAATGCTCAAAAAACTCAATCGAGGTCTCCATCAAATCTCAAAGGAGGGGTGCTAGCATCGCGCGTTTCGCGACTAAACCATTGATACTGACCTATTGATACTAGCCCCCTTGATCAATCATTAGACCTTTGCCATGAACCTAATCCATGTTTTTATCCTTGCGGTGATCCAAGGCGTCGCCGAACTGCTGCCCGTCTCAAGCTCAGCCCATGTCATCTTGGCAGAAAAGCTGATGGGACTGGACCCTTCTGCGCCTGAAATGACCTTTCTGCTGGTGATGCTGCATACTGGGACCATGTTTGCCGTCATCGTCTACTTCTGGCAATCCTGGCGCAGCTCCTACTTCGCCTCATGGCGCAGCTTTCGCGACAATTTGGCCTTTGTGTTATTTGCGACCGCGATGACTGGGGTATTGGGGCTTGCGCTCATGGCTATCATCAAGCACGTGTTCTTTGCAGGATCGCCGAGCTTTGAGATTGAGCATTTGTTTAGCAACTCCAAACTCATGGCCGCCGCCTTGGCCGCTTCGGGGATCCTGATCATTGCGTCATCCAAAATGCAGGCCATTGAGGACAAGGAACTCAACATCCGCCGTGCGCTGGTGATCGGTGCGGTACAGGCGTTGTGCTTACCGTTTCGTGGCTTCTCACGTTCAGGCGCGACTATCTCGACAGGCTTGTTTCTCGGTTTATCACGCAAGAAAGCCGAAGAGTTCAGCTTTGCTTTGGCCGTGGTGCTGACGCCAGCAGTGATCGCCAAAGAATTCCGCCGTCTCTATAGCGCCTATCACGCGGCGCCCGCCGCACACGCAACCGATTTCACGAGCTTGCTGGTGCCCAGTATCTTCGGGATGGTGTGTAGCTTCTTGGCAGGTCTCTTGGCGCTGCGCTGGCTGTCGTCCTGGCTGGATAGCGGACGCTGGTATTTGTTTGGTGGTTATTGTTTGCTGTTTTCAGTGGTGGTGTTGGTTTTGACTTAAATGAGATAGATGTCAGAAAGCCCCATAATGGGTTTTTTTAATCGAGGGGCGCGCCCTCTTCAACCTCAGTTTGCAATAGCACCTCCAAATGCGCCTTCACCTGCGGCCACTCGTCATCAATGATACTAAAGCGCACCGAGTTGCGTTTACGCCCATCGGGCATGATCCGCTCATGACGCACGATACCCTCTTGCGTCGCGCCAATTCTTAAAATCGCCGCCCGTGACTTGGCGTTGATTTCATCAGTCGTAAACTGCACCCGCACACAATTTAAGTGCTCAAAGGCATAGCTGAGCATCAGATATTTGGCCTCGGTGTTGACAAAAGTACGCTGCTGAGAGGCCGACAGCCAAGTACTACCGATTTCAAGCTTCTGATTCAGGCGATCCATTTTCCAGAAACGCGTTGAGCCAATCACTTGCCCCGTCTCGCGCAGGACGATCACAAAAGCCATGACCGTACCCGCAGCCATCCCTTGTAAGGCTTGCAGCACATAATCATGCACTGTTTCGCTAGAGGGCACGACCGTAAAGGGCAGTTGCCACAACTCGCCATCACTGGCCGCATCAACCAACACTTGGGCGTCGTTTTCAGTGAGGAGTCGCAGTTGGATCCGATCACTGCTCAGGGCATTGCGCATTAAACTGATATTCCAATCGTTTCTATGAGCCATAGCTTAGAGTAAATCACAGGGTGCTTGGCAGTGCCATTTTGTATGCAGATCAATCATCCCTTTGAATGCAAACCCTTCAAACCATCATCAAGGCCATCTTCAAATACGCACGATTGCCACTCATCCATCGAATAAAGCCATAAACGCCCAGCGCTTACCAATGTTACGATCAAGCAACCTCGCTGCTCGCCCTCGATTAATGGAGATTGAAGATGGAAATCAAACAGATCACGCTCGGCACCCGCACCATTGATGTTGAAGGGTAGGTCCCTTTGAATCCAACCTAAGCGCCGGGCATCTTGATGCTGCATGAGCTGTTCGGTGTCCTGGATTTCTATCGTGAGGATGCTGCAGACCTTGCGGCACGTGGCTTTCTGGTCTACGTCCCCAACCTGTTCACCGATGGTGCGCTGCGCTACTGTATCCGCGCGATGGTCATGGAAGCGGGACGTATGAACCGCGCCAACAGTGAACTTAATCAAGAGATGCATGCCCTGCTGGATGCGCTGAAAGCTGATCCACGCTGCAACGGTCGCCTTGGCATGTTGGGACAATGCCTAACCGGTGGTTTCGTGCTGCAAATGGCCAAACGCGATGACCTACTGGCACCTGTGCTTTATCATCACTCGCTCGGACTGCAAGGCTCTGGCATTCCTGATGACGAGTCACTGGACGGTATCCGTCTCTTGCAAGGCCACTGGTCAACCATCGACCCGATCTGCCCAGCCAGCAAGCGTGAGAAGGTGGTCAAGGGACTCGGTCAGCGCGTCGAAGCGTATACCTATGCGATGCCACATGGTTTCCGTAGCCTGAGCCGCGCCCTGCCCGGCGCCAAAGTGGTCTGGCAGCGGACCGTGGATTTCTTTGAACGCGAATTGAAGCAGGCATAACCTACTCTAGGCTTGGAGATTACACCCCATACACTGCCCGACAGAGATCCTGTGGAAAGCGCCCACCACCTGACATGCCCTCAAAGGCGGTGTTGGTCATCGCCACCACACTGAGCTGCTGCACAGGATCGACAAACCAACTATGACCATAAGCACCGCCCCAACGCCATGTGCCGACGCTTTCTGCAGTACCTGCCAAAGCAGGGTCGCGTAACACCGAAAAGCCTAAGCCATAACCCCAGCCCGGCCAGCCTGCGACAGGTAGATCTGGTATCTGATCACAACCCATCTCGGTCACCCATGACTCAGACAATAGCGGCGCACCACCTTGTCTCAGCACCTCAAGCAAAGTCAGGATATCATCCGCAGAGCCAATCATCCCCGCCCCACCGGAAGGAAAGGCATCACGATCAAACGCACGGATCGGTGACATCAACACATCGGCAAACCCGTCGATGAAGGGCAGTGCATCGTTATTTTGCATCCGACGCGGCGAAGGTAGACCATCGGCATACGCCGTCACCAATCGTGTCGCATCATGCACCTGAAATCCCGTATCCTTCAATTGTAAGGGATCACTGACCGCCTCCCGCACCACATCAGACAACGACTTTCCCGTGACCCGCTTAATGATCGCACCTAACACATCCATCGACAGTGAATAATTCCATGCACTCCCCGGTGTGAATAACAAGGGGACCGATGCCAAGCGCCGTAAGTTCTCCGTCAAAGAAAAATTAACCCGATCCATCCCATCAGATACCCCCGCACGATGATAGGGTCCATCACTGGGCTCCAGAAAGCCATAACTCAGTCCCGCACTATGGCTGAGTAACTGACGAATGGTGATGCTGGCCTGTCTGCCATCGGGCAACGTCGGTGCAAAATCTGGCAGCCATGTCTGGATCGGCGTTTCTAAATCCAATACGCCTTTGGACACCAGCGCCATCGCGGTAGTCGCGACGATCAATTTGGAAATCGAAGCAAGGCGAAATACAGCATTTTCCTGCATAGTCACGCCCGCTTCTCGGTCGGCATAACCCGCTGCGCGCCGATACAGTGTCTCGCCCTGTACACGTACCAACACCACTGTGCCGACGATGCGCTGTGCAGCCAGCGCATCGTCGATCACGCGATCTAGCCGCTGCTGCAGTGCCGCGACATCTGAACAATGAGGGTTAATCGACATCATAAATCCTTATTGGTTGATTGAAATGAATCGGCACTGGAGACAAAACCATGCGCTTTGGCACGCAATACCACCCCAAAGGTCACCACCAGCAATATCAGCAGCGCCCATGCAAATGAACCCGCCCCCACCTGACCGAGGAGCACACCGCCCAAAATGCCCCCGCCAGCAATCGCGGTATTCCACACTGTTACCAGCATCGACTGCGCCACATCCGCAGCATCACCAGCGGTTTGGGCAAGCGCCGTCTGAAACAAAGTCGCGGCGCCGCCAAACGTCAGTCCCCAGATCACTGTGCCCAGATACACCGCTTCAATCTGAGTACTCCACAGCCCCAAAATTAAAGCAGCAACGGCAAATAGACCTGTGCTGATCAACACCAACCGACGCAGCCAGCGATCAATCAATACCCCTGTCACCCAAATCCCCAGCAGTGCGGCACAGCCAAAGACTAGAAGAACGATTCCGATCTGCGGCAACATGCCAATGGACTCTAAAAATGGTGCGATATAGGTATAAAGAATGTTATGTGCAAGCACAAAGGTCAGTGTCACGAACAGCACCGATTTGATGCCCGATAAACGCAACGCTTGACGAATCGAAATCCGTTTGCCTGCCACCTGACCGGAGAAATCAGGTACTTTGACAAGGACCCAACCGATCAATGCGACGGTGAGCCCACTCATCAAGGCAAAGGTATACTGCCAGCCCAAGGCGGTGCCTAAGAAGGTGCCGAGTGGAATTCCCAAAGACAAAGCGAGGGGGGTACCAACCATCGCCACTGCAATCGCCCGCCCTTGCTGATGCTCAGGTACCATGCGCACAGCGTACCCCGCGAGCAATGCCCACAAGAGTCCTGCAAAGCCCCCTGCAAAGAAACGTGCCACCATGGTCAATGTATAGTGCGTGGACAGTGCGGTAACCGTATTGACGATAGCAAAACCCGCAATTGCGATCAGCAGCAGCGGCCTTCGGCGCATGCCTTGCGTCATAAGGGTCAATGGAATGGCAGCCAACAAAGAACCGAGCGCATAGACCGTGACCAGCTGCCCCACTAGTGCAGGAGAAACATGCAGCCCCGCGCCCATCTGCGGGAGTAATCCAGCCGGCAATGCTTCGGTCAAAATCGTAATGAAACCGGCCGCCGCAAGCGCCAATAGTCCAGACCACGGAAAGGACTCCGCCGGCATGGCAGCGTCAGCACTTGGTAATACGGTAGAGGAATGCATCGTCATCGCACTGACTCACTGTAAGCCCATCAAAAGATACCCATACGCCTTGCTCACATGAGCAAAGCTTCAATCAGGATGGAGGTGATGGCAGTGTAGAGCGCTTTTAAATAGAGAAAAATAGGATACAATTCCTTATACATCGGACTTTATTGTCCGTAATAAAGAATCTAGAGAGATGCCGCTATGGACAATCTTGGATCGCTGAATGTGTTTGTGCGAGTGGCAGAAAACCACAGTTTTACAGCGGCAAGTCAATTGCTTGGGGTATCCGCATCTGCCGTGGGCAAGGCCATTGCACGCCTCGAACAAAGGCTCGGCGTGCGTCTGTTCCACCGCTCAACACGCAGCATGACGCTGACGACCGAGGGGATGCTGTTTTTAGATCGTTGTCGGCGTATCTTTGCGGAAATCGAAGCGGCTGAACTGGAAATCTCTCAGACCCATGCCGCGCCACGTGGCAAACTGCGGGTCAGCCTGCCCTTGATTGGCATGCTGATGATGCCCGCAGTCATGGCGTTTATGCGCGCCTATCCCGATGTTGTGCT
>CAYJTU010000104.1:0-12665 GCA_964373105.1 uncultured Moraxellaceae bacterium | reverse complement strand
CGACGATGACGAGCCGCCAACACAGGGAGCCAGTTTAGCAGAACTGCGAGGATGTCATTATACATTTCCGTCACATCAGCATTGCTATTCAGGAACTCTTGAACTTCGAGATCCATACCTGTCAGTGCCCGAAGATCAGGTTGCCAGTGAGGATTAGGGAGGTGACGGACATCGAAGACAAAGTCCGCATCTAGGGGGACACCACGCTTATAGCCAAATGATTGCAAAATCAGGATCATGCGTTCATTTTGGCCCATTTTTACCGACAAGGTATGTTGCAGCTCATGTACGTTCAAATTACTGGTGTCGAGCGTCAATGTCGCATGGCGTGCGATCCCAGATAGTAAAGAGTCTTCGGCTTGCAGGGCTTCGGCAATCGTATTATATCGATCAGTCAATGGGTGACGTCTGCGCGTTGCGCCGTAGCGTGCTAGCAAGACATCATCACGTGCATTCAAGAAGATCACTTCAATCTCGCCATGTTGACGAAGTTGTTCGAGTATATCTTCGAATTGCATCAGATCTGACTGTGGTGTGCGGACATCGACACCTAGCGCTAACATCTCGATATTTTTTTGAGCATTCAGTTTAGCAACAATTTCAGGCAACAAAGACACAGGCAAATTATCGATACAATAATAGCCAAGATCTTCGAGCATGTGTAGGGTGGAGCTTTTTCCTGCCCCAGAACGACCCGATACAATAAGAAGTTTTTTCAAAATATGATCTTCATAGTTAGAGTCTTCACAATATAGTTTTCCTATCCATTATTTCGCAACAATGATGACAAAAGCGCTTTTTTACTGATTTTTTCTGTTAAGAACGCCATCATAATCGTTTTATGGTTCTTGAATACAATTGATTTTATCATTATGGGGGTTCTTTTATTGAAAAAAAAACCCCCACGGTGTGAGGGTTTATTTCAAAATGTAAATGAAACCAGATTCATAGAAAAATTGTGCCTGGCTTATTCGCTGGGCAGACTGACGGTAAGATTGTCGATGAGGCGTGTTTTTCCAAGTTTTGCGGCGATCAAAACGACCCATTTCCCCTGGTCTACTTGTGCAAGTGTCAAGTCTAGATTACGGATGGCGACATATTCGACGTTGAAGTTTTGCTTTTCGAGTTCCTGACGTCCGGCTGCTGCAATGCGATCAAAATCAATGCTGCCGTGCTCAGCTGCTACAAGGATTTGCGCTTGGATGTGTTGCAGCGTTGCGTAGATTGCGGGTGCAAGGGCGAGATCCTCTACCGACAAGTAACCATTACGTGAGCTTAAAGCCAAACCATTTTCTGCACGGATGATCGGTACACCGATCACATCCACGTCAAAGCAAAGATCATTGGCCAAGTGGCGGATGATAGCGAGCTGCTGATAGTCTTTTTCACCGAATAACGCGACAGTGGGCTGTACGATATTAAAGAGTTTGGTCACTACCGTTGCAACGCCCGTAAAATGTCCTGGACGGCTTTGACCACAGAGGTCATCTGCAAGTGAGTTCACTTGTACAGTAGTTTTCTGTGGTTGCTCGCCGTAAATTTGTTCGGTGCTCGGCGCAAATAGAATGTCGCAGTTTGCTTCTGCCAGTAAGTTGCTGTCTGCTTCAAAGGTACGGGGGTAGTTGGCAAAGTCTTCATTTGGCCCAAATTGTGTGGGATTGACAAAGATACTGACCACAACCACATCACAGAGCTGACTGGCCTCTTGCACCAGTTTGAGATGACCTTCATGGAGGTTGCCCATCGTTGCGACAAAACCAATACTTTTACGACTGGCACGCACAGGGCTGAGTGCGGCATGTAGCCCTTGGATAGTGGTTTCGGTTCTCATGCTTAGGTTACTCTACGAATCAAGTCTTAAAAAAATAATTACTGCAGATACGACAAATGGATCAGTTAAAGCGCGATATGAAAGGCATGCTTATCTTCAGGATATGTCCGTTTTTGTACAGCCTGATGAAAATCACGAAATGCGTCGACAATATTACCTTTGCCTTGTAAGAAATCATGAACAAATCGTGCTGGTTTTTCAAAGTTTAGTCCCAGCATGTCATGCATCACAAGCACTTGTCCGTCGCAATCGACACCCGCACCGATGCCAATCACCGGTACATTAAATCGTGCTTGGACTTCTTTTGCAAGTTGTGCAGGCACCACTTCAAGTAATAATAATGCCGCACCAGCATCCACGACTGCTTGGCAGTCTGCCAAAAGTTGATCGGCAGCATCACGACTGCGCCCTTGGAGTTTGTAACCACCAAAAACGTTGACCGATTGTGGGGTTAAACCCAGATGTACGCACGTCGGTATGCCGTTTTGCTTTAAGACCCGAATCGTTTCGGTAAGCCAAGCACCGCCTTCGAGTTTGACCGCATGTGCACCCGCTTGCATCATGGTAGTTGCCGCACGGATGGCATCGGGCAGTGTGGCATAAGACATAAAGGGCAGATCCGCCATGATAAAGGCATGATGATTTGCGCGCGCGACTGCTCGGGTGTGGTAAGCAATATCTTCTACGGTGACAGGAAGGGTTGAGTCGTGGCCTTGAATGACCATGCCTAAAGAGTCGCCAATTAAAATAGTATCAATTTCAGCGATTTCCATGGCCTTGGCAAAACTGGCATCGTAGCAAGTCAGGCAGGAAAAAGGTTTGCCTTCGGCTTTGAATTGGGCTAACTGACTGAGACGAATCATTTAAGTGACTTCCTTCTTGCATCACAAGTTTTTGGGTGTGATGTGTTTAGGGGGTGGTAGGGTAAATGCAACAGATGCTATACAGCTTCAAGTTGCCCACTGTATGTTTTCAACGATACGGATACCGATCTGCTCGGATGCCACACGGCATTCGGCCAAGATGATACCACTGATGATTAAATTCGCGTCTAATTCTAGTAACGGCTGCACGACAAATGATCGCTCTAAAATCCCGATATGAGGCAGGGTCAGTCGTTCATCTTGAATGATCACTGGCGTTGGATTTTGATGCTGCGGCATTGATTCTGAGTGGTGATCGCCATCATCCATCAATAAAATATCTAAATCAAGCGTACGTTCTCCCCACCGACGGATGCGCACCCGACCTGCGCGCTGCTCTAAGTCTTGTAGTGCATCGAGCAAGTCGTGGGGTGATAATTCCGTATGAATCTGAGCCACCGCATTTAAAAAATCGGGTTGATCTTGGGGGCCCATTGGGCTGCTGGCATACAAACTTGAGACGTTGACTTTGTGCTCACTGAGTGTATGTAGTGCATGAACCGCATCGCGAAGAATCAGACGTGAGTCACCTGATTCATTTGCGAGATTACTCCCTAAACCGATAAAAGCACGCGCCATGGTTATGACGCGTCTGTCGGTGTGTCTGAGGAAACGATCGTTGGTGCGATTTGAGTCGGTTTGCTACGCGGTTGGCGACGACGCGGTGGCAAGCTATAGCGTGTTTCACCGCCACTAGACCCTTGTGAGTCATTACGGTTGGATCGACGCTTGGCACGTAGATTGGCATGAATCATCGCTGGATCATCGGATGGTAGCAATTGAATGGTTTCAAGTGGTTTTTCATTTAAAGCGGCTGATTTGATCACAGTGCTTTCATCAAAAATCGCAATGTCCTGTACTTCAGCAGCAAGAGCGGCAAGCGTTTGCTCATGGGTGCCAGTTTTAGGTTTACGGTTGCGAACCCGTTTGGCTTTGACTGGGGTGGTGATGTCGAGCTTCGCTGTTGTGGTATCGGCGTTGTTAGCTGCACTGTGTTCTACAGCGACAGCGGTCCCCTGATCAGCTTCTGCAATGACGGCTTGCAGAGGGGGTAAGACCTCTCCTGCTTGACGTTTACGTTGCATGCGCTGTTGCAAGCGATTGAGGTCAGCAATGGCGCGTTCCCGGCCATCGTTACTCAAGGTCTGGTAATCATGCCACCATTGACCCATGGTGCCGACCAGCGCATCACCGGTTTGTTCGCGCATTAGTAAAAAGTCAAAGCCTGCACGAAAGCGAGGATGTGCAGCAAGGGCAGGGACTTGGCGTGGTTTAGGTTGCTCTAAACGGGGCTGTAACTCCCAAACCTCACGGATAAACATTTCGCTAAAACGTGGGATTGCGGTGTGTTTAGACTGACGTCGCAGGACGTCGAGGCCTGCTTGAGTCCATGCTATGGATTGCGGTGAGCCGGTTGCAACAAGCTCATTAACGCGTGCCAAGAAAGGCTCCCAAAGCAGCACAGCATAGAAAAATGCTGGATTAATGCTTTTACCAATCGCAATACGGCCATCGGTATTTTCTGCGGCTTTGGTAATCAGTGGCGTTAATTTTGGTGATACATCAACAAAGAGTCGATTCCAGATATGATATTGAATCATCAGAGGCAATAGTGGTGCCAAATGCCCCCCGGAAAACATCTTCTGTGTTTCATCGTAGATACGATGCGGGGACACCTCTAGCAGCAACTGCGTCATTGCTGGAGTCAGTATTTTGGTGATCTCAGGATCGATGGTAAATTCGAGTTTTGCCGCGAAGCGCAGTGTCCGTAGCATGCGGACAGGATCTTCTTCAAAGCGAACAGTGGGGTTGCCTTGTAAGGTCAGTTGCTTATTTTTGATATCGGTAATCGCATGGGTAAAGTCGAGAACAATCCCTTCACGCGGTTGGTAATACATGGCATTGATGGTGAAATCGCGACGTACATAATCCTGCTGGATCGTTCCCCAGACATTGTCACGGGTAATCATGCCCGATGCGGTTGCTGAGACTTTACGAGGAGGCGCACGGAAAGTGGCAACTTCGATCATTTCACGGCCGGAGTAGACGTGAGCAAGCTCAAAACGTCGTCCGATAATGCGTGAGCGCTTGCCAAAAACTTCGCGAATTTGGGCTGGTGTTGCGTTGGTTACTGCATCAAAATCTTTAGGACGTAAACCCAATAATAAATCGCGTACACCACCACCGACGATATAAGCCTTAAATCCTGCGCGCATAAGGGTGTCAATGACATCCAAAATTGCAGCGGAAACCATGGATTCGTTAAGGCCTAAACTTGAGGCAGATAGGGTTTTCAGAGGCACAAATGCTCCTTAATGTGAGCGGAATTGCTTAATACTGGTGAGATAATACTACATTATGCGACTGTTTTAAGGATTGTTTTAACTGTTCGTTCGGTGATCAATCCGCGACATGAACTTCGCTTATCTACGGCAAGGCGATATTAGCCCCCTGTCATATTCATGAAGCGAACAATTTGTGGCTCATTGTTCAGATCAAAATGATGTTTCTCCGGTTTCATGAGCAGTGCGGTTTTGATGCGTGTTGCTATTGCCTCATCGCTTTCATCCCCCCGCAAGAGTGGCATCAAGTCTGTACCTATTTCATTGCCTAAACATAACAGTAAGCGCCCTTCACTGGTGACGCGGACTCGATTGCAATCACCGCAAAAGTTGTGACTATGTGGAGAGATAAAGCCCACACGACTACCCAGAGGGTTTTGATCAGGCGTGATTTGCCAATAGCGGGAGGGGCCACTGGTGTGGTATGGGGTTGGTTTCAATTCAAATTTTTCATGAATCACGTGACGTACTTCCTCACTTGGCATAAAAGCCAATTGTCGCGAGTGTTCGTCAATGATACCAAGCGGCATTTCTTCAATAAAACTAATGTCTAGGCCACGCGCGGTCGCGAATTCAACCAGCGGCAGAATCTGATCGTCATTGCGGCCTTTCATCATCACCACATTAAGCTTAATGGCAAAACCGGCGGATTGTGCGGCATCGATACCGTTCAACACGTCTTTAAGATGTCCAGTACGGGTTAATTCGTGAAACTGGGCATCGTTCAAGGTATCTAAGCTGATATTCAGACGCGATAGACCCGCTTGTTTAAGCGGGGCGGCAAGTTTGTCTAGGCGAGAACCATTAGTGGTCATCACCACCTCACCTGATTTTGCGAGTTGTTCAACCAGCCAGGGCAGATCGCGACGAATGAGTGGTTCACCGCCAGTGAGGCGAAAGGTTTCTACCCCCAAGCTTGCAAAAACTTGCCCCAAACGCGCTAATTCTTCCAGACGCAACACGCGGTCACGTGGCAAAAATTGCATATCTTCGCTCATGCAATACACACAGCGAAAATCACAACGATCTGTCACTGATAGCCGAACGTACTTAATTGAACGCGCAAACGGGTCAATGAGTTCGGATGGTGTAAGCAGCTTGGCGTGAGCATTCATCAGGATGATTTGGACTCCAAATGCAAAGCGGTGTTGTCTGTTGTATGGGGTGTATCTAGTATCGCTGCGTGCATTGTATCTTGTTTTGGCAGGCGCTCTAAACGTTTTGCCTCATCCCATAACTGATCCATGGTGGCTAAATCTGCTTCCTCAAGGCTTTTGCCTTGGCTTTTTAATTCCGCTTCAACAAAATGAAAGCGTCTGCGAAACTTAGCAATAGTGCCTAACAGCGCACTTTCACTTTGGATTCCGGATTTACGCGCGACATTGACGAGTGCAAAAAAACTATCGCCCAGTTCATCTTCAATTTTGCCAAGGTCTTTGGCAGCTATAGCCTCATCCAGTTCTGCGATTTCTTCAGAAAGCTTATCTCGCGCACCCTGCACATCTGGCCAGTCAAAGCCGACTTTAGCAGCAAGCTTTTGTAAGGATTGGGCTTGAATGAGCGGGGAGCCATGTTTGACGTCGTTCAAGATTGAAGTCTGCTCGCCTTTCGCTGCACGTTCTTTTTGTTTGACTTGTTCCCAAAGCACGCTGACATCAGCGGCTTGTGCCGCTATTTCATCACCATAGACATGCGGATGCCGGCGAATCAGTTTTTGCGAGAGGGTCTGGGCGATGTCGAAAAAATTAAAATGTCCTTGTTCAGCATGCATCTGTGCTTGAAAAACCACCTGCAGTAGGAGGTCCCCCAACTCATCACGGATATGATCGATATTACCGGTTTGAATCGCTGCTTCAACTTCGTAAGCTTCCTCGATTGCATAGCGGGTCAGGCTTGCAGGCGTTTGCGCTTGATCCCACGGGCATTCTGCACGTAAGCGGGTCATCACACTGAGCAGCTCAAGCAGAGGCGCACTGATATGCGCATCCTGATGGGGTGCTGTGAGTGGGGACATCATTGGGTTCGTTGTCATGGCGGTCGGTTAGCTCAGTGGCGTTAAGCGGGAGTGACAGGTTCATCGCTTGAATCAAGTCTATGCGTCGCTATGGGTGAATTGTACGTGAAAGGGCAGAGCTTCACTATACATAAACCGAGGCACTAGCCATTTACGAGATGATAGCGTTGTTTTACTTTGGTTGGACGAAGTGGAGAATTAGTCGATAGATATGGCGGTATTTTGTTTATTCTGATAAAAAAATAGCTTATATTCATTGACAATATACCGTGATATGCGTTTCATTTAAGTGTCCTTATCGTATTCGTATTCATTTGCCTAGTTGAACACCCATGACAACCGCGACGCCAGATCGCGATCTTGAGTTAAATCAAGGGCGCGTCCAGCTAACTGCTTTTGAAAAAGCAGGCTATACCTCGACAAGTTGGAGTCATCTTCCAGACTTGACGGCGGGTCTACGCGCGACACTTAGTGAATATCTGCTCGACTCGCAAATCAAACAAGTTATGGATGCATGTGCTTTTGCGGACACTGCGCATTTGGGTGTGACACGAAAAAGTGGTGAGCCGTATATCGTCCATCCAATTGCGGTTGCTGAGGTCCTCGGCAATATGCGGTTGGATACTGAAAGTCTCATGGCGGCATTGCTGCATGATGTGATCGAAGATACCGATGTCAGCAAAGATGAAATCGAAGAGCGCTTTGGGCAAACAGTTGCTGATATCGTGGATGGCTTGACCAAGCTTACGGTTTCCAATGATAAAAATGATAATAAAGCGGCGACGCTGCGCAAGATTCTGACTGCCACCCTCAATGATCCGCGCGTAATCGTGATTAAGCTTGCTGATCGCCTGCATAATATGTCGACGCTTGCGGCACTGAAACCTGATCGACGACGTGCGATTGCCTCTGAAACCTTGAATATTTTTGTCCCGATGGGGCGTTTGGTCGGTGTCAATGAAATCGCGGATCAGCTTGAAATTTTGTGCTATGAAAACCTAGAGCCAGAGTTGTTTAAACGTCTGCATGATGAATTGGTGCAAAGTACAGATGATCGGCTGCGTGCTAAACAACACTGGGCGGGGGAGATTGGCCGCTTTATCGCCGGGCATGATTTACATGGCACGCCGATTTGCATCAATAACGACATCACGCTCTATCAGCGTTTCCTCAATGAGCACGCCGATATCCCCACCTTGTTGCATACCCATGCGTATGAGATCGAGCTGGAAAGCATTGCCGAATGCGATCAGTTTGCGGCTGTGGTTCGAGAACATTTCTTATGGTCGCAATTGATTGATCATATTCGTAATCCCCTGCCTGGCGGTAATCAAGCCTTACAACTCTCACTCAGTGATGAGCGCGGTCGTTTGGACATCACGCTACGCACACAGTTGATGCGCAAAACCGCGCAATTGGGTGTGGTATTGGGTGATATTGCACCGCAGTCATCGCGCTCTGCTATCCAAGCGTCACTGCGAAACTTGGGAGAGTTGATCGATAAGGACTGTGCAACCAATACCTTTGATGCGCTGCTGGACTATCTGCATCGTGAGAAAATCTCCGTGTATACGCCAGATGGCGATCTGCATGAGTTGCCGCAAGGCGCGACTGCGGTTGATTTTGCCTATGCCGCCAGTCTCTATCTGGGTAATCATGCTGTTGCAGCGAGCATCGATGGTCTGCCGTGCCCGCTCGCGACGCCGCTCAGTACCGGGCAAGTGGTTGAGATCGTGACTGATGACTTAGCGACACCTAATCCGGACTGGTTGGGCTTTGTGAATACCGGCAAGGCGCGGCGAGCAATTCAGCAAGTCTTGAAAGCGTCTGAGCCAACGGATCGTTTAGCTTTAGGTCAGCAAGCCTTGAGCCGCGCACTCCAGCTCTACCAAATCGACATTCAGAGTTTATCCGATGAGGATTGGACTGGTGTGTTGGATTGGCAGCATCTGAAGAGTAAAGCGCAGTTGTTTGAAAAAATAGCACTGGGCGCGCTCTTACCACAAATGGTCGCGACACGCTTACTGACGCATCTCTCGGAGTCGCATGGTGCGGCAGTTGCTGAAAGCTCACTGCATGTTAATCAATCCAATAATTTAATCATTGGAACTGATGGACTAGACGTGCGCTATGCGCCGTGTTGTATTCCGATCTTAGGGGATCGTATCGATGGTCATCTGACCCGCCGAGGATTAGTCGTTCATCGCAGACGCTGTCCGAATTTGAAACATGAGCTTAATCGCCATCCTGAAAATGTCGTCCGATTACACTGGCAAACCAGCACTGATACCGATCCGCGCTTCCCCGTTCACCTCAAAATCGATCGTCCGATCACTGATGAAGAAAGCACGCAATTGATCTATCTGATCCGCCAATTTCAAGGTGGAGTCGAACGTTTGGAAAGCTTGGAAGAGTCCAGCAATCTCTCAGTTTTAGTCCGTGATCGTAATCATCTCGCCCGCTTGATTCAGGAAATGCGCATATTGCTCGATTTCCCCAGAGTGACACGGTTTGGCGTGTGATCACTGCCTGTTTCAATCAAGTATCTCATTCATTTGTGTTAAAAAACATCACAGCACTGACGTGCTTTCCCGTTTATACTGGATCAAATTTCATTTTCAAATTGACAATAAAACATTCTCATGACCACCTCCTTAATCCCGCTTCCTGAACGTATCCGTCCACGCCGTTTATCTGATGTCATTGGTCAGCAGCATTTGCTGGGTGAGAATGGGCCGCTTAGACAAGCCGTTGACCAAGGACGTCTACCATCGATCATTTTTTGGGGGCCGCCAGGCGTCGGGAAGACCACCCTCGCACTGCTTCTGGCCGAAGCTGTTGATCGTCCACTGATTAGCTTGTCTGCCATCAGTGCGGGGGTGAAAGACATCCGTGATGTCATCGGACAAGGCGGCGAGCAAGCGGGTCTTCTTGCGCCGCCAGTCGTGTTCATTGATGAGATTCATCGCTTCAATAAATCACAGCAGGATGCGCTGCTTGCGGCGGTTGAGAAAGGCAAAATTACCTTGATCGGTGCGACAACCGAGAATCCGTCTTTTGAGGTGAACTCTGCGCTGTTGTCCCGCTGTCAGGTCTATACGCTGCATGGCCTGAGTCGTGAGGAGTTGATTGCTGTCGTTGAGCGTGCATTGACGATCGATACTGAGCTTAAGAATCGAAGTATTGTCTTACGTGAGCCAGATGCACTGTTGCAATTGTCGGGCGGGGATGCGCGTAAATTACTTAATCTGCTTGAATTGATTGTCGATACGCAACCAGTCGATGCTGATGTGGTGATCACCAATGATCTGGTACTACAAAGTGCCCAGCAGAACATCGTGCGCTATGATAAATCAGGTGATCAGCATTACGATATCGTATCGGCCTTTATCAAATCGATGCGGGGCAGTGACCCTGATGCGGCACTGTATTGGATGGCGCGCATGATTAAAGGCGGTGAAGATCCGGTCTTTATCGCGCGCCGTATGCTGATTTTAGCCTCCGAAGATATTGGCAATGCCAATCCCAATGCACTGTTATTGGCCGGAGAGTGCTTCCGTGCGGTGCAGGCGATCGGTTATCCGGAATGCCGCATTATTTTGGGTCAAACTGTGGTCTATTTGGCGACCAGTGCCAAAAGTAATAGCACCTATCTGGCCATCAATGCCGCCCTTGACCTTGCCGAAAAAACAGCGGAGCTCCCTGTGCCTATGCATCTACGCAATGCCCCTACGCGTTTGATGAAGGAGCAGGGCTATGGCGTTGGCTATAAATATGCGCATGACTTTGCGGGGAACTTTGTACAGCAAGAGTTCTTGCCCGAACGCTTGCAAGGCACGGTTCTGTATCAAGCGGGTGATAATGCGCGTGAACGTGAAACAGCAAAGGCAATGAGCGATAAGTGGCAGAACTTTAAGAAGAGTAAGAAAAACTAATAAGCGCTATATGCTTTGACCCTCTTGACAGTAGCGCATTGCTCCGAAATTTTTTTCGTGTGAAGTAGTTTTTTGGAATAGATATTGCTTACCACATGGTTAGTATGTTTTTCATTTTGAAAATGCACGATCTGTATTTTAAAAACTGAAAAAACATTTTCAAAATACATGATCTGTATCACGAAAAAATTGAGGCTTAAGCAATGAGTACTTCCAGCAAGTGGGAATCGTTAGACGTTCATTTATTACAAGTTTTGTATGCGTTGCTTTCAGAGAGTAGTGTGTCAAATGCAGCAAGACGTTTGAATCAATCACAACCCGCAGTCAGTACCTCTCTCCGTCGTTTACGTGAAATCACCGGCGATCAACTCTTGGTGCGTAGCCGCAACGGCATGATCCCAACCGAGCGTGGACAAGCCTTACTTGAACCGGTGCGTGCTGCACTGAGCCAGATTGAAGCAATCGGCATTCAACAAGTTCGTTTTGATCCCAGTCAGTCGCGCCGTGTCTACAACCTCGCAACACCGGATTATTTAAGTGCCGTCATGCTGGGTGAGATGATGAGCCGGATTCGCCGTTTATCACCAAATTCGCAAGTGATCCTGCATTCACTCGGCCCTGACTTTAACTATAGCAATGCCTTAGAGACCGGCATGCTGGATGGCGTAATTGCCAACTGGCCTCAGCCGCCAGAGCATCTACGCTTGGCGCCGCTGTTTGAGGATGAGGTGGTGTGCTTGATGCGTAAAGCCCACCCATTGGCAGGGCAGACCTTGACCAAAGACACGTACTTGAATGCCGAGCATCTGGTGCCGACACCGTATACGGTCGGGCAGCGCGGCGTGATTGATCTGCACTTGGCGAAAGAGCGATTGAAACGTAATATCGTGGTCTATGTGCCGTATTTTAATATGGTGCCCTATATGCTGATGCAGATGGATGCGGTGTTCTCAGCGCCACGCATTTTTGCCGAACATTTTTGCTCGCTCATGCCACTTAAAGTCTCTGATATCCCGATTGATTTTCCACCGATACCGTTCTATTTGCTCTGGCATGACAGATCGCATCATTCGGAGGAATGCCGTTGGTTCCGTGAGCAAGTGATTGCGGTCATGCGAGATACCAAGTCGGCGTATTTACGTCCGCAAACTGCTGCCTCGAAAGCACAAACACCATTGCCAACTAAGCAGCAATCAGTGTCGAGCGTTGCGTACGCTTAATGCCTGATTAGCGCGAGGTCATTCGTTATCGATCTAAGCGCTGCAACAAAAAAAGCACGCTGCCTGAAGAGGGTGTCGTGCTTTTTTATGTAGAGCGTCAGTGTTGTTTAGGGTATCTCAATTCAGTATCAATAGATCGTTAAGCATCAATCAATAGTCCATCCAAGCGCAGGCTGGCGATGCGACTTATCTGTTGTAGAGCTTGTTCAAACTCTTGCTCGGCGGTGTGATTGAGTCTGGTTTGAATCGCGGCAATGATGGCTTCGACATTCATGCCGCGTACCGCGACGATAAATGGCCAGCCAAACTTTTCCATATACGCCGCGTTGAGCTTTTGAATGGTGATGAGTTGTTCAGGGGTACAGGCATTGAGGCCAGCGCCTGCTTGTTCATGAGTAGA